>NZ_JAAHHX010000005.1:0-127520 GCF_010672065.1 Moorena sp. SIO4A1 | reverse complement strand
GTCTTTTTCACGCGCGTTATCGCTGTTCCAAGGCGTCACAACTCAGGTGGGGCTTCAGGGTCAACCTTTTGGGCATAAAACTTACCATGCTCTGTCTTAACAGTAAGTATACACCCGGATTTGATATAATCAGTCTCGCCCCCAATGCTTGGGTGCAATGGGTAACCGGTAATCCCCAAGTGCGAGCATCGGAGTTACTCGATGCTGAATTCCAGTGGATTAGTCGGGAAAGCGACGTAATCGTCAAAGCAAAGAGTCCTGAACATCAAGAATTTCTGATTCTCAACGAATTACAACTGCGCTATAGCCAGGCCATGCCTAAGCGCATGCGCAATTATGTTGCCTTAGCTGAGGAGAAATATAACCTATCCACTTATCCAGTATTAATTAACATCTTGCCGCCCCCAGCCACCGTTACCATTGAAGACTGCTACGACAGTGAATTCATGGGATTAAAGGCGCATCAAGATTATCGGGTAATTAATCTGTGGGAAGTAGATGCTGACTTGGTACTGACACAACCTTTACCATCCTTACTACCGTTTGTCCCAATCTTAAAAGGAGGTGGTAGTGAATCGAAATTACGCTCAGCAGTGCAGGCACTACGAGCGGATCAAACTTTGAACCAACTAGAACCATTGTTAGCTTTCTTTGCTAGTTTTGTACATAAGATACCGTTAATTCAACAAATCATGAGGTGGGATATGACAGTATTACGAGAATCACCCTGGTATCAAGAAATTTTACAAGAAGGAATTCAACAAGAACGTCGCCGGAGTTTAGAGCGCATCCTTAACCTGCGATTTGGAGATATTACTTTAGATATATCCCGGAAAATGCCAGCTTTAACTCTCGAACAATTAGACGAGTTAATCGCTATAGCATTAACCGTGAATTCTTTAGATGAGTTTAGTCAGCAGTTGCCCAATTAATTAGAGCCACACCCCACCTCGCCCGTGGGGTGATTTTTTCTCTGCTATTAGTTTTGATGCGGTCAATCGACTATAGAATTTTAAGTTGATATAACATTTATCATAGCTATGAGGTACGCTTGAGCCATTAAGAATTAAATTCGCCACGGGTCGCACATGAGGTAAACAGTAATTTTTACCTACTCCCTACTCCCGACTCCCTATTCCTTATTCCCTTATTAAACCATTTTGAATTATGTCACAAAATCAACAAAAAGCATCTGAAACTAAACCTGAAAGTAAACAGGATATCCCTTATGTATTTCGCATCTCTCCGATAATTCGGATTACCCTAATAACATTTTATTGGGCACTGTTGATACCATTACCGTTTTTAGCTAAAGTATCATCGACTCCAGTATCGCCAATAGTCCTGTGGGTAGGAATTAGCTTGGGATTTTTAGCCCTCTATGGTGTCTTAAGCGAACAGGTGATTGTAGATGACGAAAAAATTCAGGTGGCTTATCCCAATTGGGTGCCCCGATTCTTTCGCAAAGGTTGGCAATTACACTGGAAAGAGGTGAAAGACTTAAAAATGCGCACCACAGGTCAAGGGGGGCTTGTTTATTATTTCGTTAGCCAGTCCTCTGACCAAGCTTACTTGCTCCCAATGCGAGTAGTGGGATTTAATCGCTTAGTTAAGTTAGTAGAAAACTATACCGGGATAGATACTACCGATATTCGTCCCCTAGCCCAGCCTTGGATGTATCTAATTTTGTTTGGATTCACCATCTTGCTATTACTGGTAGATGGCTGGACGATAACCACAGCTATCAATCAAGGTTTAATTTATTAATCAGAATGCCTTGATGCAGCTCCTTCCCATGAACGACTGCATCAAGACATTGATAATTTTGAATTGGAGCGAAGCGATTGACTAATCCCCTGTTGCAGCTCAAACAGGTAAGCCTGACCCTTTCAACCAGGTCTAAAGCGGCTGGGATACCTATATTAACTGATATTTCTTTCGAGGTCAGCCCATGCGATCGCATCAGCGTGATTGGACCATCCGGTGCTGGTAAAACCTCTTTGTTGCGCCTGTTGAACAGACTCAGTGAGTCTACCCAGGGGAATATTTACCTAGATAATCAGAACATCCGGAATATCCCTGTCCTAGAATTGCGCCGACAGGTAATGCTGGTCCCTCAAGAACCAAAACTGTTAGGGATGACCGTTCAGGAGGCTCTAGCTTATCCGTTGGTATTACAACAGCTGCCAAAAAAAGCGATTGGCCGTAGGCCACGCTACGCGAACGCACAACGGACACAAGAGATTCGAGAGAGACTGCGTATTCCAGCGGAGTGGTTAGAGCGTACAGAGTTACAACTGTCTTTGGGACAACGGCAATTGGTTGCGATCGCACGAGCACTAGTTGTCAAACCAAGAATAGTGTTACTCGATGAGCCTACCTCAGCCTTAGATGCTGGTATAGCCTCTCAAGTGATCAGGGTATTTACCGATTTAGCCCAAAAGGAGCAGATCACAATTTTGATGGTCAATCATCAGCTAGATATGGCTGAGTTATTTTGTAATCGAGTATTGTATTTGCAAGATACTCAGTTACTCCAAGACAGTCCAGCTGAGCAGATTAATTGGCAACAGTTGCGAGAGAGATTAGTACAAGCAGAAGCTAAAGCATCTCAAGAGTGGGCTTAATTATTTGTTGACAGTTGACGGTTATTTTGCCTATTGCCTCTTGCCTATTGCCTCTTGCCTCTTGCCTCTTGCCTCTTGTCTATTGCCTCTTGCCTATCATGCGTCTAACCTCTCTTGATGTCTTTCGAGGTATTGCCATGGCTAGCATGATTCTAGTCAACAATCCAGGAAGTTGGTCTTATGTCTATCCCCCCTTACTTCACGCTAAGTGGCATGGTTTTACACCCACAGACTTAGTATTTCCTGCCTTTTTATTTATTGCTGGTGTAGCAATGGCTTTTTCCTTAGTCAAGTACACCAATAACAACCAATCTCTATCCCAAGGGTATTGGCGTATTGGCAGGCGATGTGCCATTCTATTTGCCCTAGGCTTACTGCTCAATGGTTTTCCGACTTACGACTGGGATACTATTCGGATTATGGGTGTCTTACAGCGCATTAGTCTGGCCTATCTCCTTAGTGCTGTAGCAGTGCTAAATCTAAGACGACGGGGTTTGTGGGTACTGACCGGAATAGTTTTGCTAGGGTACTGGGCAGCGATGTCTTTAGTACCAGTTCCTGATTATGGTGCTGGTAATCTCACACCGGAAGGGAATTTTGCTGCCTATATCGACCGTATGGTATTGGGAACAAACCATTTATATAAACAAGCTCAATTTGATCCAGAAGGACTGTTTAGCACCTTACCGGCGGTAGTAACTGTTTTGGCTGGCTATTTCGTTGGGGACTGGCTACGCCATCAACCGATACAGTCCCGTACTAGTTTGGGATTAGTACTATTTGGTGTAGGTTGTCTTGGTTTAGGCTGGGTTTGGGATTTCTGGTTCCCAATTAACAAGCAGCTATGGACAAGTTCCTATGTAGTCTTTTCTGCTGCTTGGTCGATGCTGTTACTGGCTGCTTGTTATGAGTTAATTGAAGTGCGGGGATTTCGCCGATGGGGATGGCTCTTAGAAGTGATGGGGTTAAACGCAATTTTTCTGTTTGTCGCATCTGGTTTAGTAGTTCGTATCCTATATCGAACTAAGGTAGGGACAGGTGATAATGCTGTGAGTACCTATAGTTGGATTTATGAAAATCTGTTTCGGTCGTGGGCTGGAGCCATGAATGGTTCTTTGATCTTTGCGATAGTGAATGTACTGTTGTGGTGGGTGATTCTCTATGGGATGTATCGGCGACGCTGGTTGATCAGGATTTAAGGGTTGATGATTAATTGACGCAGAACCTCTAATAAATTTTTTAAATTGCCAATTCTGTCCCAGGTGTTGGATTATTCTCACTTATCCCTTGATTAAACCGATAGCCAACATTGCGAACCGTTTGAATAATGCTGGGTTGTCGAGGATCGGTTTCTATTTTTTTGCGCAGGGCAAGGACATGGGTATCGATGGTGCGCGGATTGTCAATCGCATTGGGCCAAGCGCGGCGCAATAATTCAGAGCGACTCAAAGCCATTCCCTCTGCTTGGGCAAGTACGTAGAGCAAACTAAATTCTTGGGGAGTCAGGTCAATAAACTCTTCTTTAAAGCGGACACGACGCTGGACTAAATCAATTTTGAGATCACCGTAGTCTAGAGACAGGGGAGCCACCGTAATGCGGAGGCGACGAATTAGGGCTTCTACCCGTGCCATAAATTCCTGTATACCAAAGGGCTTGGTCAGGTAATCATCTGCCCCAGCTTTAAGACCAGTGACGATATCTCTTTCACTATTACGAGCAGACAACATTAAAATTAGAGATTTTCGCTGTTGCTGAAGCCAGCAGCAAAATTCAACCCCATCGCTGTCTGGTAAATCAGAGTCTAGGATAACCAGAGTGGGTTGGCGATGGTGAAAGTCTTCCTTGGCTTGATCAAGATTTTGTGATTGATACACCCCATAGCCGGATTTCTTCAGGTGCGACCCTAGAAGCGATCGCAAATGAGGGTTTCCTTCAATAATCTGAATTCTAACTGAGCCCACGGCACTTTAAAGTCCTCTTAGCCTTAGCCGTTGGGATCTAATCCTAGCAAAGGTCACGTCAACATTCTGTAACAACTGCTACTGATGATACCGATATTGGCTTGGGTTCTTAAAATACGACTTCCTAGTGGCACGATCGCGACCAGGTCAGAGGGACAATAAGGACAATAGTAAAATTTCAATTTACCATTAATTTTAACTGACCATTTTTAATTATAGCATATAAGATGCAATTTAGTCTAGCTAACATAACAAATAATTGAGAAACGTATCGAGGACTTGCTACTTTTGCTAAACTGAAATTAAGTTGGCGTATCCGAGTTTCTACTGAGTGAGCCAATACCACTACTGTTGATACTCAAAATTTATTAAGACTATGCTGCAAGATCCTCAAGCTATACGCTGCTATCAAAAACTTACTGACTCCCTAGTCGATTTGTGGAATCGAGGTTATAGCTTCGATGAATTGCGGCTATATATCGATGGCTATCTTTCTGCCCTCAAACACACAAATACCCTTGAATCCTATATAACCTACCGCTTAGAAGAAGATGCCATTCGTTATCTTCGTGATCCATCCAACTTTGAGATGGTACCAATGCCGCAGCCAGAAACCGACTACTTTTAAACCTTAAACACACAGAACCCCACTCAATCATATCAAGTCTATTGGAGTACTCATCCTATCCGTTAGCTGGTAATAGGCAATTACCCATTACCCATTACCCATTACCCATTACCCATTACCCATTCCCAAAAAGCGATAGGCTATTCTCTTGAGTAATTAACTGGACTTGATATCAGTGGGTTTTCTTAGCAATCTGCTTTTCCCAAATAGCAACTAAATTCTCAACCCTCTGATCCCAACCATACTGGGAAACACACTCCATACCGTTGCGACCCATTTCCTGTCGCAACGCTGGGTTCTCAATTAGTACTTTGAGCTTATCGCAGAAATCTTCCTGATTCTGAGGAGTGAACAAAAAGCCATTCCATCCGTCTCGGATATTCTCCACTACCCCACCTGCTTCAGGAGCGAGCACAGGAATTCCAGCAGCGAAGGCTTCTAATATAGTTAGCCCTCTAGTCTCCTTCTCAGATGCTGTGATATGAATATCACTATTGACCAACAAAGCTGGAACATTTTCCGGTGGGACTCTACCGAGGAAGTAACTATTTGGTGTTAACTTGCTTAACCTGGTAGCAATCTCATCCCGCATCGGACCATCACCAACAATGATCAGTGCGATTTGGTCACTGTTGACCTCTTGTACAACTCGTAAAAAGGCATTTAGGGTAAATTCCCACCCCTTATCTGGAGTTAACCTACCTAGAAAAACTAACTTAACTTTACTGTCAACCCCTCTAAGGTCATAGTTCTTCTCAAAAAACTGTTCCTCCTGTAAATCCGCAGAGAATTTACTAGCATCAAAGCCAAGTAAATTGGCATAAGTGGTGTTTTTAATGCCTAGATCGATAATCTTTTTATGGGTAATCCGACTAGACACTAGGGTGACATCATAAGAATTATACACTGAAAGCAATATGGTTTTAAAAATAAATTTAATTCCAGCGACGACCACAGACGGTAGAGAAAAGTAATCTTCGGCATAGTCGAGAAAATTAGTCCTAAAAAAACTCACACAGGGAATACCAGCCTTTTTAGCAAAAGCCACCCCAGGCACTCTAAAAAAGCCAAAAAACAGTCTTTCTGGTTCATCAACATGAATAATATCGGGCTGGAATTTTTTTAACTCCTGGAGGAGGATTGAATAGGAACTTCTACGCACCTGACGCTCAAACTCTAAGTCCATGAATGAGGTACTCGGTAAATTGATGATTCTCACTCCAGGCAGGATTTGACCAGTATAATCTCGCCAATTGGGATAGACATCTTCTAACGCACTGTAGTCAGGACAAAATAACAACACCTGGTGTCCCCACTGACTCAGTCGTTGTAGCCTAGATAATCCACTAACTGTTACGCCATCAATGACAGGCAAGAATCCAGAGGTGATAATAGCAATTTTCATAGGTTAGTAGAATCTATTACACTCAGAGCGTGTTTAATCTGTAGAGCCAAAGTATTGAGGATGGATCAATTTTTGCATAAATCCTCAGCAGAACAGATCAGGCAAATCTAATAACGTTTCATACCAAATCCGGGTTAATTACCCCCTTTTTAAGCAAAAAGCATGAGGAGCGTGACTAAGCGTGACTAAGCGTGACTGAGAACAGGAGAAAGAATGTTGGAATCATAAAGAGGGTTTTTGAAGCGGATTTGCTATCAAACACTACTAGAGGTAGTTAAACCTAGGTTAGGGTGAATCGCATCCGGCAGTTCCTTTTCCACTCGCCGTATGGGTGGATATCGATAAGCGATAAAGCTTGCCAGGATGTTCAGAATTCCCATCAACAGTAACAGCAAGCCCATGCCACGCCCTGGACCAACTCCAATGATATGGCCAATACTACCTGCTAACAATCCATCGGTAGCCATCATCGGTTCTAAAACATGATCGACTAACGGTCCGGTTAGCATGTGGGCAAGGATCAATAAGGAGTTTTCGATGGCCAGTTGTAAGGCGAAGACCCGTCCTTGCAGATTAGCTGGGACTTTGTTCTGCCAGATAGTCTGATTACAGCTAACGATAATGGGTTGAGCAAATAAGACACCAAAAGCCCCAAGAGCAGCCAAGCTCACAGAAGCGCGGCACCCACCTAAAAGTAAGAACAAGCCTTGCAGGATTACAAAGCTAAAAATACCGTATATCCTGGGCTTGGGTCCTCCCCAGGTAGTCATGACCAAGCTACCAATCAGCATCCCACAACCGCCAATAGATAAAATCACCCCAAGTTCAGCACTGGAGGCAAAACTTAACACCAGTGGCCAGAACAACACCTGAAGAATACCCATACTGAAGTAGACCACGGCAAAGAACATCAGCAACCCTCGTAGTCCTTGGCGTTTGGCAATGTAACGCCAGCCTAATACTAGATCTTGGCGCAGTTGAGAGAAGTGGGCTTGCTTTTGATTAGTGTGATGGGTAGACTGGAGATGGGGAATCTGAATACTTAGCAATGTTGCTAGGGCAAAGATGAATGTGATGAAGTCTATTAATAGAATTCCCTGCAAGTGGATGGTCTCCAGCAGCACACCCGCCAAGGTCGGTCCAAGAATCTTGGCAGTTGCCCTAGAGGCTTGCATCATGCCATTAGCACGGCTAAGATGTTCTTGAGGCATCAGCTGAGTCGTAGCTGCTGTATAGGCTGGCAACTGGAAAGCCTTAAACGTTGAACTGATTGCTACGACTAGGTAAATGTGCCAGATCTCTAACCTGCCCGAGAACACCAGAGCCATAACCACCAGTGTGCTAGCCCCTGCCACGGAGTCGCTGAGAATCATCGCCCAGCGTCTATTCCACCGGTCTACGAATGTACCAGCTATGGGTGAGATTATAATATTTGGTAGGTGAATAAATAAAGAAATTAGGGCAAATTGGGTGATTGAACCAGTGGTCTGGTAAGCCCAAACACCCAGAGCAAATTCGGTAAGATTAGACCCCAGAAGGGATACTAGTTGTCCCAACCAGATCAGAAAGAAAATCTGCATTTATTGTGTCTTTTTCTACTTTACTCGTCGTTATACTCCGCCATCGGCGGGATTATTGTACCTTTTATACATGAATGACTGAACCCCTTGCCAGTTCCCGCTCAGCTTACACCTTGAGAGGTAAAACAGTCTAGCTCGGGGAAAAAGACTGTTGTGGGTGGGCTTACTGATATATCTAGTATGCTGGCAAGTTTTATTTTATGGGAATTCCCACAAGCCAAAACCCCGTGTTTTTAAACCACCGGATGTAGGCTCGCACCGACTTTAGTCGCGTAGTTGACAATATTTGCGCGCTAGAGTATTAGTGAGATATGGGTACAGGCTGAAAAACCGAGGCGCAACCGGGAGAGAGACCCGCCACTGCAAGGGCGTTAAAGTAGTAATGCCCGGAGGGTAGGGAAAATCCTCCTTTCTTGATGCAATAGCGAGTGGGGGAAACCCCCAAGACCGCGCTGCATCGCTAAAAACCCAATCGTCAATTAACAGTTGGCGTGTGAACCCAGCAAGACACAACTTGAGAAAAAAAACGGTACGGCGGGGTTAGAAGTTACCGTAAGAAGAGTGGAGCCTTTAAGGGTTACAGGCCATGCATAAAAGGGTGAAAACTTTTTTATTAAGGCTCCACTCTTCTAAGGTTTCGTCTCCGGCACGCCGGAACCAAGTGAAACAGGGAAGCAACGGACTTCATAAGGCACTTCTCAAAAAGTAACTAAACGCCCCATGCGAGACTAGCCCGCTGGGTATGCGCGTAAACTGAACTAAAGTCTTGGTTTTGACGGGATTTCGGTTCAGATACTGCCAAGCTTCTGACAGAGTTAGAGACTTGGATACGGAGGTTTAAGGCCGGTCGTAGATCTAGGAATCCCCGTCTCTTTAGAGCGGGGAGTGTCAAGTTTGACGGTACCCTTGATGAGTACTCTTTGTGACATTTTTGCTGAGATTGTGGTGACATGGTCTTGATGCAGTCGCGCTATGGGAGGTACCCCAAGACTGGGCTGGCTTCCCTTTGGCTGCGTTGCATTGCTTTTGACCGACAACTTATTCTGTGGGTGACATGCCGAATCTGCTGATCAGAATAATTCCGTAGTACCTATCTGAGCAGGAAGACATGAGCTATTGTGGACACCTATCTTGAGAAGCTCAGAAGGGAGAGCTGACTGCTGAATCATTACCAACTAGTTAAGCTTAGTGGCAACAAAAGACCAGTGACCCTGGTTATTAAGAAGAGTTTTAACAGTTAGGATTAAAATTGACGTGATTTCCATTCACTATTATATACTTGATTGGCAAATAAAACAAGTATCCTAAACGGTAGTTTTAAATCAATTGAGATATTGAGATATTGAAGATGCTTAACTATATCTAGTTCCTTATCTAGTTCCTTATCTAGTTCCGTTTTGGATTGTTTGAGGTCACTAGTTTAATTTTTTTTTACCGTTTATCCCTGACACTCAAGCGTCAAGCGTCAACCGTCAACCTATTAAATTGATTTAAACCTATCGGTTATGAAATATACCTCGGTTTGACCCCCCAAAGTATCCCAAAAATCACTGCTAGTATTTGGAATCATAATGATTGACTTTAATTTCGATCAGAGGAGGTTGAGCTAAAGGACACCATTGGATTCACAAGACATGCTTTGATTGGACGCGATCGCATATAGCGCTACGCGCAAGTCAGAAGTTAGAAGTCAGAAGTCAGAAGTAAGCTATGACTAAGTTTCAGAGTTTAGGAATGTCCTAAGCTTAATGCGTAGTGCTATATTGTAAAACTAATCAAGGTTAAACCAGTAACTATAAATAGTTTCATAGTATGATCAGTCGTCATCGTTTTATTCATCCTTACTGAAACATATTGCTGGTCATCGGGATTTTCTCGCTCCTCCAGAATATCCGTTCCCTTAGCTTGACCTACGGTCAATCCCGTAGCGTGGCCCACGGTCTCTCCTTCCTCATCACTGAAAATTTTGCCATTTTGGCAACCAATTACTAATATGTATAAGTCAATATTGTATAGATGCAGGTTTATTTACTCTTAAGTTCACTGCCATATAAATCCATGTCGAAATGATTAGATTCGGAAGAGGATTAACCTAAAAATCAGGGTAAATAATATCGCCAGAGTCTTCTTGATTTTTATAATTTTCATGAATTTTAAATTAAGATTGCTTAAAATTGCTTTAATTAACTAAATTTAAATCAGGGTGCTTTACTACACTATAAGTAAGTCAGTAATATCTATGCCGAGATAACTACTTATAATTAGTGATCTTACTTACTAATGTGCATTTAAATCAATATAGTTAACGAAAATACCTATGGTATTCAACGCAAATCAACTATCTGAAATAACTATTAAACTAACAGCTACCCTGACAGCAGAACCCTTAAATCAATCTCTTAACTTATGGATGGAAGATATAAATATTCCATCCAAAATAAACTTATCAAAATCTAATCAACATGTTGAAAAAATATTTGATAAGTCTAGTCTACTATCTACTCAAAAAAATGGGAGTCCTGTCATCTGCTCTAGTTTTGAAGACTGGATCAAGTCTCCTGCCAATCAGCCATTATCACCAAATCACTCTAACCTAGGATTAGCTACCAATTTTGATATTCTTAAAGCCGAAGCATTGCTAGTTAATCATAACGATTACCAATTATCTAATCATTTAGTAATCGTTCATGAAAATGAGCAAAAAACTGATGAATTATATCAAGATATATTTGAAAAACAGACCTACATTAAACATGGCATCACTATCCATGATGGGGATTGTATTTTTGATATAGGGGCAAACATCGGTATGTTCACTCTGTTTGCTCAGCAAATCTGTAAAAATGCCAGACTATTCTCCTTTGAAACCTTACCAGACGTTTTTGAATTGTTGCAGATCAATGCATCACTGTATGGCTCAAATGCCAAAGTGTTCAATTTTGGACTTTCCAACCACTCAAAGAGTATATCTAGTATGATTCATCAACATAACATTGAAAAAATTGATTTACTCAAAGTTAATGCTGATCAACCTCAGTTAGATATCCTGGCTGGCATCAAGGAGAAGGATTGGGAAAAAATTCAGCAAATTGTCATGGAGGTTGATCAGATTACAGCAGGGATAAAACTAAAGCAGATCACAAACTTACTCCAACGGAAAGGCTACCAGTTAGTGATTGATCAAGAAGTATTGCTGGCAGATACAGGGGTTTACCGTATCTACGCCAGCCGTAACTATCAGCTAAATCAATTCTCTTAGTATCCAACAGCAATTAAAATCCCTGTTGTTCTACCAACACACTGATTACTCAGCTTACTCAGCACCCTTCACACGGAGGCACTCAGCCTTCCTGATAAGTAAGTGGATCGTCCAATCCCAACTCAGCAAAGGCAGCCAATCGCAACCGACAAGCATCACAAACACCACAAGCTAGATCGTTCCCTGTGTAGCATGACCAGGTTTTTTCCCAAGGCACACCCAGCTGATTACCTAATTGGATAATTTCAGTTTTTTTCAGGTCAATCAGAGGAGTGACAATTTTAATTCCATTGCCCTCCCTACCTTGTTTCGTACCCAAATCAAAAGCTGTCTGCATTGCTTGGATATAATCCGGACGGCAATCTGGATAGCCAGAATAATCTAAGGCATTGACACCCACATAGACTCCCTCAGCACCAATTGCTTCTGCATAGGATAAGCCAAAGCTCAGAAAAATCGTGTTACGGGCTGGAACGTAGGTAATGGGGATTTCTTGAGACATCTGCTCTAGACTACGCTCCTTGGGTAGGTCAAGGTTATCATCGGTTAACGCTGAACCTCCCCACTGCCGTAAGTCAAACCTGACTACCTGATGTTCCTTAACACCTGCTGCACTAGCAATTGCGTAGGCTGATTTGAGTTCTCGTCGATGTCGCTGCTGATAATCAAAGGAAAGGGCATAACACTCATAACCGTCTCCTACTGATTGATACAAAACTGTAGCAGAGTCTAAACCTCCAGATAACAACACAATTACTTTCTTAGACATGATCCAACCAGATATCACAAGTCTCATCAGGATAATGCCTAATCAAACGTTTTGCACTGTTACTACAACTACCAATTAATAATTTCATTGCTCTGTCAACAGACAACCCACAAACTGACACATAGGGTTAGTGTTCCATATTTCGTCAAACCACAATAAGTATAGAACACATGTTTTAAAGGTTCTTTTAGGCTGAATAGGATGGACAAAGCTTTGAAATTCTTCACATTTATAGTTGCTGTGGTACTATCTGGATGGTTTAAGGCGACTTAGATTAAGTAAATCGACTTATTACCAGTGGTGGAGGAGCAAAAAAGAGTGCAGAATCGTACTTATCAAAGACATCGAGATCATCAAGTCCAGCGCAACTTACCGCAGCCAATCAAAATCGGTGTGATTGGCGTTGGCAATATGGGACAACATCATGCCCGAGTTTTGAGTCTTCTCAAAGACGTTGAAATTGTGGGTGTGGCAGACATTAACGTCGAGCGTGGTTTAAATATTGCCAGTAAGTACCGTGTTCGCTTTTTTGAAGATTATCACGATCTTCTTCCCTATGTAGAGGCGGTTTGCATTGCAGTACCGACCCGTCTACATCATGACGTCGGGATGACTTGTCTACAAGCTGGAGTCCATATTTTAATTGAAAAACCGATTGCCGCTAGTATTGCTGAGGCAGAATCCTTAGTGAATGCTGCAGCAGAGTCCCAATGTATTCTTCAAGTTGGACATATTGAACGTTTTAACCCAGCTTTCCAGGAACTGAGCAAAGTTCTGAAGACAGAACAATTGCTGGCTGTGGAAGCTCATCGCATGAGTCCTTACTCTGACCGAGCCAATGATGTCTCGGTGGTTTTGGATCTCATGATTCATGATATAGATCTATTACTAGAATTGGTAGCCTCACCGGTGACAAGGTTAACCGCTAGTGGCAGCCGTGCTTCTGATTCCGGGTATTTAGATTACGTCACTGCTACCTTGGGGTTTGCCAATGGTATTGTTGGTACCGTCACGGCAAGTAAAGTGACACACCGAAAAATCCGTCGCATCGCTGCCCATTGCAAAAATTCTCTGACGGAAGCTGATTTCCTCAATAATGAGATTCTAATTCATCGGCAAACCACTGCCAATTATATGACCGACTATGGTCAAGTGCTTTACCGACAGGATGGTTTGATTGAGAAGGTTTATACCAGTAATATTGAACCACTCCATGCTGAGTTAGAACACTTTGTCAATTGTGTACGGGGTGGTAATCAACCTTCTGTCGGGGGTGAACAAGCCCTAAAAGCACTGCGCTTGGCAAGTTTGATTGAGCAGATGGCTCTTGATGGTCAAGTTTGGCACAACGTAGACAATGGGAATCATAAACTCCATACTTCCGTCATGACAGTTCCCTGTTAATGACTTATTGTTGATTTGTGATGATGTAGGGGTCAGTTGCACTTGTAACTGACCAAAATTACGGGAAGCCCAAGGGGGTAAGGAATAAATCAGCCAAATCCGCTTTGATAAATCCCTTCTAACCCTGACAACTAGAAGTCGCGGCTATAGGTAGGTGAAGCCTTCTCGAAGAGTACAAAGTTTGCCTGGACAGACTGACTTCAACAGGGGGTCTTTAATCCGGATTTGCGATCAACCTTTTCCCCTGTGCGTTTGAACATTTACCTGACTTGTCTTATCACTGATGAAGCTACCTGATTTGATATAACTTCACTGACTTTCTGATTTCCTTGGGGGCTAAGGTGAATGTGGTCACGGTAAAGTATTTCTGGTGTTTCGGTGTTATTGAACACTGGTAAAAAATCTAGATAAGTAATGTTGTGCTCTTGAGTAAAGCCACTCAAGCGTTTACGGGCTTTTAACTCATAGTCACGAGGTCCTTTGGTTCCAATTTCCCGCAGTAGGGGGGTCATCCCTAGCACTAACTTGGCTCCAGCAGCATCAGTTAGGGTCTTAATTTCCCCAATGGCCTTGAGATTAAAGCCAACCCGGTCTCCTGGTTCCGCTCTGACTGCTTCCATTTCAGGAATAGCTGGCGCTCTCAGGAGATAGCGACTCCAGATCTCGGCTATGGCTAGGAGGGGTTTTTGGCTGGGATAATTGCGATCGCGTCCCACTTGTACAGAAGTCGGTGCTGTAGCAAACAAGTCATCGGTATTAATAAGTAATACCACTACATGGGCGTTGAAGGTGCCAAAGCGTCGTAGATAGGCTAACTCATTTCGTGGTCCCCAAGAATTAGCAGAAGCATTAAGGACTTCGACTGTTTCAAATGGTTTCTCGTTGGTTAGACTTGGTAAAACGTCTTTGGTCAGCCATAGTTCTAATTGAGATTGGAGCAGTGCTGATATGGTTTGGTCTTGGTCTGTCCACCAAGCCCCATTCGCAACAGAATCCCCCAGTAGGAACACCCGCAGCATGGATAGAGGTGGCTGAGGAGTGGTGGTGGCACTGCGCATGGAATATTCATTAATGACAATGCGGTTGCCAAACCGTCTGGTGCTTTGGTTAGGGGCTAGCAAATAGCCAATTTCCTCATCTGCCAGATAAATCAGGGGATTACCGAAGCCGAGCAGCCATCGTAAACCGACCTCTAGCGCTACCAAGGAACTGACTAGCACTGCCAAGGTTAATAGCAATACTTTCACAAGAAAATCCTATATAATTTATAAATTTTTCCTATAGTTTTGTCTAGGTGTTCAGTAGTGAGATCACTTTAAAAGCCGAGTATAACCGCTCAAAGCTGAGTATACCAAGGTTAATCGGTAAATTTCCCCCTGATCTAGCCCTGGCTATAATCGACTTGTTGGTTAGATCCCTGATAACTCAAACAGGAGCGACAAACTATGTCAGACCTCAATCGTGGCATCATGAAGTTTAAAGGAGCTGATAGCCCCACAGCCGTTGTTATTTCAGCAATTCTGGTTTTGGGCAGTATCAGCGTTCTGATCTGGTGGGCATTGCACAACGCTTACAGCATTGGCTAATCTCCGTCGATTTCCTTAAAAAATTGACAATTCCTAAAAGCTGTGCTAACATTTATAAATGTGAGCTAAAAGGGTCGGTGCCCGAGTGGTTAATGGGGGCGGACTGTAAATCCGTTGGCTATGCCTACGCTGGTTCAAATCCAGCCCGGCCCACCACAATGGTTTGGGATATAACCTAAATATACTTTTGATAAGTCAGCATAAAATTGGCTGATGTTAACCGTTAACTAATTACCATGACTGGTTTAGCGTCGGGAAATCAAAAGCTGATTAATTGATACCTTGGCAGAGTAAATTTGGCCAAAGTACAATAGTCTAAATCAAACCAATAATGTAAATCTAATAATTTAAATCTAGCCCGTGTGGCTCAGTGGTAGAGCACACCCTTGGTAAGGGTGAGGTCACGAGTTCAATCCTCGTCACGGGCTTTTAAGCATAAATTACCGAGTAGTTAGCAAATTGTACAGTGACTAATTATTGGTCACAAAGGCAAATACAGCACAATTCCCTTCCATTCTGCTTGCTCACTACAATCGATCAGTAGTAGTAATTCATCAATTGCCTGTCGAATTGGCATTCGATCATTGACGACAAAGATGCCCGCCATTGACTCTCCTGAAACTAGGCGGTTGTAGGCAAAATCTGGCATCGTTGCACGATCATGAGTTAGAAGGATACGTCCATTAATTGCTGCCCAAGCTAGAATCGCTGGATCATCTACTTCTCGCAACCCAACATCTTGAACTCGTAGTAGGTCAAGATTGGGTTGACGCGAAAACAGCCCTCGAACAATGTCACCGTTGAAATTCTCATCGCTCAGCAAACTCAGCATAACCGTTTCTACTGATTCTGCTGAGATAGCAAACGGGTACGAATTAAGCTGAGATCAGGTTGGATACTAGACAAACGTTGCTGCACTGATTCAGCTAACTGCTCTCTCTGATTTAAGTATGTTTCTACCGCATCTTGGTGTCGAAGGTAGTAGCCAATTGTATTGTAAACATCGGACAAAGATAGAGTCGAGTATCGATGCACAATAGACTCAGGAGATGCACCATCTTGAAACGCTCGAATAACAGTCTCTAGCAAAACCCTTGAATTTCCAACTCGAATCGCTCCGGTTTCATCTTCTCGCAAAGGCGGTGTCTCACGTTCTAAAACTAGGCTCATAGATTAACTTTCCGCGCATCCAGTATAAAACCATCGTAACTTACCTGACTAGCGCAATTGCTCAGTGAACTTAAAAACACTGTCTCAAAATTGGGCGTTGCTGAATATCGAAATGATTTAACCATAAAGGAGAATTTTATGATAATTTAAATAATAAACAAGAAGCCTAATTGATAAATCCAAGATTTTATTGATGCAAAGCGCGAGTGGGGAGAGACCCCCAAGACCGCGCTGCATCGCTTCTTCAGATTTAGAGTAGCACAGAGTGCGTCGATGTAGTCTTGCTAAATAATGTCTCAATCTTGTATTTTCATTTTCTATATATAGTCATATAAATTTTATTAACCCAAGTTGCTAGTTATGCAGATGCGATTTGACCGTAGGTCACGCTACGGGAACGCACAAGGGTGTTGAGGTTAACTAATGGTAACTAGAATTGAGGACTGATAACTGGTTAAACCTATTACAACAGCAGCGAGTAATTGCTGTGATTCGAGCATCCTCGAAATCCTTAGGAGATCAGATGGCTAAGACAGTAGCCACTGGGGGTATACGGTTAATTGAAATTACCTGGAATAGCGCTGATGCTCCTGAGCTGATTAGTCAGCTCCATAGAGAATTACCCAACTGTATCATCGGTACTGGCACCATCTTAAACCAATCTCAGTTACATCAGGCAATTGATGTTGGAGCGCAGTTTATCTTTAGTCCCCATGTAGATACAGCAGTTATTAAAGCAGCGGTAGCTGCTAACGTGCCAGTGGTTCCCGGAGCACTTTCCCCCACAGAAATTGTGACAGCTTGGGATGCTGGTGCTAGCTGTGTTAAGGTGTTTCCGATTCAGGCGGTCGGTGGTGCTAGTTACATCAAAGCCTTACTTGGGCCACTCGGTCACATCCCGTTAATCCCTACTGGTGGTGTTACGATAGACAATGCTCAGGAATTGATTAATATCGGAGCGATCGCTGTGGGTCTTTCTGGGAATTTGTTTCCTAAATCCCTGATTGATGGGGGGAATTGGAATGCGATCGCAAAACGAGCAAAACAGCTCAAGCAACGATTAGCCCCTGATTCTCTGAGTTGAGGCTATGATGTTGGTGATTTGTTTGATTGACTTTGATTGACTGCTAAGGTTATATGTTTTTCCACTGGCTAAATCCCTTAAGAACCTGGTTTGCCAGTTTACCACTGATGCTAATCGCCTTGGCTGTCTGGACAACACCAGCGTTGACCAATCCTGTGAGTGAGCAAATCGCTACCAGAGTGATGGAACTACAAGATTCAGAGGAACGCTGGATTGAGATAGACCTAACCAATCAAAGGCTGATTGCTTGGGAAGGTAGACAACCGGTTTATGCAATAATTGTCTCCACTGGTAAAGATTCAACACCTACCCATCCTGGTACATTCACGATTCAATCCAAGCGTCGCAAGGACAGAATGCGTGGTGCAGATTACGATCTGGCCAATGTACCTTATGCGATGTATTACCACCGAGGCTATGCTATCCATGGGGCATACTGGCATCGTAAGTTTGGTACGCCAGTAAGTCATGGCTGTGTGAATGTAGCTGTGGATCATGCTGAGTGGTTATTTGATTGGGCCTCTGTGGGAACACCAATCGTAATTCATCAGGGCGTTGAGGAATTGGCCAATGATGAATGATATCAAGTCTGTTGAATCATTAGTCACTCTACCTGTAGGGTGTGCTTCCCAGTTCTAAGTAAATCCTGTTAATTTCTTTAGGAATAGTTCACCAGCTTCTTCCAAATTCCCATCCAGAGAAAACGTCAAGCTGCGGACTCGAATATCACGAATTTTAACATCAAGGGGTTGAGTTAAAGGAGCTGGATATACTAAAACTGCCTCTTGGCAATCTTGTGTGATGGCATAGATTACTACTTGGTTAAAGTCATCACGAGATGGACTAATAGGGATTTTATACTTAGTATCGAGAATGCAGCATGTTTTCTCAGTCGCTATCTCGTACAGTACTAAATCAATGTAAAAATATAATGTCTTGTCGATGTCTACTCTTTCGAGTATCTTAATGCCAAAGCCAGTAGGTAAGTGCGATTTTAACCATTCAGCCACAAAGCGTTCATAGAGTTTTGCCATGTTAACTAGAAAGGGCAACATGGTATGACTACCTGTTTGATGACTTGGTCCGCTGTGTTCGAGAAAAAAGCGGCAAAGAACATGTAACCTTTGGTAATTCTGATTGAGCCGATTATAGTTTCGTCCGATACAATCCCTAGCGCTATAAGGTTGTAGGGTGACAAGGTTTTGTAGGGCATGATAGGCTTGGCGCAACATGGGACTTACCTTAGCGCTATATAAACCCGTGCGAGAGATACAGTGGAGTGTCCAGGCGATAATCTGATTATCTTCGATGTCACTAGTATGTTCGTCGTAATGGCAGTTAAGTTTGATATCCCATGGCTTCTGGATAGTTTGCTGTACATCCAAACGCCCCCGAAGGTATGCTAGTTGACCAGTTGTAGGGATGTAGGTGCGGTAGAGTCCTTGGCGAATGCGATCGCGTATGCCATTAATGAGGATACTGACCAGGTAATCGTAAAATTCTTCTAGAGATTTACAATCAATCAACCCCTCTAGAATCTGAAAGCTTCTAAGGTTATAAGCATAGTCCAGCATTCCGAAAAGATTGTTTAGGGGGACTTTCGGCTGGAGTTGGATGCTCAGTTCATTGCTTAGGGGAATATAACCTACCCATCCTTGAGAGGTTAGTTGCCAGTAATCCCCGCTTTTGGAGTATTCAAGATTTACTGTGACCTGATTGCTGTATTTTTGCTGCAATTCATCGATTACCGATTCTGGAATCTGGTAGCGTGGGATCTTATCTGGCTGATACTCCGTTAGTTTAATTATTGTCATTTTTTATAGGGCTACGCCCAGGGAACAGGGAATAGGGAATAGGGAGTAGGAAGTAGGGAGTAGGGAGTAGGGAGTAGGGAGTAGGGGTAAGAACATTGAATTTACTTCATAAGTATTTGAAACGCTAGATTCTTAATTCTTAATTCTTAATTCTTAATTCTTAATTCTTAATTCTTAATTCTTAATTCTTAATTCTTAATTCTTAATTCTTAATTCTTAATTCTTAATTCTTAATTCTTAATTCTTAATTCTTAATCTGACTTCTGACTTCTGACTTCTGACTTCTGACTTCTGACTTCTGACTTCTGACTTCTGACTTCTGACTTCTGACTTCTGACTTCTGACTTCTGACTTCTGACTTCTGACTTCTGACTTCTGACTTGCGCGTAGCGCTATAGTAAAAACTATAGGCTTGATCATACTTATGAGCTATATTGAATCAATTTAGAATTGCTATAGTAGCTAATGACTAATGATAAAAGTACCCCTGTGGGTACTGTCAATCCATGACAGAAGCATCAGACTAGATTTGTCAGTCAACCAGGAAATTTTCAGTCAACTCAGGAAAACCCGATGAATTCCAAAGAAGAAAAAGCTAAAGACCTTGAGCTTCGAGAACGAGAACTCCAGCAACGGGAGCGAGACCTTCGACTCCGGGAAATGGAAACGGAAATTTATCAACAGGAACCACAAGTGCATCAAACCCAGAAGCATGAAAAACCTGAAGGTAAACTAAAAAAGTGGGGCAGAAAGCTAGCTAGATTCGGGAAATTCTTAGCCGTTGTCATTGCCGTTGTTGTCACCATTAGAGTCGCTTATTGGCTTGCCCTAGTCATGATAGTTGGAGGAATTGCCTGGTTAGGGTACGAAATTTTCTGGAAAGATGACGCCTGAATAACAAAACAAAAAGGCAATAAGGTTAAATTTATTTATAAATTACCAAGACCACAATAGTTTAACATAAACTAACTAATTGAATAGTATTATAATTAATTTTTCTAATAAATAGTTGGTAAAATATATAGGAATGAACAATTAATTAATTGTGATAAGTTTTGTTCCCTACTCCCTACTCCCTACTCCCTACTCCCTACTCCCTACTCCCTACTCCCTACTCCCTACTCCCTGTTACCTGTTCCCTTTGAAACCATTAATTAGCTAAAAGCAAAATAAATATGAGTACTAAAATGGAAACCACAAATTTTATCCATGATCTCGATCGCGTTGCCAGAGTTCGTGCTGAAATCGCCAGTAATTTAAATCAAATCAATAAAACTCTTGAGCAATCGGAATCCGCAGGGGAGCATAATTCCGGTAAATTAGGCTTAGAGAGAGATATTGAAGATATCTATAAAGTCAGTAAAAATTTACAGCAGGGGCGATTCCGACTACTAGTGTTAGGGGATATGAAGCGGGGAAAAAGTACATTCCTCAATGCCTTAATTGGTGAGAACTTACTGCCCAGTGATGTCAATCCTTGTACAGCTTTGCTGACAGTTTTACGCTATGGTGCTCAAAAGAAAGTTACAGTGTACTTTAATGATGAGACACTACCCCAAGAAATTGATTTAGAAAGTTTTAAGCATCGCTATACCATCGACCCAGATCAAGCCAAGCGACTACAACAAGAGGAGAAGCTAGCGTTTCCCAATGTTAGTCATGCCGTGGTGCAATATCCCTTACCGTTGCTAGAAAAAGGGATTGAAATTGTAGATAGTCCAGGACTGAATGATACGGAAGCGCGCAATGAGTTATCCCTCAGTTACATTAATAATTGTCACGCTATCCTGTTTGTCCTCAAAGCAACTCAGCCCTGTACTCTAGAAGAACGTCGTTATATCGAAAATTATCTTAAAGGTCGGGGATTAACAGTTTTCTTTTTAATCAACGCTTGGGATGAGATTCGTAAGGGATTGATTGACCCGGAAGACTCCGAAGAACTGGCAGCAGCTGAGGAAAAACTCCGTCAAGTCTTCCAAGCTAACCTGATGGATTATTTTCAGGTAGAAGCACAGACTTATCAGAAACGAGTCTTTGAAATCTCTTCATTGATGGCGTTGCGTCGGCGGGTTAAAAATTCTGAGGATTCTCTTGAAGGAACGGGATTTCCTGAATTGATGGCAGCACTTAATTCATTTTTAACCAAAGAACGTGCGATCGCAGAAATGCGCCAAGCTAAAATCCTAGCCCAGCAAGTCTATAACCATGTCCATGAAGCAATTGAACGGCGGATTCCATTGCTGGATCAGGATGTTAATCAGTTGAAACAGCAGATTAGTGAAGTCGCACCGGAATTTGAGAAACTGACGGAAATTCGTGATCAATTTCAGGAAGAAATCCGAATTACCCGTAACCGTACAGCAAAAGCTGTCGCTAATTCCTTTCGGGACTATATTTTAAATTTAGGCAATACCTTTGAATCAGACTTTGTCCGCTATCAGCCAGATTTAGGCTTTCTGGATTTCCTGCGACAGGGGAAACGGGATGAGTTTAATGCAGCATTTAAGCGAGCCTTTGAACGGTACATTAACGAAAAGATTTCGGCTTGGGAAGTCACCGCTGAGCAAGACATAAGTGAAGCGTTTTTAGAACTAGCTAGGAGTGCCGCTAATTATGGTGCAATCTATGGTAAGATAGCCGATGCCATGACTGAAAAGTTGATTGGGAAAAAGGTTTACGCGAATACCACTATGGATTCAGCAGACACTTCACCAGCCTGGGCTAGTTGGGCGATGGGATTTTTATCCTTGGCTTCAGGTAATGTTGCTGGTGTGTTTCTAGCTGGTGCTGGGTTTGATTGGAAAAATATTCTGGTCAATTGGTTAGCCGTGTGGGGAATTACTGCCTTTTTATTGATTTTTACAACAACACCATTTATAGGACCAATAGGTGTGGCTCTGATGGGTCTAGGGGTTGGTGCTTTCCAAGCCGATCAAGCTCGCAAACAATTAATTCAAGCTACTAAGAAAGAGTTGGTGAAATATTTGCCCCAGTTGGCTGAGGAGCAATGGCAACCAATTCATGATGCGGTCAACGAGTGTTTTGATGATTATGAACGCCAGGTAATTAAACGATTAAATGATGACATTAAATCCCGGAAGGATGAGTTGGATAATTTGGTAGAGCAAAAAGAATCTAATCAAGTGAATCGCGAGACTGAGTTAAAGCGTCTAAGAAGTTTGGATGCTGAGGTTTTGTCTAAGGTTAATGGTATTGAATCCGTTTATGGCTACTTGCTAGCAGCTCCAATGTAAGCATTGAAGGGATTAGGGAGTAGGGAGTAGGGAGTAGATCACCTTTATAATTAGGTATATAGATCCCCCCTAACCCCCCTTAAAAAAGGGGGGAATTAGATTAAAAAGTCCCCCTTTAGATTAAAAAGTCCCCCTTATTAAGGGGGATTTAGGGGGATCTAAATCAGGGATTAAAAAAAACTTACATGCTCCCCTAGGGAGTAGGGAGTAGGAAGTGTTGAAACCATTAATTAGCTAAGATCAAACTATAGCATTTATAAAAAACGAATGCTAATTGAGCATAACACCAAAAACTACTCGCATCTCTTGACTACTGTTCCCTGTTCCCTGTTCCCTGTTCCCTGTTCCCTGTTCCCTGTTCCCTTTGTCTATCAACCCTATCTTTACATCTCAAATAGAAATACTAGAACTATGAGTACTAAAATCGAAACCACAAATTTTCTCAATGATCTCGATCGAGTTGCCACGGTGCGTGGTGAAATAGCTGGTTATTTAAATCAAATCAGTAATATACTGGAACAATCGGAATCCGCAGGGGAGCAAAATTCTGGTAAATTAGGCTTGGATAGAGATATTGAAGATATCTCTAAAGCTAGTAAAAATTTACAGCAGGGGCGATTCCGACTACTAGTGTTAGGGGATATGAAGCGGGGAAAAAGTACATTTCTCAATGCTTTAATTGGTGAGAATTTACTGCCCAGTGATGTCAATCCTTGCACAGCTTTATTGACAGTTTTACGCTATGGTGCTCAAAAGAAGGTGACAGTGTACTTTAATGATGATACACCACCAGAAGAAATTGATTTTAAATCCTTTAAGCATCGCTATACCATCGATCCAGCTGAAGCGAAGCGACTTGAACAACAGAAGAAGCTAGCGTTTCCGAATGTTAGTCATGCTGTGGTGGAGTATCCCTTACCGTTGCTAGAAAAAGGGATTGAAATTGTAGATAGTCCAGGACTAAATGATACGGAAGCGCGCAATGAGTTATCCCTCGGTTATATTAATAATTGTCACGCTATCCTGTTTGTGCTCAGAGCAACTCAGCCCTGTACTTTAGGGGAACGTCGTTATCTAGAAAATTATCTAAAAGACCGGGGATTAACGGTTTTCTTTCTAATTAATGCTTGGGACCAGATTCGGGAAAGTTTGATTGACCCCGATGATACAGAAGAATTAGAAGAAGCTGAAGATAGACTAAGGCGAGTATTTCAGGCTAACTTGGCAGACTATTGTCAGGTAGATGGCTATGATATCTATGATGAACGAGTGTTTGAAATATCAGCAATTAATGCCCTGCGCAAGCGAGTGAAAAATCCAGACGTGTCTCTTGATGGCACAGGGTTTCCAGAGTTTATGGGAGCACTCAATACATTTTTAACGAAGGAACGAGCAATTTCTGAATTACGACAAGCGAGAACCTTAGCCCGTCAAGGTAGTAACCATGTTCATGAAGCTATTGAACGTCGCATCCCCTTGCTAGAGCAAGATTTAAATGAGTTAAAAGAACGGATTAATTCCGTTGAACCAGAATTTAATAAACTCAAGGATATTGGTGAGCAATTCAAGGATGAAATTAAAACTGTTCGGGATAGTAAAGCGAAAGCGATCGCAGATTCCTTTCGTACCTATGTTTTAAATTTAGGCAATACCTTTGAGTCGGATTTTTTACACTATCAACCTGAACTCCGATTTATGGATTTCTTGAGTACAGGCAAACGAGAAGCCTTTGAATCAGAGTTGAGACAGGGATTTGAACGGTATATTAATGATAAATTGTCAGAGTGGAGTAAAACGGCTGAAAAAGAAATGGATGCTGCCTTTGAACAGCTATCTCGCAGTGCGGTAACCTACGGGGCTTCCTATACTAAAGTCACGGATAAAATTAATCAAAAGTTAACCGGACAAACCGTAAGACCGGTGAGTAGCTACACCACAGAAGATAACGCTCCCGCTTGGGCAAAATGGGCAGCAGGATTATTTTCCTTAGCTAGAGGTAATCTAGCAGGAGTCGCCATGGCTGGAGCTGGTTTCGATTGGAAAAATATTGTACTGAATTTCATCACAGTCATGGGAATTGGTAGCATCATTACCTATGTTTCTGGGATTGCTCTCGGACCAGTGGGTCTAGCCTTATTAGGATTAGGGGTTGGAGTCGTGCAAGCCGATCAAGCTCGTAAGGAATTGGTGAAAGCAGCTAGAAAAGAGTTGGTTAAATATTTGCCTGAGGTAGCACAAGAGCAATGGCAACCAATTTATGATGCTATCAAAGAATGTTTTGATGTGTATGAGCAGGAAGTAACTGAGCGGATGGATGATGATATTAAGGCTCGCAAAGGGGAATTAGATAATTTAATGAAACAAAAAGAATCTCATGAAATTAATCGGGAGCAAGAATTAGCTCGGTTGAAACAGTTAGAGGCTGATGTCGCCTCCCAATCCCAGAAGGTTGAGAGCACTTATCAGAATTTTGTGAATGCGATCGCTTAACCTTCTAGTAAGCATTCAGCTATCAGCGGTCAGCGGTCAGCGGTCAGTGGTCAGCGGTCAGCCGTTGGCTTTTGGCACCTCAAGTAGCGCATTAGCTGTTCGCTTACAATGCGATCGCTTAACGTGATACTATCGATTACCCAAGAGTAATAATTAGTCTTGGGTAATCGATAATAGAAGCAAAAACCATAACAACTACTATCCTATATTTAGTGCAGTATTTAGCATCTTGATTTACGGAAGAGCTGAATCGGTATATAATTGATATTGTATACTTCTATAGTAATCCTTGCCCAGTGGCAGTTGAACAACCAGAGAAAGAATTTGAGGATTGGGCTAAACAATGTAAACTTGGTAATCTCAACTCACCTATAACTGGCCAGCTTTACAAAAATCGCTTTCTCACTGTCCAAGAGTATATTGCTAGATTCCGAAGAGCTAATATTAACCAAGTTCTTCCTGATGAAGCAAAAACCATGACAGTTGAAGAAGCTCTTAAAGCTGGAAGAGTAGCAGGGATAAACATTCGCAAGCTACTGACAGATAACAGAGAAAAATTAAAAAAATGAGGTAACCTGATGACTTTGAGAACTGATCCAAAGGATGATATTACCGAAACTCTTAGGCAAATGATTGGGGATATCATCCCAATAGCCTATGAAACAGATCGTGCTGAAGCCTGTCTATCTACCTTATCTTTCCAAAGCCTAAATTATCCAGAAAGACACATTTGGATTGACACAGATGGTGATGGAATAGCAATTGATTTAGAAGACTGGCAGGATGAAAGGGAATGGGATAACGCTGTTGCTCGCATTACAGTCGAGGCTACAGCAGAAGTCGTAGATATCGTCAAAACCTGGCTTTCTGGAGAGAAATTGGACAACTATTCTAATCTTAATAAAGACTATAAAAGAGTTAATAAAATAGCCACTATCTCCAATTAATAAGCATGATCAAATGCGCAAAGCATGAATTACCTGCCGTTTCAATTCCACAAATTCCAACGTTAGCTTTGTATCCAGAGTACGAACAGCGGGTAAATCAATCATAATCTTATCCCGGATACAACCTGGATGAGCTCCCATCACATAGATACCCTCGGATAAGAACACCGCTTCTTCCACATCATGGGTAATCATCAAAACGGTAATATGGGTCTTCTGCCAAAGTCCTAGGAAGAATTCCTGCAATTCCTCCTTAGTTTGGGCATCTAAGGCTCCAAAGGGCTCATCCATCAACAGCACTTCCGGTTCATTAGCCAACGCTCGTGCGATCGCAACCCGCTGTTTCATCCCCCCTGACAGCTGTTTGGGGTAGGCATTAGCAAAGCGGCTGAGACCGATTACATCCAAATAGTAAGCAATCCGTTCTTGGGATTCCCCCTTAGGCAATCGTTGTAACCTCAGACCAAAACCGATATTATCAGCAATCGTTAGCCAGGGAAATAGAGTATAGTTCTGGAAAACCATGCCCCGATCCCGACCAGGACCTAAAACCACCTCACCATCTACCTTTACATGTCCTTTGGAAGGAGGAACTAGTCCAGCGATAATGTTGAGCAAGGTTGATTTGCCGCAGCCAGATGGTCCAACTATACAGACAAATTCATTGGCTTCAAGATCGAGATTAATATCCTTTAGCACTACCAATTCTTCCCGTCGGTGCCGAAAACTTTTGGAAAGATTGCACACCTGTAGCTTAGGCAAATTGTGATTATTGGTCATTTTCAAATAACCTTGAACATAATAACCTTGTCAGCTATCAGCTTAAGCGCTACGCGCACGCTACGCGAACAGCTATCAGCTATCAGCTTAAGCGCTACGCGCACGCTACGCGAACAGCTATCAGCTATCAGCTGAATACTTATCCTTCAACTTTATTAAACCTTAAACCTTCAACTTTATTAAACCTTAAACCTTCAACCTTATTAACCCTTAAACCTTAAACCTTAAACCTTAAACCTTATTAAACCTTAAACAGTCAACCTTATTAAACCTTAAACCTTAAACCTTAAACCTTCAACCTTTAACCTTCTTAAACCTTCAACCTTCAACCTTCAACCGTCTTAAACCTTCTTAAACCTTTAACGCTCAACAAATTGCTCCGACCAAGGAACAGTTAAGCGGAAAAGCAACCTAAACCCAAAATCCAGCATGAACCCAATGAGTCCAATCACTAAAATACAAAAGAGCACTTTATCTGTCTCTAGGAATCGTTGAAAATAGATAATCTTGAAGCCCAAACCATTTTCAGCAGCAATTAATTCCGCAATCACCAGAAAATTCCAGGCACCAGCAACATTAACTCGCATCGTATCAATAATATTTGGTAGAGTTGCTGGTAGAATCACTCGAAATAATACATCAACCCGATTCGCCCCCAAGGTGTAAGCTACATTAAGCATTTCATCAGGGATAAACTTGACAGCATCAGCAATCATTATCGCGTTGTAGAACACAATTCCCAAGAAAATAATTATGATCTTTGCGGTTTCACCTAACCCTGCCCATAGAACAATTAGGGGCATAAACGCCGCCACTGGCATATAGCGTACAATACCGACAATCGTACCAAACAGGCTCTCCATGCTGTAAAATGTCCCCATGGCAATGCCAATGGGAATACCAACTACTGCCGCAAACAGAAAACCAACTAGCACACGGGTGAAACTGGCGATAATATCAGTCAGTAATTCCTCTTCTGTCAACATTTTCCAGCCAGCTTTCAGGACAACCATCGGACTTGGCAGGAATCTTGGGTCTACTAATTCTTGATAGCTGAGGAAGATCCAAACTAGCAGGGGTACTACTAAGGCAATGATGGTGAGCAGGACACTGAGCCAGCCAGGAAAGCCCTGACGGATACTCCAAAATACGGATGGTCGTAGGTAACGTTTGCGGGGAGAAGATATAGGTTGTGGCACAGGGGTCTTAAGTGACAGCAAATTTAGGTAATGTGTAATGTTTCTAAAGCGGCTTTGACTGAGATCTTGCACCATTGTCATTAATCGTAGGGTGGGCAGTGCCTACCAACGCGCTTTGCAAGCTTCATTATCTGTCTGGTGCACTGCCCACCCTACATGAACTAAAATGCTTCTAAAGCGGCTTTAACAAATTTGGGTTCCAGGAATTGCTCCATCTCAGGAATAGTATCAATCTTGCCTTGCTTTGCCAAAAACCTCGCCACATCCATCAAGGGCTCCAGTAAGTAGGAATCACTCTGCTTATTTCCTAGCATCTCCAGATTGGCACGAGCATCTGGGAGACTAATCCCTTTTAGATCAGCAGCTAGGGCATCCGGCTCAATTTTCAACTCCTTCGCTGCGATCGCTAACCCTTCCGATGGATATTGATTGAGAAACCCTAGTCCTTTGAAAACCCCTTTGACAAAGGCTTCCACCGCCTCCGGGTTGGCTTCGATATACTCAGTGGCAAACAGATAAACATCCGTAATCGCTGTCGGTATTTGGGACGAGTCGTAGATAATGCGTCCATCAGGTTGAGCCAAGTTAGCCTGTTTTAGGAATGGTGCATAGGTAACAGCAATGTCCACATTTCCCACTTGGTAAGCTGCTGCTGCTCCCGCTGGATCCACGTTCACCAAAGTAACATCAGCTTCACTCAACCCAACTGCTGTGAGTACTTTTAGTAGAAAGAAATGGCTAACTGCCCCTTTTTCAACAGCAATCTTCTTGCCCTTAAAGTCCTTAATGCTACTAATACTGTTGCGGGCTAAGATGCCATCCCCACCAACGGAGTTATCCTCTACCAAAACAATGCGATAGTCTTTGCCCTTAGTTGCCAATAAGACTGCTTCAGAGGTTACAGGGGCAATAGCATCCAGTTTTCCTGCTAAAAAGGCAGAGATATAATCGGGATTATACCCAAAGGTTTTCAGGTCAACCCTTAGCCCCAGTTCCTCAAAGAAGCCTTTTTTGAGCGCAATCAAAAGAGGAGTTAAACCAATCCAAGTGGTCACCCCTAGAGACAAAGACATCGATGGGCTGGGCTTAGAATCACCCAAGTCATTCCCAGAAGATGTTTGCTTTGGGGGAGTACATGCCCCCAGGATAACGCTGCTGGATACGAAGATTAGCCATTGCAAAGTTTGACGTCTTGACCACAACTTGAGTCTTTGTAGAACCATATCATCTTCCGTTATATCCGTTACATGGGTTAACCCATCCGTTTCCAGTTAACTCCTGAAGACGGTATCTAAAATAACATTTTGTTATTTTTTTTGGGTGAGGGGTTGCACCCCTCATTATTGGTGTTATATTTAGATCAGTAGATGCACCCTGATGATTAAGAGAGCCGCAGTAGTGACTCTCTTCTTTTTTTTTAGGGTCAGAGGGGCAGAGTGAGAAGAAGCAGACCAGAGGAAAGAAATTTGGTGTGTGCCTTACCAGAATTTGGGTAGGGCTATGCATTGGCTTAAGTTGACTATTGCTAGTCAACAGTTAACAGTCAAAAGTAAATAGTCAACACTTTGAGTAATTTCTGCTAGATCTTAATTGACTACAAGCTCAAAAAAATCCCCAAAAATACGGTTTTAGCAACTAGAGATGATCCAGGAAGATAAAGCAGGGGACTTTTAAACCTTCTCAAACTACCATCCGATTTGATTCGTCAAATAAATTTTTCCTGTTAGCATCATGCTCGTGCAGGCAAAATTCCTGTCCTAAGGTTTACAACTATAGCAAGTTTTATCAAGGTATTTACAAGTACTTTAGGTTAGTAAGTTAGTATAAAAAATCTGATTAAAAATATATTAAAATTATTATCTATCCCTAAAAAAAAATAAAAAAATGTAACGTAATTTTAACAAAATTTAACTATTGAAAATTAACAGTATAAACTAAGTAACTTAACTATGATGAATACTGAACAAAACCATGCTCCTATAATCCTGGTCGCAGATGATGATATCCCAACCCGGACAATGCTGTGTAAACTTATGGAAAATGAGGGATATAACGTCGAAGATGTAGGAGATGGCGAGCAGTGTCTGGCAGCTTATACTGAGCTAAAACCGGATATAGTATTGCTGGATGCTATGATGCCAGTGATGGATGGGTTTATGTGTTGCTCCCAAATGCAAAAGCTACTTAAAAATGAATCAACACCAGTATTAATGATTACTGGACTTAATGACCAAGCTTCCGTTGATTGGGCATTTCAAGTCGGAGCAACGGATTATATAACTAAACCCATCCAACCATCAGTGCTAAGGCAGCGTGTCCGTCGTCTTATCGAAGCTAATCGAGCCGAAAAAACCTTACGGGAGAGGGAGAAACAATATCGTTCTGTCGTAGAAAGTGTTAAAGAAGTGTTTTTTCAAATCGATGCCACTGGACACTGGATATTTCTCAATTCCGCCTGGACTACTTTCACTGGCTTTACTGTAGAAGAAAGTCTAGGTAAAAATTGTCTAAAATTTATTGATCCTGATGATCAGGAACGTTATCAACAATTGTGGGAGTCTCTAGTCAACGGTGAAAAGGATTCCTTTAAACATGAAATAAGATATGTTACCAAAACAGGGAAGTGCAGCTGGGGGGAGATTAATATTCAGTCAAGCTTGATAATTGATGGTGTAGTTACCGGTTTTTCTGGTATGCTACAAGACACCACTGAACTTAGAAAAGCTCAAGCTTTAGAAAAAGATAAAATAAAATTGGAAGCGGATATCCAAGAACGAGAACGTCGCTCAGAAATCATTCGCAAATCTCTAGAGCAGGAAAAAGAACTGAGTGAACTTAAATCTCGGGTTATTAGTACGATATCTCATGAGTTTCGTACTCCACTGACGATGATTCAATCCTCTACTGAATTGCTAGCTAAGTACAGTGAGAAACTGTCAGACGATAAAAAACTGAAACATTTTCAACAAATTGGATGGGCGGTTGAACACATGAACCAACTCCTGAGCAATGTGATCTTCCTAGATAAAACTGAATCAGGGGAACTTGATTGTCATCCTGAATACTTGAATCTAGATAAACTATGCCAAAAAATTATTAATAATTTACAGGTTACTTTAAATAGTGACTCTAAAATTGATTTTTCTAGTCATAGTAATTCTAGTAAAGTTAATTTAGATGAACAGCTAGTTGGACAAATTTTGACTAATATACTCTCTAATGCGGTTAAATATTCTCCCCAAGGAGGCATCATTAAGTTTGACGTATTTTGTCAGCCAGAAGAAGCTATTTTAACTATTCGGGATTCAGGGATTGGTATTCCAGCAAAAGAAAAGCAACGAGTGTTTGACTCTTTCTATCGAGCCACTAATGTTGGTGCTATAAAAGGAACAGGATTAGGTCTGGCTATTGCTAAAAAATGTGTTGAATTGCATCGGGGTAAGATTAACGTGGACAGCGAAGTTGGCGTGGGAACAAAGTTTCAAGTCATTTTGCCATATTTGGATTAATCAATATAGCGGTTTTCAATTGGGTGAGATAGTTTAGTAAAGGGAATAGGGAACAGGGAGTAGGGAGTAGGGAGTAGGGAGTAGGGAGTAGGGAGTAGGGAGCAAGGGGAAGAAAATTCGCTATACTTGATTGCTCAAGAAAACCGCTATATTCAATGAACAAAATTACAACAATCCCCGACTTGTGAACAAGCCGGGGATTGATAGTAGGTAGTTGTATGGGTTCGATGCCCACTCAACTACCGATTAAATTTTGCTGTAACCGATACTTTTTAGCTACCAAAGTCTACCAAGATAAACTTTAGCCCGCCAATGCAAGCTGATTGCTCAGCCAGGGGGTATCTCCCAAAGCACAGTGAGGCGAGGGATTGCTCGCCTCACTGTGCGCCATCATAAAAGTGCGTAAACCAGATCCAATCTCACTACAAAACCCTTGGTTTTCGGGAAATTTATTGAATTGAGACAAGGTCATTGCACTAATTTCATAGTTAAAGTATAGCAAATTACTTGAGGCAATGGCCAAGCTTTGTGATACTTTTGCCTACTGTCCACTAACCTCAAACCTTGGCCTTTCGGCCACGCTACGCGAACAACATTAAACCTTGGCCTTTCGGCCACGCTACGCGAACAACCTTCAACATTCAACCTTGGCCTTTCGGCCACGCTACGCGAACAACCTTGGCCTTTCGGCCACGCTACGCGAACAACCTTGGCCTTTCGGCCACGCTACGCGAACAACCTTCAACCCTCAACAAGCCCTTATAACTGAGGTACATACTGTGGCTTCTCAGGCACATCCGTGTACTCAGCCACAATTTGACGGAACTCATCACCATCAATAGTTTCCTTCTCAATCAACAGATCCACCAATCGGTCAACCGCATCTCGATTCTGCCGAATGATATCTCGTGCTTCTTGATGGCAATGTTCTACAATTTGACGAACTTGCTGATCAATCCGAGCAGCAACCTCTTCAGAGTACTCTGCCCTAGACATTAATCCCGCACCGAGAAAGACTTCTCCCTCTTGGCTTTCCAAGGACAGAGAACCTAAGTCACTCATGCCGTAGCGAGTTACCATTTGCCGTGCGATCCCAGTCAACTGCTGCAAATCACCACCGGCACCAGTAGTGACTTCAGCATGACCGAATACTTCTTCTTCGGCAGCTCGACCCCCTAACGCTCCAGTAATCCGAGCCAAAAGCTGAGCTCTGGTAATTAAACCTTGTTCTTCACTAGGAGTAAACCAGGTTAGACCTTGAGCTTGTCCTCGGGGAATCAGGGTAACTTTCTGTACGGGGTCGTGATCCTTGACTAGGGTACCAATAATAGCGTGACCAATTTCATGATAAGCAATCAATCGCTTGTTCTTGCTATCTACCAGGGGAGTACCTTCCATCCCAGCCACTACCCGGTCAACCGCATCATTGATTTCCAGCATTGTAATCGCTTCTTTGCGACGGCGAGCAGTCAGGATAGCGGCTTCATTGAGGAGGTTGGATAAATCAGCACCAGTGAATCCAGGAGTCCGTCTTGCGATCACTTCGATGGAAATTTCTGAAGCCAGTTTTTTATCCCGAGCATGGACTTCCAAAATCTTAACCCGCCCTTTCAGGTCTGGGGGATCTACCATCACCTGGCGGTCAAAGCGTCCGGGACGTAACAGAGCTGTATCTAGCACATCCGCACGGTTAGTAGCCGCAATCACGATAATGCCGGTGTTTCCTTCAAACCCGTCCATTTCCGTCAGCAATTGGTTTAGGGTTTGCTCCCGTTCATCGTTACCACCACCAATTCCAGCTCCCCGTTGCCGTCCTACCGCATCAATTTCATCGATAAATATCAAGCAAGGGGCATTTTCCTTAGCTTTCTTGAACAAGTCACGAACCCTAGAGGCACCAACACCCACGAACATTTCCACGAATTCGGAACCAGAGATACTAAAGAAAGGCACTCCTGCTTCACCAGCGATCGCTTTTGCTAAGAGGGTTTTACCAGTTCCAGGAGGACCGACCAGCAGCACCCCTTTTGGTATTCGTGCTCCGACTGCGGTAAACCGTTCCGGTTGCTTGAGGAAGGTAACTACTTCTTCGAGTTCCTCTTTCGCTTCTTCGATACCGGCCACATCATCAAACAGGACCCCAGTTTTGGCTTCCATCATGAACCGCGCCCGGGATTTCCCGAAATTCATCGCTTGACCAGGACCACCATTCATGTTGCTGGAGCGACGGAATAGGAAAAATAATCCCGCAATCAAGAGAATTGGAAAAATTAAATTCCCCAGCAGTCCCCAAATTGCCCCATCATTGCGAGCGGGATGGGAAGTCAGAGCAATATTAGACTCTCTGAGCTTAGAAATCAGTTCCGGCGCACTAATGGGCAGATCTACTCGCAGCCGCTGTAAGCGGTTATCAAGATCCACATCCACAGCTTCTACAATCGCTGTGCGACCACTATCATAGAGGTCAACACTAGTGACTCTACCGGAATCAATATAGTCCAAGAAGCGGCCATAGGTCATGCGAGTACTGGCGGTATTACTACCCATATTCCCGGTAGTACTGGCAAATGTTCCCTGCCAAAAGAAAAAACCAATGACTAGGGCAGGTAATGTCCAGAGTAGGAGTATTCTCCAAGAAAATTTCATGTCTTATTCGCCTCTATTATTGGTAACGAATGCTGGTATCACCCTGTGAGGGAGGATCTGATTACAAAGCAAATCAAGATCAAATATCCATTCAATACCCTAAAACCGTTTGCTTATAGTATGTTTGTATTTTTGGTCAATACCCATGAGGGGTATTGCCACATAACTGGTGATAACACAAGTTATTGTAACGTTATTTTAACTAAATTTAACATAACTCTCATTCTGTGAGCAAGGGAGTGATAGCAAGGCTTGTAATGGTGTTTCCCAGGAGGGTGGGAGATGTGGGAGGTGTAGGGAGGATGGGGTAGATTTTTATGAAAAGCAGTTATCAGTTACAGTTGGAATAGGCTTGTTGATGTCATGATCTCAATAAGGTGTTTAGGGACAGATAACCATGACAGATTTGTTGGAGCAAGCCATCTCCCAGGTGAGACAGTTGCCAGAGTCGGAACAAAATAGCATTGCTGCGCTGATTCTCAAGGCATTGGAGCAGAAACAGGGGGATTTTTGGGCTGATTTTGATGAAATTATCGCAGAAAGCCAAGTTAGCACGGGAATTGCTGATTTATCTTATCAACATGACCATTATGCCCACGGTGGGGAGAAGCGAGGGGTGGAATAGTCGTGAGGACAGTTTTTGTGGATACGGCGGCGTGGATTGCTTTGGTGAATGTGGATGATGATTTTCACCGCATTGCTAAACAGGTAAGGGTGAGGTTGGAGCAAGATAATTATCGTTTGGTAACTAGTTATTTTGTGCTTTTGGAAGTGGCTGATGCTTTAACTTCTGTACGCTTTCGTCCCCAGACTATTAATTTGCTCAATCGCCTCAAGGGTTTGGCAGGTTTGCGAGTGATTGAGGTTAGTCAAGCTCTTTTTGATGCGGGTTGGCAGCTTTATTGTCAGCGTTTGGATAAGGATTGGGGATTAACTGATTGTATTAGTTTTGTGATTATGGAGCGGGAGGGGATAACGACGGCATTTACGTCAGACCAACATTTTGAACAGGCTGGTTTTATTCGTCTGTTAAAGCCCAGGGGTTAATTTGGTTCCTTCTTTAACTTGGCAGTATGGGATTGGGACTATTCAGGCTAAGGTGGTTCGGTTGCCCTTACTAGAATTTTGAGCGAAGAGTAAAAAAGCGATGCAGCCCTATAGAATAAGCTCAAAAAAACAGTAGCGCATCTGTTTCAATCAGCCCTATGGCCAAAATAAACAGACGCGCTAGTTTTATCTAAATCCTCCTTTTGGAGGATTTACTTTATACCAGCCGTAACCTAGTAGGTTTCAACGTGCCAGCGATGTGCTTTCTTCATTTGCTGTCGGTATGTAGTCCAATCTACATCCTCCTTAGCCGCTGCAGCGGTCAAAGCCTCATCAATACCACCTTCCATACCTTTTAATCCGCAGATGTAGGTATGGGTGTTGGGTTGCTGCATCAGCTTCCACAACTCGTCAGCATGTTCCGCCACCCTGTGCTGGATATACATCTTGCCCCCTTCAGCATTCTTCTGCTCACGGCTAATGGCATAGGTGAGGCGGAAGTTATCTGGGTTATTCTGCTGCATTGCTTCTAAATCATCTTTGTAAAGGATGTTAGGGGTAGTAGAAATACCAAAGATCAGCCAAGCCAAGCCCTTGAACTTGTAATCTTCGTGCTGCTCCTTAAACATCCGCCATAGGAAAGCGCGGAATGGTGCAATACCAGTTCCCGTTGCCATCATGATGATATTGGCATTGGGGTCTGATGGCAGCAACATCTCCTTACCCACCGGTCCAGTGATTTTGACATCATCCCCTGGATTCATAGTGCAAAGGAAAGTAGAGCAGACACCGTTTACGGTCTCCCCAGTTTCAGGATGTTTGTACTGCAGCTGTCTGACACACAGGGATACTGTCTTATCATCCAGGTCATCGCCGTGACGAGTAGAAGCAATGGAGTACAGACGAAGCTTGTGGGGTTTGCCTTTGTCATCAGTACCATCGGGAATAATCCCAATACTTTGACCTTCGAGATAGCGCAGCTCACTTCCAGAAAGGTCAAATTTGAGGTGACGGCAATTACCAATACCCCCTTCCCGGACTAGTTGTTCGTTTGATATACACTTACCAATGAAGGGGTTTTTGGGTCGATAGGTATTGACAGGGATACCATCTTTTGCCTTTTTGGCTTTTGCTTGAGTCATAGGCTTAGTTGTGTTTTCTGACTGGGTTGGTTGTGTTTGGGCCACTGACCCATTAGCAGCACTACTGGATAGAGGTTTAATGCTGACAATCTTCCCTCCCATGCGAGCAATCCGCTGCATTTCCTGCTTCATGCGGTTATAGGGCACCGTCAACAAAACGGTGCCACTCTGGCGAATCGGTCCATTTTGACGAAGACCGACTACCTCATAAAGGTAAGTGCGACTACCAAATTCTGTAACAGTGCTGGAATTAGTAGACTCGCTAGGACTAGACATTGCTTCTATTGCTCCAAACCAAACTGACTATGTATTGCTAACTATGTATTGCTAAGACTTGCCTTGGCACCACAAACGGACTCACGGTCGATGGGTGAGCGGCTAGCTAGTAATAACCCCGAATAATGCCTTATTAGCGTAACATTGTAAAGCTATGCCCAGTAATGTTTTGGTTTATCAGGGAGAGAATTAGTGTAGAGGCACTGCTAGGCACTACTCCCAAGCTACATGATGAGTAACTCAAAAACTGTAAATCCTGAGTCAATTTAATTTTTTCTTTAAAAAATGCCCAACAAACCTTAGCATAAGTACTAAGCGAGGTAATGCTACTGACAATCAGCCTTGTATAAGCAATCTGGTTTTGGTAGAATCCACTATGAGCAGCTAGTAGTAAATACTTAAGCAGAGCTTGGCTTTGGTCTTCCCTAGTGGTTAGTACTTAAGCGAGTGGATTTATGGTGGCATGTTATCAAGCACCACTATAAGCGTGTGTCAGATTGCTCCCAGGCTTGGGCTTTGGCTTACTGAAAACTGATTTGAGAATATGTTTTACGTTAGAGGGAAGATATGACCACAGATCTGGAGAGGGTGGTAGTTATAGGAGTTGCTGGAGACTCAGGATGCGGTAAATCAACGTTTCTGAAGCGTTTGACCGATCTATTTGGCAAGGAGTTCATGACGGTGATTTGTCTGGATGACTATCACAGTCTGGATCGCAAACAGCGCAAAGAAAAAAAAGTTACTGCCCTTAATCCTAAGGCCAATAACTTTGACTTGATGTATGAGCAAATCAAAACGCTCAAAGAAGGTGGGGTCATAGACAAACCTATCTACAACCATGAGACCGGTGAAATTGATCCACCAGAGCGGGTTGAGCCTAATAAAGTCATAGTCATTGAAGGTCTGCACCCTCTTTATGATGAGCGGGTGCGTGAGCTGGTTGACTTCGGCGTTTACCTAGACATTAGCGATGAAGTCAAAATCCAATGGAAAATCCAGCGGGATATGGCAGAACGGGGCCATCGTTATGAGGATATCCTAGCGTCCATTGAAGCTAGACGTCCAGACTTTGAAGCTTACATTGAAGTCCAGAAGCAATACGCTGATGTGGTCATTCAAATCTTTCCCACCCAGCTGCTTCAGGGAGAGGCAGCTAAGGAAAGCAATCTACTGCGGGTGCGCCTAGTTCAGAAGGAAGGGGTGGAAAACTTCGACCCAGTTTATCTGTTTGATGAAGGGTCAACCATCGACTGGAGACCTTGTGGTCGGAAGCTAACCTGTGCTTATCCTGGTCTGAAAATGTACTATGGGCCAGACAGCTACATGGGTAACGAAGTCTCTGTACTAGAGGTAGATGGTCAGTTTGATAACCTAAACGAGATGATTTACATCGAAAGTCACCTCAGCAATACCTCAACCAAGTACGATGGAGAGATGACCGAGTTATTGCTCAAGCACACCGATTATCCTGGCTCTAACAACGGTTCTGGGTTGTTCCAGGTTCTGGTTGGTCTGAAGATGCGGTCAACTTATGAAACCTTGATATCCGCTCCAGCCAAAGTAGCAGCCAAGGTGTAGTATGGTCTACAGGAGCTGATGGAAACAATGTTTGCGTGACTCCAATTCCATCAGCTTCCTCAGAGGGAACAAACCGAATCAGAGCATAAGATTGGCATGGTATCGGATAGAGTTATAAAGATTTGGATAGCTAGCGTTTTGGTGTTTTTTGTGATGGTGGAAATCTACCAGTGGGTTAGACACGTAACTCTACCACTACCAGTGTTTATCTTAGCAGGAGCCTTATTAGCGATCGCTTCTAACTATGGCAAGCATCCAGGCTGGATTTTTCGCCAGCCTTCTTTCCCATCTGATTCATCTAATCCCAATCCAAGCCAAGACAGCCAAGACCAAGACCTTACCAATACTGCTAACTTAAACCCTACAAAGCAGTCCTTATTTCCTACCTTGCCTATCCCACAAAAATCAATTTCTTTTATTATCAATCGTCCTTTTAAAAAAAAGGATGAGTGAAGAATTCATCTAAGCATTCAGCAGTTAGCTGTCAGCAGGGAACAGGGAGCAGGGAGCAGGGAGCAGGGAGTAGGGAACAGGAAACAAACATTCTCTTAATTGATTTAAGATTGCTGCTATAGCTGATAGCTGATAGCTTACATTAACCGTTCATATTCCGCTTCATTTGCTCCAACTCTTCATCCATTTCCCAGCTTTGAAACTGTTGCTCTAAAGGGTCTACACCAGAAGGAATATTGTATTGGTTACTGTTGGTAGTCTGATTCCAGGCAAATGTCTGGGAGTTCCCCTTCGGCTGAGCACTTGCGCGAGCTGCTGCTGTATCTCTAGCTTTAGCCTGCACTTCAGCGCGACGGTTTTTAATCTGTTCTTGGAGTTCCTTGGCTTTAGTAATGCGCTGTTTAACCCCTTCCATCTGGCCCCAAAGCTGATTGCCTTGACGTAACAGAGCTGCTTCTCGCTCTTGAGCTGCTTGAGCCCAATCAAATCTGTTGTGGGACTTAGCCTTTTTAATACGCTCATGCCAACGTTGAATGTCTTTGGCAACGGCGAGAATTTGGTCTTGCAACCGCTTTTCCTGTTGCTGTAAGTCAATAATTAGTCGCAGTGTGTCTTTTTCTTGCTCCCGTAACTGCTCCTCTAGTGCCTGTAGCTCTAGATGAGGATTGTTGCGGAGAAATTCTTCTAGACGACTTTCTAGAAATCGATTCAGGTCTTCAAATAGTCCCACTGCACTACTATCCTAGATCCTATTAGATCATATATCTTTCACTCTGTTATATCAACATATCTCAGGTTATCTGAAATAGCTACAGGAATGCTAACTATAGTGAGTTGATAATAGTTAATTTGAAACCGGCCATTGGGCTTTGTGCGATCGCACAAATCGGGTATGCGATCGCAAACATAATATAACCCACTACAAAATACCATTGGCAATTGGCAACCGAGCCATCCTGTTGTTAATTTTGGCAGAGGGTGAGGGCTGTTTTTTTTGGAGTAGATACAGGGATTTATCACCCGTATTTCATCTAACTAAAAATGTTGTCCAACGTAAATTGAACGAACTTCACCATTGCGTCGAATCACTGCTTCCTGATTATCTACAGACACTAGAGTCCAACCGCTATTACCAATGGCTTCCCCCAGCTTAATCCGTTGGGTAACACCATCAATTTTAAACAAAGCAGCAGATTGCTCTCCTAGCTCCAGTAATCCCACCAAGGTATGTTTGATGGCAGGTGATGATGCTGGAGGTGGTGGTGGGGCAGGGAGTCGGTCAAGAGTAGCGGTGGGCAGGGGGTCTGGGGTTGGTGGTGGCGGTAATTCTAGAGTAATTGGTGGCGGTGATTCTAGAACATTTGGTGGCGGTGGTTCTATAGCAGTTGCTGACGGAGGTTTCGGGATTGGTGATGGGGATGGTGTAAGTTCAGGGGTACTAGGAGGGGATGGTTTTACTGGCGCTGAGGATGCTATGGCAGGATCAGGGGTTGGAAGCTTTTCAATTGGAATATAATAAACTCGTTCTAAGACACGTTCTTTGACAGCAGTTGGTGGTGCAGTTGCTGCTGAGTTACGAGCTACCGGAGGATTGGCAAGGGTGGGGTCTGGTAATGATTGGGCGATCACAGTCTTTTTGATAGCTTGTGCTTTGCGGTCAATCACTTCTAGCGATCGCAACATATAGTTAATAAACTGGGCATCAGGTTCTGATACTTTGCCTTGTTGAACTGATACTAAAGCCACTAAGTTGTTCAACCATGACCAAGTTAGCTTTCCTTGGCTAGTCAGCCACATTATTGTGATTGCTGATAGGGACAGTAAGGCTAAAGCCCATAGGAGCTTGTCTAAAAACTGACCAGAGTTATCCGCGACAATACTAGAGTTAGTATCTGCCGTTGTCGTTTGCAACTCACTTGATGTGGTTTCGGCTAACTCCTGTGTTGAGGGGAGTGGCGATTCCAGAAAGGGAATAATTGCCGCTGATATGGGAATTTTCTGGATTGCTATCGGTTCCAAGGAGACATAGTCTGGCTCAGGGGGTTCTGTCGGCAACTCGCTGCCGTTCTCGATCATTTGGTACAGATCCCCAAATAAATCATCCATTAACCTATCGGCTTCAGCATCTACCGACCATGGCTGAATGGGAAGGGGAGGGTTCAACCGCTCTGTTGATTTTTCTTTGGTAATCACATCCTGAGACATCGATGGTATCTCTCGTTACTATGACTATGAATTATTTGAGAAGATTATCTAGGGTTCTCTAACAGATGCCCCTAAGATTATGGAGCCACAACAGGACTTAACTTTCGTTCCCGCACCTCTAGATATACCAGCAACGCATTGATATCTGCTGGATTGACCCCGCCAACTCTTGATGCCTGACCAATAGTCATAGGTTTGACCTGGCTAAGCTTTTCACGAGACTCTTTGGATAGAGTTTCAATAGCAGCATAATCCAAATCTGGTGGTAACTGCCGATTAGCTTGCCGAGAAACTTGGTCAATTTGGTTTTGCTGACGCTTAAGATAACCTTGATATTTTAGATCAATTTCTGCTCCTTCTCGTTCCGACTGATTCAGGTTAGGGTCACCCAGTCCATATTGGTCTAGATTGACATAGTGGAAACCAGGACGACGTAGTAACTCAGCTAAGGTAATCGAGCCTTTGATCTTTTGCTGGGTATCGGATGCGATCGCAATTCCGATTTGATCATGTGCCTTAATCCGCACCGACTGGAGTCGGGCTTTTTCTGTGGTAATATTCGCCTGTTTTTGTTGATAAAGCTGCCACCTACGGTCATCAATCAAACCCAGTTTCCGTCCTAAAGGAGTCATACGGCGGTCAGCGTTATCGGAACGCAATAGTAACCGATACTCCGAACGGCTAGTCAGCATTCGGTAAGGTTCCCGCAGGTCTTTGGTACACAAATCGTCAATTAATGTACCCATATAGCTTTCTTCCCTAGGAAACACCACCATTTCCTGATGGCGGACATAGCGCACTGCATTAATTCCCGCTACAATCCCCTGAGCTGCTGCTTCCTCGTAGCCAGTGGTACCATTAATTTGTCCAGCGCAGAACAATCCCTCAATTTTTTTAGTCATCAGTGTCGGATAACACTGAGTTGCTGGTAAATAATCATACTCAACCGCATAAGCAGGACGTAGCATAGCACAATTTTCTAATCCCGGAAGAGTTCGCAATAGCTGCAACTGCAACATCTCTGGTAATCCAGTAGAAAATCCCTGGATATAGAGTTCTGGAATATCTCGTCCTTCTGGTTCAATAAAAATCTGGTGGCTTTCCTTATCAGCAAAGCGCACAATTTTATCTTCAATACTAGGGCAGTACCGGGGTCCTTTAGCATCCACCCAGCCTCCATAGATGGGGGACAGATGAAGATTGTCCCGAATCAACCGATGAGTCTCAGAAGTCGTGCGGGTCAGATAGCAATACATCTGCTCTCGTTCCACCCACACATCTGGGTCAAAGCTAAACCAGCGCACCTTCTCATCCCCTGGTTGAGGTTCCAAGTTGCTGTAATCTACGGATCGCTTATCTACCCGTGCGGGAGTTCCCGTCTTGAGTCGTCCCGTTTCAAAGCCTAAGCGGTTAAGGGTTTCCGTCAAGCCAATTGCCGCAAATTCCCCAGCCCGTCCTGCTGACATCGACTTGTTTCCCACCCAGATCCGTCCACCCAGGAAAGTGCCTGTTGTCAAGATTACTGCCGATGCTCTCAAAGCTACACCGAAGTAAGTCTGGACACCTATCACCTCATCATTAGACCCCAGCACCAAATCCGTGACCATGGCTTCCCGGAGAGTCAAGTTTTCTTGATTTTCTACAATCTCCTTCATCACAGCCGCATATTCTCGCTTATCCGTCTGCGCTCGCAAAGCCCAAACCGCTGGTCCCCGTGAACAGTTAAGTACGCGCTTTTGCAGGTAGGTACGGTCAGCCATTTTGCCAATTTCTCCACCCAAAGCATCTACCTCATGGGTGAGTTGAGACTTGGCCGGTGCTCCCACTGCTGGGTTACAGGGTTGCCAAGCAATTTTGTCTAGGTTGAGGGTAAGTAGGATAGTACGACAGCCCAACCGTGCTGAAGCTAGGGCGGCTTCACAACCAGCGTGTCCCGCGCCAACTACAATCACATCAAAGGCATCTTGGAAATCTACTTGGGAATGCATGGGTCTAAGGAAGGATCAGAAATCAAAGGTGAGGAATTTCATACCATAAAATGGTTCATTTTTTATAGTTTAATTTAAAAATTAAGGGTTTGGTTTGATAGTTTACTGTCTACTAGCCTTCAATCGTCAACCCTCAACCGTCAACAACCAACTATTAGTTAACCCTTTCAACCCCAGTTACCCTTCAGTGAGAATTTTTGGCACTTTGAAGAAATCACCATCCTGCTCAGGAGCCTCCCTGAACATACAATCCCTGTCAGTATAGGGTTTGAGAGTATCCAGTCGAGTCACATTACTAATATCAATCGCCCGTGTAGTCGGCGGCACATCCTCAGTATCTAATTCACTAAGCTGTTGAAAATATTCGAAAATACTGCTCATCTGAGCTGCAAATTTCTCCTCTTCCTCTGCTTTCAGTTCTAAACGAGCAAGATTGGCAACTTTTTGGACTTGTTCGCGGTCAATCATAATTTAGTTATATTATATTCTTGGTTACTAATGAACTCCTCAACACTCAACAGTAAAGGCTTAGCCCAAATCAAAGACTATCAAGACTATCAAGTTTATTAACTAGAAGCTAGCCGCTAGAAGTAAACATCAATCGTAGAACGACCTGTAGTTTTCAGCCAGTTTTGGGCTTCAATGTAGTTATTAGGAGCAAGGCGAATAGCTCGTTTCCAATAATCAGCCGCTTTGTCATACAAAGCTTCTGCCCCCTCACTATCCCCAGCTTCCTTAGACTGTTCACCTTGGTAATGGTAAATTACGGCTACATTATTAAGGGCCTGAGGCATACGGGGGTTGATATCAAGGGCCTGATGATAGAGTTCTAAAGCACGCTCATGCTCACCATTACTCGCTTGAATCAGCCCCATGTTGTAGATAATAAAGCTGCGGTCGTTGGGGTCTTCCTCCAGTTCCAAGGCTTTTTTGTAATTATCCATAGCTTCAGCATATTCCCCATCCGCTTGAGCTGACATACCATCTCGGTAATAGACAAAAGCTTCCTTGGCTTGCTTATTAGTAGGCAGAATCTTTAAGAGGATGTCTGCCATCACCGTAAAGGTTTTATCGATAAAGTTATCGTTGCGTTGAGTGCGTGGCATAGTTGCGTGGGTCTATAGTCTTCACCTTGTAGATAATCCTATCTCGTGATGTGAGCATTTAGCTATGAACCTATCAGCAGTTAGCTCGACAATCCAGGAAAACTTAAGCATTGGGCTGACTGCTGCAAGTCATGACTTATCCTGAACACCCCTCAATCAGGAAAATCTAGGAGCATCATTTCCAGGCAGTTCCGGGTAGGCTCTGGCAGAACCTGTAGATATATCCATCTTTTCTGTGTACCGCTGATATGTCTTGAGGTCTACAGCTTTTATAACCCTTCTCTCCTAGAGGAGTAAATCCAAAACTTCCCTTACTTCTGGGGGTTACCTTACCTATACCCAACTTCTGATGTTTGGCAATGTCCCCAGTAATCCAGCCCTTAATAGGTTTAAGTGGATTGTGCCTGATCGGGTAGCCATACTTATTGAGTGCAGCTTTCTGCCTGCCTCCGGGTCCAATACAGGTGACTAGTAGAGGTTGAGAGGTTTTCAATACCAAAGCTTCAACGTCTCCAACACAAGCAGCATCAATCCAATGCTGTTTAGGCAATCCGAAATTAATTCGGTTGTATTTAGTCTGAGCACCCGTACCAGTAACCACAGGTTTTATTCCTTTAAGTACTTTCACGATCTTATTCCTAGTCGTATTTACCGCTGCTGCATCTGATAATGGTTGTTTGGCCTTAGTTTTTATTTTTTGTAGCAGACTTGGTTTCTTTCTCAGGAAGTCTTCTACAGGCTTGTTTCCTTTTCGTTGATTGCATTTATCGCAGGCTAAACAAAGATTACTTACTCTATTGCTTCCTCCTTTTGATTTTGGATGAATATGCTCAATCTGTAGGGGGGTATTTTGCTTGCCACAATAAGTGCATTGTCTTCCCCATTTTTCGAGTAAATACTCTCTGACTTCGTAGCCAGCTATTTCCCCTTGCTGGTATTCAGTACCATTGATTTCAGGGTTCTGCATCTTTTGGGTATCAAACTTGACTCTTTCGACCCAAATTTCGTTGACTGGACAGAATTTAATCAAGCGTTTAACCCAAGTCTCAGTAGTCAATATTCTGTGCTCCAAACTGGGAGGCAGCCATCCTTCTGGACGCTTACGGTTAAGGAATCTGGGCTTCCTGTACCTGGTGTTACGGTTACGCCTTCGGTGTCTTACAGCTCTTCTAGACTCTAATTTTTTCTTGATTAATCCTCCTCTGTGTTCTAGTTCCATTCCCCAGATGACTTGGTCGTTTTGAACTATGGCAAACCCAGTAGTTTTACTCCCCGGATCTATTTTAATTTGACAAGGTGAGATAGTTGGATTATTGATCGCAGTCTTAAGGATGATTGTAAATGGATACATTCTAAAAACCGCAGCTTTGCCAATATCAAGCAGTCGGCGAGCTTTCTTTGGGTGAATGGGGTTTAATGGTTGTTTGCTTGCGTCAATGACAAATACATAATTCTGCATGATTAGTGCATCTCAATTTGGTAAAGTGTTCCGGACTTCGTCCCGCTACGCGAACGACAATGTTGGAATGGCTTGTGTTTTGCTAATCACACTTTTTGCCTTCACCTTAATGATTAGCGACAGAGCCAAGAGCTGGAGGTTACTCTTGGGTGTCATGACCAAACCAACGTAGAAAATTAATTCTCAGTCTGCATCCTAGTTGGCGATTTCCGGGAATTGCCGGGAATTGCCTAGGCTTTGACTAGGAGGTGATATAGCTTGTAGTGCTATAGCTCAAGTAATGCCTGTGTTACCTAGAGCGTCAACTGACTTACTGTTCTATAACTTGATTATTCTTTAGCATATCTGGTTATATATGTCAATAAAATTAACGAAGTGTAAAAATCTCAGTAAAATCACTTAGAATAAAAGCATGGTAGATGAACCCTGATAATTACCCCCGGAGCTGAAGTTTCCGGGGTTTTCTGTATTGCCTATAGTTCCCACACTAATCCGATCCGAGCTAGATCAGGGTTTTGTAGATTCCTCTGGATCAATTAGTGAGTCACTTTTCCGGATATGCGTGAAATCACCGAGAAAAGAGAAATGGTAGATGCACCCTGATAGTTACTCCCCGAAGCTCACGGTTCGGGGGTTTTATTTAGTACCGATATTCTGCATTTCTTATTTTAAGTATAAATACTCGGGATTGGCCAATGAGGTACAGTCTTCTTTGACGCTCATTCCCTCAATCGATTCTCTGCCTAACCCACTGTCTTGATGCAGTCGCTCATGGGGGGAACCCCCAAGACCGCGCTGCATCGCTTCCGAAAAGCCCTTAAAGCAGCACTTGAACCTTGAGTCAAACTCATTTGGACAAACTGCTCAACCCCTTCAATAATGGGAAAATTAGGAAAAGTACGACTCAAAGAAGACTCAACATAGCTACCCCCCTTACCTGCTTGGAGTACATTGATTTTTAAACTTCCCTTAGAAAACTGCCATAACTCAGGCACTCCCAAAGCTTCATAAGCACTCAGTTGTGTTTTGGAAGTAACATCAACCTCAATGGCTATATCGGGAGGTGGATCACTACTTAAATCTAATCTTCTTTTGCCAATCATTAAACGATAATTTTGAATATAAAAACAATTATCCGGCTCGATTCCTGCTGCCATATCCTTCCGCTTGAAAGTAGTTGAGCCGTAACATTCGCGATTGAATTCCAATTCTTCTAGTAAAATTTTCACCATATCACCAATAATTTCTTTATCAAACTCATGTTCTGGCAATGGCATTCTAATTTCTAATTGATTTTGATAGTAAGCTACTCTATTAGCTCTTTTTTCACCGAGTTCTTCCAAAATCTCCTCGAACTTTGACCAGCTTACATCAGTCAAAAGAATCCGCTGTCCTGGAGGAACACTTAACTGCCTGAGCTGTAATGTTACCATTGAGCATTACCTTCCGATTAACCTGCTTCTGTCTTGGTGCGCGTTTGGTGTGGGCGTTGGAACCTCGCGCCTTGTCGCACCGCTATTTTATGGCAATCGCCCCTTGGAAGCTGTGAGAGTGCGATTGACCGTAGGTCACGCTACGCGAACGCCAATCAATTAACCCACCCTACGTGCTTCAAGCTGTAATATACAATAACACATCAAGGAGTAGTCCTATGGGTCAATTGATAATTGATAATTAATACAGCTTTCGAGGAACGGTCTTGCCGCCAGTCGTCAATCATCCCCTGCTAAACCTTCCGGATACTGAAGAAGTAACTCAGAAGAAAGAAATGGTAGATGCACCCTAATAATTACCCCCGAAGCTCACGGTTCGGGGGTTTTCTTTGTAGGTGCGCTTTCCGCATCTAATTATTAAATTCGCCACGGGTCGCACCTGTAGATGCTGCCATAAACCATAACTTGGCCGTCAGCTAAAAGTAAAGTTTTATCTAGGTTTTATCTAGGTTTAGTGATCATATAGAATTTTAAGCCATACCTTAGCTTCCGGATATCAATCCCATCAATCAGAAGAAATAAATGGTAGATGCACCCTGATAATTACCCCTGAAGCTCACGGTTCGGGGGATTTTTTTTGGTAGATGTTGCCATCAGCGCCTTAGCTGGCTGTTGGCTTTGAGCAAATTTATCCCGTGGGTTTTGTTATTGATTGACTAGTAAATTTACTAGTAATCCTTCCGGATATCAATCCCATCAATCAGAAGAAATAAATGGTAGATGCACCCTGATAATTACCCCTGAAGCTCACGGTTCGGGGGATTTTTTTTGGTAGATGTTGCCATCAGCGCCTTAGCTGGCTGTTGGCTTTGAGCAAATTTATCCCGTGGGTTTTGTTATTGATTGACTAGTAAATTTACTAGTAATCCTTCCGGATATCAATCCCATCAATCAGAAGAAATAAATGGTAGATGCACCCTGATAATTACCCCTAGGCTCAACGGTTTGGGGGTTTTCTTTTGAAACAGCTGTCGAATCCCTATCAAAGCTAATAGTTACCAGAGATATTCCGGCAATTTTTTCGACTATTTTATTGGTCATAGTTCCGGAGAATAGTGAAGTAACTAAGAAGAAAGAAATTAGATGCCACATGATCAACACCCCTGAGATCTGATCGGGAGTTTTTTAGCAGTAGATCAATTGCGATCTATGTCACTAGTTACTAGAAGCACCGTCTAAGAGTGTTTTTTACCCATTTACTTTTCTGAGTGGGGTTCCGATGTGGATGCTCTCACCGCGTAGAGGAAACTCCCTTATTATAAGGCTACATTGATGGGATTGACCGTAGGTCACGCTACGCGATGAAGCGTTCGCGTAGCGTGGCCAAAGGCCTCAGCTTCCGCTAAAAGCGATTGACCGTAGGTCACGCTACGCGAACGATGATTACTCAGAAAAGAGTGAGTGCGAAGTATATTCACAAGTTAATCGTTTTTAATCCCAGCTCTGACGAGACTGGGTTTTAAAACTTCGCGCTTACTTGTGATCAATCCTGCTAGCTGTCAACTGCCAAAAATTTGGTAGTTTCTATAAATAGCCCCAACCCAATATATCATAACCTTATCTGGTAAGCAATAGCTATGGCTTGGGAGAAAATGGTACACCTAGATATTTCCCCTGGAGTAGGAGACGCTCCTCTATTTAATTGACCAAATACCCACTGATAAGTTCCATCTACCAGCAAGTCCTTAACTAGTTCATAACCTTGGCACGGTCAGTCAAAATTTCGTAGCCATCAGTTGTTACCAAAACCGTATGTTCAAACTGAGCGGATAGAGAATTATCGACCGTAACGACTGTCCAACGGTCAGATAGGGTGCGTGTGAACTTAGTACCAGCATTCAAAATTGGCTCAATCGCCAGAGTCATCCCAGCACGGAGCTTGACATTCGGCAATTCGCGGGTGCGGAAGTTGAACACTGAGGGGTCTTCGTGTAGATTTCGCCCCACACCGTGACCCGTATAATCCTCCACTATACTATAGCCATAAGTTTGGGCATGGTCTTCAATCGCACCAGCAATGTCTAGCAAGTACTTCCCTGCTTTCACCTGTTCGATGCCCTTGTAGAGAGATTCATTTGCCACCCGAATTAATTGACTCGCTTCTGGTTTGACCTCTTCAATCGGAATAGTAATGCATGAGTCTCCGTGAAATCCCTGATAGAAGGCACCTGTATCCACTTTCAACACATCACCACTGCAAATTACTTTCTTAGGACTAGGAATACCATGAACTACTTCGTGATTCAGGCAGGTGCAGATCGACCCAGGAAAGCCGTAGTAGCCTTTGAAACTTGGGGTTGCTCCCATCTGACGGATCCGCTTTTCGGCATAGGCATCTAAATCCGCTGTGCTCATTCCTGGCTCAACCATCTCAGAAATTTCTTTGAGTACTGTTGCCACAATAGTTGCCGCCTGCCGCATGATCTCAATTTCACGCTCAGATTTGATTTCAATCCGTCGGCGTTTTTTCTTGGCACGGGAGGGATTAGTGGCACCGGAAAGCAGGTTACTTAGAATGTTCATTTGATAATTATTAGTTAATTAAGAATTATTAAAGAATTATTATATCTTTCGATTTTCTTTCTATTTTCGGTTCCTAGCTCTATTGAGTAAAAATTCTTAGCAGGATGGTCTCCAACACTTCAGTAAGAAGAGGATAAATCCTTTATTTCAATAAAGAGCTATTCCAGTTAACCACAACTTGACATTAATGGTCGATTTTATTTATACTACAGATATCGGAATAGTTAATAAAACAAGGTTTAAAGTTAACTGATGAATAAGTGCGTTTGTACTACTGAAGCAGCATCTCTTTTAGGAATATCTTCGAGACGGTTGAGACAACTCCTCCAAGACGGTCGCGTCCGGGGTGCCTATAAAAGCGGTAAATTCTGGATTATTCCTCTGTTCAACCATTTACCGCAAATTATCAAGGCCAGCCGTGGACCGATTGGCACATGGAGTAAAAGTCGTCCTCCGGCTCTAGCTAAGATCAATGTCAATCGCAATCGCATTGGCACCAACAAAACTAAACCTCCCGAAGAGCGTCAGCCAGTGATTTCGGTAAAACGAAGCGGCAACAATCTATACGGCAATCAGGTAGAAATTCTTGGCCCGTGTCGGATTGTGTATCAACCGGATAACCCTCTTGATTGTGGTGCTCGTCTGTGGATTGAAACCTTTAGTGATATTCACTTTATCGGTGGGAGTTTTCCGGCCACTGCCTAGTAGAGGGTGGGGTTATATTTACCTTTTTCCTGTTGCCTTTTTCCATAACAATACACTCGCAATACCTAGGATGACTAAGGCAAAAATCCCTACGGGCAACCACCACTGTAATAGTTGAGGCTCTGATGGTGCCGTATCCTCTTCTGAGAAGGATTCTGACTGCTGGTTAAATCCAGGTTCAGTGGCAGGACTTGGCACAGTTGCAGTTTTTTTCCCAGGAGTGACTGTAACGTCGTACTTGATCTCAAATGGCTTAAAACTAGCTCCTGATTTAGGAGTACCGCTTAAAACTAACTCATAGACTCCCGCTTTAGGAAAGACTAGATCAGCTCCAGGAATACCTTGATATTGTTCGGCTGATATAGCTTTCAGCTGTGGCTCAAGGATGGGGGAACTCCCTAACTCTGATGAGGATTTAGAGTAAACGGCTAGTTGACAGTCACATTGGTCTAGGGGAATGAGTTGGCCCCCTTGGCGAGTAAGGGCAAACCACGCTAGAGCAGGTTCTCTAGCGCGAGGATTGTGATTGGGTTCAATGTGGAAGGTAGCACCGACATCAGCAGAGGTTTTAATGTTGTGAGAAATTATCGGAAAATACTGCTGAGTTGTGAGTGCTGAGTTTTCAGTAGAGGAAATGTTTGATGGCAGTTGAATGGTCATGGGGGTTAACTCTTAATGCTAAAATTTCTTCAAAGATGCTCTTACCTCCTAACCATAAAATGCCGGAGATACAGAGGATATAGAAGATCACACATGAATCTTTTCATGACAACTTGCTATAAGTTCACAATAAGCATGAATGGCTGATGATAATATTTACCATAGTCTATAGGTAAGGAACATAAGCACGGAATGGTTTTAGATTTGCTGCTGGTCATGACCCTAGGGTTTCTGGGGAGTTTTGGTCACTGTGTGGCGATGTGTGGACCTCTGGCAGTGGCGTTTTCCCTATCTCAGCAGCAGGAAAAGTCTCCAAAGTGGCTGCATCAGCTGGGTTTTCATAGTCTACTGAACCTAGGACGAACAATTAGTTATGCTCTCGTCGGAGCTGGACTTGGGGGTATGGGTTCAGTCTTGATTGCCAGTGGTCAGTTGGCTGGGATTGGCAGTGGATTGCGCCAAGCCATGGCAATTCTGACTGGTTTAATGCTTATTTGGTTTGGCTGTGTGCAGCTTAAACCCGATTGGATTCCCCGTCTGCCCCTATTACACCCCCTATCTAAAGGGATTGGGCATCAACGGCTGACGGTCGCGATGACTAAATTGTCTGGGGAATCTCAGTGGTGGACACCAGCCCTTTTAGGAGGAGTCTGGGGTTTGATGCCTTGTGGATTCCTGTATGCTGCTCAGATTAAAGCAGCGGAAATGGGTAATCTCTGGTGGGGAGCAGCAACAATGCTGGCCTTTGGACTGGGAACGATGCCCATGATGCTAGGAGTGGGTGTATCTGCATCTAGACTCAGTGTTAGCAAGCGCAGCCAACTGTTTCGCCTAGGAGGCTGGGTTACCCTCACCATTGGTATTTTAACGCTTCTGCGTACCGATGCTATGGTGGATTACACCGGTCATGGGGCGCTGCTGTTACTGATGTTATCTTTGATTGCTCGTCCGATTAGTCGTTTGTGGGCTGGGCTGTTACGCTATCGTCGGGCTTTAGGAGTAGGGGCATTTGTGTTGGCGATCGCTCATACATTTTTTAGGCTAGACCATGCCTTGAACTGGAAGTTAGATGCTATGGGGTATATGCTACCGCAGCATAAGTGGGGTCTGTTAGCAGGAATTTTAGCGCTCGTGTTGATTACCCCAGCCGCCCTCACGAGTTTTGACCGCTTACAGAAGGGTTTGGGCAAGCTTTGGCGACGGATTCATTTATTGAGTATCCCTGCTTTAGTCCTAGCTGCAATTCATACCGTGATGATTGGTTCGAGCTACCTTGGACAGTTAGCTTGGACTGGAAACCACCAACTCAGAGCTGTGAGTTTGGGAATAATTACCTTAGGAGTTTTGCTAGTGCGATCGCGTATTGTTTGGTCAGGGTTATCCCTAGAAAAGTTCTACCTTCCCCCCAAATCTTGGTAATGGTCACTGATTCTAAACTGAGCTTTGGACCCATCCACTTCAGTATTAGCTATTCAGTATTACCTATAGTTAGCAATATTTTCTCTGCTTCAAGCTAAACCTATCCAATTTAGATGTAAAGTAGCTATAAGGTTATTTTTTGGTTGGCTTTATGGGATTTCGAAATTGGTTAACGGCTACAGCAGTAGCTTGTCTGATTTGGGTGATCAGCTCGGCATTTGCGCCCCCTGCTTTTGCTAAGATCCCCATTAAACTCTTAGACTTGCATTCCCAGGAGTGTCCCTCAGAAATCGGGCAAGGCACGGTGACCGTTGGTGGGGGTTCGGCGAGGCAGGCTAGTTGCTATCTGATCAAGGGTAAAGCCAAGAATACCAAGAAAATAAACGTATTTGATGCTGATGTTTTTGGTCGTATCTACGATGCCAATGGCAATAATACCTTCCAAAACCGGGGTCGCGTGGGATCAATTGATGAAGTGCCACCAGGCATCAGTGATTTTGAAATCCGGGTTACAGTTCCTGCTAATGTAAAAACGCCTCTCAAGCTTAAGAAGTTTAAGGCATCCGGTTTTAAGCACAAAATCGGTCGGTGATTAGCTTAAAGGGGGATTAAGCCCACGCTGACGCTTCCCTTTCAGACGTGGGGCTTCTCCCCGTTTAAGCTAAAACAGCCCAGCTACAATTTGTAGAAGGAAAATCGCCAGTATGGGGGAAAAATCTATACCTCCAAGGGGTGGAATGAAGGAACGGAAAATATTCAGGTAAGGGTCAGTAATTGGACTTAAGACAGAAGCGACCTGATTCGCCCAATCCATTGTTTGAAACCAAGTTAACAGAATTCGGACAATTAATAGAACTAGATAGATTTGGATAAAGCTCTGGAGAGTGCTAGTCAACAGTTCTGTAGCCATAGATTTATAAGCTTTCTTACTAAGTTTTTATCTTAATGTTAAGTTTAACGAATTTGAGCACCCTGTGCCTGAATACCAAGTCAGTAAAGCTAAAACATACCTACAACATAATTTTTTTCACGGCTCAAGCACCCGTTCCTGTGTATTTGCCTCAGCTGTACCTTTCACTGTGCTGACTTGTTGACGTACATCGTCAATTGCTGAATTGAGCTGGGCAATTTTGTCTTCCAAACTCTGACGTGCCGCTTCAATACTTGCTTCTGCCTTTAGTTCGCGCCTTCTCGCCCTAATTGCCTTAGGGTCTGAGCGCTCAGAATTTAACATAGACCGATCTTCCTCATCGTTTTGATTACTTTTCCCAGCAGTAACCAAAGCGCCGATTAATCCACCTATCAATCCCCCGACTACTGCTCCAGTCAGGAATCCACTTGCAAAACCATCTTGCTGACTCATGTTGCTCTGTTGCTCTTGATTTTCAAAATGCAGCTTTTATCCAGATTAACCCATCAAGTTTGAGAGGATCTTGCTGATTAGACAAGGGGTTTGCTACCAGCCCATAATTAATTGTATCGTATCGCAAGGCTTTTAGACAAAGCTTTGAAAGCCCGGTCTGGTGAGGGAGCGGAGAGTGTGAAGTTTGGCACCGTGATCAGCCAGTCTAGGTAGAGGTGTTGCCTGGAACACCTCTACTATCAGTTAGTTGGATTTGCTGTCTAAGTTGCTCAGGGTAATAGGGGTTATTTGCTGCTCAGGTCAAGTTCCAAAAGCGCGATCGCCTGCATCACCCAAGCCTGGTACGATATATCCCTTAGCATTGACTTCCTCATCAATCATGCCAGTGTAGATGGTCAAACTCGGATAATCTGCCCCCAACTTTTGTAAGGCTGGTGGTGCTGCTACCACGCTAATAATCCGTGTTAAGTCTGGTGTTGCTCCTCGTTTTTTAAGTTCTGACATTGCCAACATCATTGTGCCACCAGTAGCCAGCATTGGGTCGAGAACTAGGACTCGTGTATTTGGGTCAAACTGATTGGGTAAGGTATTCAGGTAAAAACTGGCTTGTAAGGTTTCCTCATTTCTGACCAGACCAAGGTGATAAACCGATGCCAAGGGCAGCAAAGTTTGGGCTCCATCTAAGAGCGCTAGTCCAGCCCGCAAAATTGGCACAACTACTATGGGCACTTCTGGGTTAACCATAGTTACCTTGCACGGAGCTAGGGGAGTTTGCACTGTTAGTTCTTCATTCGGCAACCAATCCCGCATTGCTTCATAGGTCAACCAGCGTCCCAACTCGGTCATAGCGCTTTTGAACAATGGAGGTGGTGTCGAGGCATCACGGGCAACCCCTAGCCAGTGCTTAACTAGGGGATGGGGTGGAACATAGACACGTAGTTGGAGAGTCATAACAGGTCGTAACTATAAGAATTAGTGAGAAACAAATTAGGTAGTGTCAGAGGAATTGGGCAGCAGGGTTTTTGGGAATAACCACAAGTTTTGATCTAGTCGATGATAGTTTCAAGTTTTACATTGATGAATACAGTATTAACGAGTGTTTGCTTGATTCAAGCAAACCCTAAACAAGTTGTCAAAATACAGACAGCACTCAAAGGGTTTGGGCATGCTTTTAACTATGCCAATAATACTGTCAAGTGGTCAATTACAAGCAAAAACACCATAGAGACTCAGATCTACACCTGAGGGGGTGTGTGGTGTGGCGGGGGCGCGGGGTGTAATGATTGCCTTAGTTCCCAAAAAGTTTTCCCTACAGGTTCGCCGACACCCAGTAAGGGTAACAAGGCTGCTTGTTACCCTTACTGGTGGGATGGTTAGCTAACACTCCTCCCACTCCCGGCACTCCCGACACTCCCCTTTTCGGGAAAATGCTTTTCAATATGTTGACATTTTTTATCAACAAGAATATAGTAGTAATAAGTGTTCTCCTCTCATTAAGGATAGGCGGGTGGGACCGGTACGCAGCAGCAGGCTGGTGCCCACTTTTTTTTTTGCATTAGTAATGAACTCTTATATCAACAAGAAACGCTAAACTCAGATCCATCAGTTAATATATTTAAATTGCTAATTCCATGACTGCTGGATCCCAACCTTGCCCATCAAGCAATCAATCCCATACCATTTCCAATCAATCGGTATTTGATACTATTGTGATTGGCTCTGGTATTGGGGGGCTAGTAACCGCAACTCAGTTGGCAGCGAAGGGAGCGAGTGTGCTGGTGCTAGAAAGCTATATCATTCCTGGTGGTAGTTCGGGTTACTTCGAGCGAGAGGGGTATCGCTTTGATGTGGGAGCATCAATGATTTTTGGGTTTGGCACCGAAGGGACAACCAATCTACTTACCCGAGCTCTTGAGGCTGTCAATGTCAGTCTGGAAACAATTCCAGATCCAGTACAGATTCACTATCATCTCCCTGGTGGTCTAGAGCTAAAAGTCCACCGAGACTATGAGAATTTTTGGCAAGAACTTACTGCTCACTTCCCTGACCAACGCCAAGGAATTCGCAAATTTTACGATGAATGCTGGAAGGTCTTTAATTGCCTGAATGCCATGGACTTACTGTCCTTGGAAGAAATTCGCTATTTGACCAGGGTATTTTTCCAGCATCCCTTGGCTTGTTTGGGTTTAGTAAAGTACCTGCCCCAAAATGTGGGAGACATTGCTCGCAAGTATATTAGCGACCTCCAGTTGCTGAAATTTATAGACATGGAATGTTATTGCTGGTCTGTGGTACCTGCTGACAAAACACCGATGATTAATGCTGGGATGGTGTTTTCTGACCGACATTACGGTGGGATTAATTATCCGGTAGGAGGTGTAGGAAAAATCGCCCAAAAACTAGTGGAGGGATTGGAGAAAGCTGGAGGTCAGATTCTTTATAAAGCTCGAGTCGGGAAAATTCTGCTGGAAAAGGGCAAGGCAGTGGGTGTCCAGCTAGTCAATGGTAAAGAGTATCGAGCAAAACGAATTGTTTCCAATGCTACCCGTTGGGATACATTTGAGAAATTAGTCCCAGCTGACCAGATGCCAGCAGTTGAGCGGAAATGGCAACAGCGTTATCAGAAATCACCGGGTTTTTTGAGTTTACATTTAGGGGTAAAGGCAGATGTTTTACCACCTGGTACAGAGTGTCACCATATTGTCCTAGAAGACTGGGGAAAAATGGAGGATGCGGAGGGGACTATTTTTGTTTCGATTCCTACCTTGCTTGATCCCAATTTAGCCCCAGAAGGCTATCATGTTTTCCACACGTTTACCCCTAGCTGGATGGAAGATTGGCAAGGATTATCCCCTCGTGAGTACGAAAATAAGAAGGAAGAGGCAGCTGGATGCTTAATTGAGCGACTAGAAACGATTTTTCCTGGCTTAGATGCTGGATTGGATTACATGGAGGTGGGCACACCACGCAGTCATCGACGATTTTTGAACCGTATGGATGGAACCTATGGGCCAATTCCCCGCCGCAAGTTAATGGGATTGTTGGGAATGCCGTTTAATCGGACTGCGATTCCAGGGCTTTATTGTGTTGGGGATAGCACTTTTCCAGGGCAGGGTTTAAATGCAGTAGCGTTTTCGGGATTTGCTTGTGCTCACCGTATTGCTGTGGATTTGGGATTCTAGGTAGAATGCTTCTTAGGGAACAGCGGATCACCGGAATAGGGAACAGCGGATCACCGGAATAGGCAATAGGCAAGCTAGCAATAGGCAATAGGGAACAGGCAATAGGCAAGCTAGCAATAGGCAATAGGGAAAAAATCCTGTGTACGTCATTAATATGAGAATCGCTATAAAGTAAGTATTCAAACGCAAATTAGATCACACTCGCCACACTTCCCACACCTCCCTCTGTTTCCCTATTCCCTATTCCCACCGGCGGAGGGCAATAACTTCTAGTTGAGAAATTAATCTGGCCAATTCCTGGGTCAAAAAATCCGAACGTTTTTCCTGATAAACTTTGAGTAAGCTCTGATAAAACCAAAGGGTGCCCTCTTTACCACCTGTAAACTTTTGCCAAACTTGTTCCCCTTCTCTGTGGCAATCAGCAAGAAGTGAACGAATATTGTGGAGTTTATCAGCTAAAGCTTTAGCATATTGATAGCTATCGAGTTTATCAAAGGTGGGATTACGGAAGGATTTTTAGATGTAGTGTTGGGCAAAATTTGCATCAAAACGGAGGAGCATTAAACGGGATTTTTCATAGAAATCAAAGCCATAAGCAGAGTGTAATTATTGTTGAATATAATCAGTACTGTATTTTTCGGTATGGTTAATAATTTCTGATTTTGACCAAGGGAAATTGGGAGTATCCCAAGACAATTTTTTGAATTCGGTTATTCGTTCTAAACGGTAGTTATACCATCCCAAGGGCGGTTGGTTTTCAGTTCGCTCAGGTCTTTGACCAAAGGCACAGAGGTAATAAGCCCGATGATAATAGTAAAGACAAACTGGGTAAACAGTGTATTGTTTGTTTTTATTTAAGCAAGCACTGTTATAGATATTTTTGATATGTAGTTTAGGAGCAATCTTCCAAATTTAGGTAGTGATAAATAAGTAGTGATGCAATATTACATTTTAAATAAGGCATTTTGTTTTGAAAAAATATAGGAATTTGACTATCAATTAATTAGGTCTAATTATCTAAGTAATCATAAATAATGATTAAATAATCCTTAGAAAAATGCTAAATTTTTATTATTAACAAAAAGGTTAGTGATCAATACACCATCATAACAATGAATACAGTCTCAGATTTAATAACGCGACCCAATTGCCCTTACTGCAACTGTGAGCGAACAGTTAAAAAGCGATGCAGCAAGGGAACAGGGGGTTTCCCCCGGAGACAAAACCTTAGATAGTGGAGCCTTTATAGTTAGCAGGTTATGCAGAAAAGGGTTAAATATTTTATAATAAGGCGACCCTATCTTACGGTAAATTCAAACCATGAGCGACTGCATCAAGAACAGTAAGACCAAAGAAACGTCACAAACCAGTAGCAAAAAAAACTGGGTAAACTAATCATATTGAAAGATTAAATAATACTTTAATACAAAGGATTAGTCGTCTGGTAAGAAAAACTTTTTCATTTAAAAAAAAAATAGAAAATCACTTAGGAGCTATTTGGAATTTTATTCATCACTATAATAAGTGTTTGTCGGGTTGATTAGGCTATCACTACTTGTGTATCACTACCGCTTACGCAACGAGAATTTCCAGATCTCTAATATCATGATCGGGATAATTACCCTTAATAAAAATCTCCCCATCTCCCCATCTGGCCATCTCCCCACCCTCCCTCTAATTATGGGTATTCAACCTGACTTGATATCAAATCCACCAAGGATAACACGGCAAATAATTGAGCAATGTTTCGGGCTTGTTGACAATCAACCGGTCGATTATAGATTTTTGATACTATTGTAGATTTTTTTTATGTAATTTTTGATACAAATTACGAGGCGTTTACCCTGGAATCTCAACCCTAGTTGCTCCTCAAGTAGCGTGACCGTAGGTCAATCGCGTAGCGTGGCCGTAGGCCAATCCCGCAGCGACCCTTTTGGAGCATCGCATTTCTCTAGTTTTCTCTGCCAGAGACAAGTGACAGGATCCCTGATTTTAGGCATTTGTGAAAATTTGTGACTATTTCATTGAGCGCTTCTCATATTAATGAGATACACAGTATTTTTGGCGTATTCCCTATGGCGTATTCCCTATGGCGTATTGTCTCCTGAGCCGAAGTTCCCTGATCCCAAGTTGCTTATTCCCTGTCTTGATGCATAAATAGCTAATTAGGCCATGATAGAGTGTTTAATCAAGGCTCTAAGTATTAAAAATATTAAATTAGTATTAAAAATATTAAACAAGTTTGTCAAAGGGTCCAGCAGTTTTTATAAGATTTAGTTATAATAGGATTATTAGAAATAAATACTCATAATTAGATCTCAAAAAATAGATAGATCTCAAAAATAGATAGATCTCAAAAAAGTAGATCTCAAAAGAGTAACATCTGCTCACCGCAGCCCAAACAGTAAAATCAGATACTAAAGTAAGGACCCCGCTTGTGCATAGACGGGGCTTCCAAACATCCTAAGATTTTCTGTGAATCAATTCCTGCCAGTCTGGAACTTTCTTCTATCTAGAGTGTGGCTAGTTGGGCAACAATAAACTGGGCGGAAATTAGAGGTGAAGGTAAAAAAACTGGATAGTTGGAGATAACCATAATGGCTATTACTCGTTCGGAACATCTGCCAGATCTAGAAAGTGTGCATCGGGAACTCAACCGCCGACTCACCCATTTCATGAATAGCGACGAGGGAGGATTTCCAGGGATGACGTTTATGCCCTATGCAGAGATCGAGGAAACTCCTAAAGCCGTTTACCTGAGACTAGAAATTCCAGGCATGGAAGCCAAAGACCTTGATGTTGAACTCACGGAAGACTCTGTTTGCATCAGTGGCGAGCGCCAGTCAGCAGCTAGGACTAAAGCAATAGGTATGGTACGCTCGGAACTACGCTATGGGAAATTCAAACGGGTTATTCCAATACCAGCCAAGATTAACAGAAATCAGGTTGAAGCTGAATATCATAACGGCATGCTCAAACTCACCCTGCCTAAAGGGTAAGCTTGAATCTTCAACCTTTTCTAAGGTGAAAGTTGGTGACCTGAGGGGGTGACAACAAGGCGCTTCATTGCTGCTTGTCACCCCTTCAGGTTGGTTACTGACTGCCTTGCCTGTTTGATCATGTCAATTAAGGTGTAGTGAGCATCTTCAGAATCTTTAAGTTCATGATCAAACCTGATGCGCACAGTGGAAGACTCCCCCTTGACTTTTGTGATTATATTCATGCCTTGAGCATCAATCGAAACCATTTCTGCTTCTTCTGTATCCGGGGAATTGCCGAAAGTCTGAGCATACAGTGCCACAGCATCAGCATGATCATCGTTCATGTGCTTACAAATGCGATCGCTTACCTCAGGAGAAAATGGGTCAGACATGCTTAATCAAGAAATATAGTTATCAAAACATCTTTATCAAGATATCAGGTTTCCCCTCTCAAAACAGTCAGGACTTACCCAGCTGAAAGGAAAAATTAAGGTTTTAGCCAATAGGTAACCGCCAACGGCGAACGGGGATATCAGAATTACAGACGTTTGATAGGTCTGGGTGGATATACTGTCTATGGGGAACTCCTGATTTACCTATTAGCAGTTGACTAGCTTGGAGGATAGAATTCATAGGCACAGCGGTAATTCCAACCTGTGTAAAATTCCCAGGGTGCCTGTTTCAGCATCAAGTTAGCTGATCTGATGGGCGTTTTCTGATATATTCAATATTAGGTATGAGCATTTCCTCTGATTCAAGAAGGTATGTTAAATAGTAATCCCTAAGGTCAAGAGCTACCGGGATATCGGGTGTACTCAGCTAAATCGTCAGGGTTAGATTATCAGGGTAGACGAATCAGTGAAACACCCAGGGTAAACCCATCTAATTTTTTAAATCCTATATATAGTGTTTTTTAAATTAAATAAACACTATATGTATAAAAATAATTGTCAATAAGCACAATAAGGCTAGGTTTATTGAGAACTACCCCCGCTTACCCAACAAGATGCGTTTACCCTGGTGAAACACCTTTAAACTAAAAGCTTGATAAATACTTATGAAGATACTGTGACGGTATATCAATTGGCTGCTATCAGCATAATTCATATCATTCTCAGTGATATCTAAATAGTGGTGCTTACCCTAGTTTACGAAGCTAAAACTTGCTGGATGTCCCAGAAGTCTATTTAGGGCTTGTGATCTAGAACACATCTAAAAGAGGATCTAGATCTCCAGACAGGCGTGCTATCTATCATCCTACTGGTGTGACTTTCGTAAGCGTAGTTATGGGAGTTTGATCACTTCCAATACCTAGAAATTAGTGGTCAAATAGAAAGCAGTCACTACCCACTTCGAGTGAGTAGAAACAGGGAGGGTTGTCATGCAAACTTTAAAACAGGGATCCAAGGAGTGCAATGTCATGGCAAAGTTGGCGGATAAACTGGAAAGAGAATGGCAGTCGCGCTTGTTGAGTGACTGTCCCAACCAAAATCCAGCCACCAGCTCCAGTATTGTACAGTGGTTAATTGGAGAAGATAAAGAGGGGTTTGACACTCTCACTCAGAGCAAACTGGTAATCGCTGTCCAAGCAATGGAGTATCGTTACAGAATTTTGCAACAGCGTTACTTGGGGGTGCCACCAGAACGTTGCTATCGCAATTTGACCACCCGCTTAGCTAGTCTAGTTACCTTACGCAATAAAATCCGCACTTGGGTGTCCCTAAGTCGCGATCGCCAAAGGGCTGTGGTGGATGTTCTCCAAGAAGTGATTCAGGAATTATTAAATAGCGATCGCTATATCCAAAAGCAAATTGCCTGGATTAGACAATGTACCAAGGAAGAACCGCTGCGCAATGCTTTATTATTAACTACTCTTGAAGAGTATTGTCTGCGCCCGATTCGCAACCAGCCCTTAGTTGTCTATCGGTTTGTCAACTTTCTGCGTCGGTCTCAACGTGGCGGTATGACCCATGTGCCAGAAGGAGACATGGTACGTTTAGTGTCAGAGTCAATCAACCCGGAAGGGGAAACCGATGCCCCAGTAAGTCTATTGGATAACCAAGCCATTACTAATTATCAACATAAGCAGGCTTGGGAAGACAAACAAAGCCTAAGGATGTCCGTATCTAAGGAATTTGAGGCTTACTTAGAGAAAAACTTAGGGTCTGAGGCGGCCCTTTGGCTGCGACTTTACTTGCAAGGTCAATCTCAAGAGGCGATCGCTCGTCGCCTAAATTGGCCGATCAAGAAGGTCTATCGTCTACGGGAAAAAATTAGCTACCATGCCATTCGTGTCTTTTCCATCAATGGGGTAAAAGGCCAGCCAGACTTAGTAGCCAGTTGGCTGGAAACATCCTACACTGAGCACAGGTTTGGACTAACCCCAAGGCAATGGCAAGAATATCAGCAAAAACTGACCCCTGAACAACAGCAGTTGCTGGATAAGATGAAAGCTGGTCATACCTTCGAAGCGATCGCTAACGATCTTAACTGGAGAACTAACCAGGTGATGGGTGAATGGAACAAACTCTATCTAGCAGCTCAAGCCCTGCGCAGTGCTTCGGCAAGTTGAGGTTTGAATTTTATTATCCAATCAATCCCGCTAATTATTGATCAATAAGTGATAGGTATTAATTAGTATAGCTACAAGGAGCTACAGCCAAACAACACCAATTTACTTTCATCAAAAAAAAATGGGTCTGAAACCCCGTCCTTCTAGGACGGCTTTGTGCTAGAATATCATAAAACGCAATGAAGGGAAAAGGAAGGGTGAAACTCCCAGCAGTGGGACGCCTTGGTTAAATGGTAGTTACTCGAAATGGGGACTCGGTCTAAGACTCCAATTCCAGCCCAATGCCACGCAAGAGTCTTTTCGGAAAGCGAATCAAAGTACTTCAAAAAAAAAGTAGACTCAATGACATTTCTGTCGGAGAGAGTAGAGGCAATTGGCACCGCCAAGTGGACTATCAACCCCATGTTGGTAGTTGTTACGAGCAATGCCCCAAAAGGGTACCTCCTCTAAATAATCCTCGCGCCTTTAGGCCGGGGAGTGTCAAACTAATTTAGTCAAACTAATTTACTGGAATAGGGCATGGAAAGCAATTGAGACAATTGTCCATGCCCTATTTTTTATACTCCTCACCTGACAAGGGCTAATGCCACCAAACTAGATATCACTTTTTAGCTATAAACTGACCTTTAAGGGATTGAATCTCCCCTGATAATTCTTGGCGTGTTTCGACTTTGAGTAGATAACGAGCTACAAACCAGATGGTATAGCCAATACCCACTAATTCAAACAACGGTGCCATCAGGGGAATATCGTTAATTGCATCCAGCACCGCCAACGTGACCTTAACAGTAATGAACCCAGCCAGCAAAAGACCAACGGTAAGCAAGGGTTTTTGGTAATTGCTAACAAATCCGCCGATATATTCCGGCAATTGTGACAAAATTTCTGTAAGAGTTTGCAACCATTCCTGCCACGGTTGGGTCAGTCCTGGCTCAGGAGCAGTGAGTTTGGCTATAGCACCAGGTTTGTCAACTTTGAGGTCTACTTTCAGCTGTTTTTCATCCTCCAGGGTAGTTTCATTGGTGCTGCTCTGAGTATATGCAGATGCTTGGGGATTTGACGCCATATTTCCTCCAAAATTCTATTAAAGCAGGATATTCTATCGTTTGAGCAAGGCAGCTGCATAAAATTACAGACTGACTAACTGTTGCCCATGTTATCAAAAGTTCCATCATGACCTGCTAGGGGTGAGCATCCGTAGGTATGGGCTGATTTATAGCCCACTGGTCACGAGACCAGTGGTCACTAAGTAGGTCAGCACCACAACAACTCGTTAGGGAAAATCTAAAGATTTTGTTAAAATACTAAAAAATAAGCTTCCAGGAGAACACCTCCAATCATGAGCAACACCCTATCCCAAAAGCAAGTTGTTATTGCCCCTTCTATCCTGTCAGCTGATTTTAGCCGACTGGGAGAAGAAATTAAGGCTGTGGATGCCGCAGGGGCTGATTGGATTCATGTTGATGTAATGGATGGTAGATTTGTCCCTAACATCACCATTGGTCCTCTAGTTGTTAAAGCCATTCGCCCGATTACCGAAAAGCCACTGGATGTCCACTTGATGATTGTGGAACCAGAAAAGTATGTCGCAGACTTTGCTAAGGCAGGGGCTGATATTATATCCGTTCATGCTGAACACAACGCTTCACCCCATCTGCACCGAACTCTCTGTCAGATTAAAGAATTGGGTAAGCAAGCAGGTGTTGTACTTAACCCCTCCTCATCCTTGGATTTAATTGAGTACGTCCTAGAAGTCTGTGACTTGATCCTGATTATGAGCGTCAATCCTGGCTTTGGTGGTCAAAGCTTTATCAAAGAAGTTGTGCCAAAAATCCGCAAACTGCGTCAGATGTGTGATGAGCGTGGTCTTTCTCCCTGGATTGAAGTTGATGGGGGACTCAAGGTGAACAATACCTGGGAAGTGCTAGAAGCCGGAGCGAATGCGATTGTGGCTGGCTCAGCTGTATTCAAGGCACCAGATTACGCAGAGGCCATTAGCGGTATTCGTAACAGCAAGCGTCCTGAACCCCAGTTAGTAACTGCTTAATCAGAACTATCCCCATTAGGCCAATCTTAATCAGAGGTCGAGGGGGCTGATAAGGGTAGGTTTTTAACAAAGACGTGAGTATGGGGTGTAGGGTGTGTCGAAGCGATGCAGCAGCTTCATGAGGGGGTTGGGGTTGGGTTTGACCCTGATCTAAAAAACCTACTCCCTACTCCCTACTCCCTACTCCCCTCAGGTCATAAGTACCTCAGTCAAGGTCGAACTGCTATAATCTGCAAAACTTTCGCTCGCGGTCAAATTCTGGATTTTGCCAAGAGAAAGCAAAATGGCTGACTGAGTTAATTTGTGGTGTCACTCGGCGCAATGCCTGCATCTGGTTTTCTAGGGAAGGACGATTTTTTATGGATCTTCCCCAAGTTCCTGCTAATGCTGGTTTTACGTCTGTTTCCGACGATGCCCACTTAAACACCCGTTTGACTAAATTGGCAATACAACCGGTGTGACCACAAACACCATAAGACATGGGATGCCATTCCAGGGAACGGGGAAAATGTTCCCAAGGCTGTAGTCTCGAATCATAACCCATGCGACCTACAACTTGGTTGCCATCAGGGAAAAACACTGCACCGGCTTGTACCCCAGCTCGCTCTGCTGCCAATTCACCTAATTTGAGAAAGTCTAATATCCCTTGGGCAGCGTGAGCAACACTGAGTTGCCACAACTGCCATTGTATAGTTCGAGTACTCTCTCTTGGGGAAGGAGTGCGACCTTGCCACAGGGGAGTTTTTTCATCAGGGTAGAGCTTTTTGACAGCTTTTATATCCCTAGTACTAATGGAACCCTTACTCAGATAGCGCCGAATTAGCTCCTTACCTTGATTGTTACCAGCCCGTTGATACAGGGCTTGCTTAGCTGCATCACTGTAAATCCAAAGATCCTTGACACTGCTGGCCACAGACTGGGAACCTGAACCACGGGGATAGCGAATGTAGTCGAATAAAATCCCATCGGGGCGTCGCTTTAATACACCCTTAAGCATCTCATAGTAGTCTACCTGGGCTTGTCGATTATAAGGGTCGATAAATACTTGAGAGCCATTCTTAACTACCGACAAACTGGTCTCTCCCCGACCATTGCGGGCAAGAATCTGTTGCCGCTCGGCACGATGACCGTAGGTATAACCAAAATTCATGGTAAACATCCAGGCATATACCTGCAAACCCCGCTCACGACCTTTTTGAATCGCCTGGGCTAATAAATCTACGTTCTCATTCCCCGGTTGTTGTATGACTGACGGCCAAGGAGTACGATTATCTGCCTTTGGTAACAGGACGCGACCATCGTAAAATACTTCAACGTAGACCTGATTGTAGCCTTGGTTAACAATACGGTCGAGGGTTTCCTCAAGGGCTCCAGGACGAGCATCACAGGGATATAAGCGCACCCAAATGGCTTGATTCTTCGGCCAGGTTTGGGAACGACACTGCTGTAAGAAACTGGCGTGTTCCTGGATAATGGTTTGGTAGCTGATTTTAGAGTTTGAGTTGTCCTTTAAGGAATTAACTCTTAAGCTTTCTTTTTGAGCGATCGCTTCCTGAGTAAAGTGGCAATAAGCTTTTGTTTTTGCCTCAGCGGTTGGTACCAACCAACACTGACTCAACAGACTACTTCCTACTGCAAAGGCGGCAATCAAGCTACGATGTAGACCTTGCCGGTGTTGCCTCCGTTTAACAAAACTGTTATACATTCCTAGAAACACTACAAAAGAACAGAAAGTTAGCCAAAAGCCAGCTAACTCATCCCCGATTGGTTCAATATTTTTGAAATCTGCCCCAGGTGCAGCATCAGGGATTCTAAACGGATACTACGAGAGGGTCAGCAAGTCACTAACTCGTTTTCATCCCCGCCGTTATTGCACAGGGGTTTTTAACTGGGATTTTTGGTAAAATTAGCTTTAGCTAGTTATTATATGGTTTAGGGATAGAAAGGGAAACACCAAGGGAGGGGTCAGAGGTAAATCTATATCGTTTTATTTGATGCATATATCATTAAATTTGTCAAGCAAGTTTGATTATTGTCGATTATTAGCTAACTAAAGCCCTAGTAGTAGTGATAAACCATATAATCATTAGTCTAACCCCTAACCGCGCTTCGGCTGGCATTATCTTTAACTGTTTTCAGCTCTCTTACCTACTGTTCCGGAAAATTCTTACTTATAATGAGAGTTAGGGGGAGAGCAGATAAAAAAATTGGCCAAAACTTTGAGATCATCGATAATCCTACCCTCCCTTGGGTGGGATGTTCTCAAGAAACCTGAAGATAGGACAGGTTTCTACTCGCAGTTTTTTTGTTAACCCAGCTTATGCCTCGCCTATTCTAGGCGAGGTATCGACAGCTTAAGCGCCCCGTTTGAGAGAACGCTCTACTTGGGAAAATTCCTGCTCTAGACGATCCTTCACCTTTTTCGGTAAAGGGCGATTGGGATAGGAACTGTAGTAACCAGCCAAGGAATTGACAGCAGTTCGCATGGTAGTGAAGGAATTAAGGGTAGACACAGCTCTATCTCTGCGGTAGCGCGAAGCATAGTCATTCATCAGTAGAGTTGCTTTTTCACGAATTGCCGTCTTATCTGGTGAATCTTCTGGTAATTCAAGGGCTTGTCTTAATTCTTGTAGAGCAATTATTGTATCCTGACGGTAATCTCCTGTTAAGCCTGTACCACTTGAGGCACAACCAGTTAAACCGATAACCATAACCAGTACCAGGGCAATAAAACCTGATAAGTAGCGCTTTATTCGCATGATTGACAACAAATCCAATTTTATAATCAGATTTGATCCTATCTTGAATTGGTACTGGGGGGATCATCCCCATCAGAAAAAAAAATCCCACGGGCCTGTTGCCATGGGATGTGTAGTCTCAGATCAAATCTCCCAGGAGTTGGGTTTGAAACGCAAGGTTTCGCTCGATGTTAGGCGTTGCTTAATCTTCTTGTGAATAGGAGTAGAGTGGGCATCCTGCCCGCCCGAAAATAAGCATGAAACTGGCAAGATGCCAGTTCCACGCAAGATGCCCATTCCACGCAAGATGCCCATTCCACAAAACTCTTAAAATCATTCCATTATTAAGCAACGCCCCATGTTAGGGCAAAATGTTAGGGGGATTTAGCCGAAACGCCCACTAACATAGTCCCTGGTTGCTTCCTGCTGAGGATTTTGGAAGATGACTTCAGTTCTATTGAACTCTACTAAATAGCCTTGTTTGCCACCTGTTTCCGTTGCCCTAGCGTTATAGAAAGCGGTCATGTCTGCTACTCGGGTAGCTTGTTGCATGTTGTGGGTAACGATAACAATCGTGTATTTCTCTTTCAGCTCGTGCATTAGTTCTTCCACTTTGAGGGTGGAGATGGGGTCAAGAGCAGAGCAGGGTTCATCCATCAACAACACTTCTGGCTTAATGGCTAAGGCGCGAGCAATACACAAACGCTGTTGTTGACCGCCAGATAGAGACAGACCACTCTGTCTTAGTTTATCTTTGACTTCATCCCAGAGGGCAGCTTGTTGAAGACTGCGCTCCACTAATTCATCCATGTCCCCTTGATAGCCGTTAATCCGGGCTCCAAAGGCAATATTTTCATAAATGGATTTGGGAAAAGGGTTTGGCTTTTGGAATACCATGCCAATGCGGCGACGTACTTCTTCAATGCTGTTGTCAAACTTTTTATCATAGAGATTTTCGCCATGGAAGGTAATTCTACCTGTCACCCGTGCTCCTGGAATCAGGTCGTTTAAGCGATTAAAACATCGCAACAAGGTGCTTTTTCCACAACCAGACGGTCCGATAAAGGCGGTAACTTGTTTTTTCGGAATATCTAAATAGACATCTTTGACTGCTAAAAATGATCCATAGTATACGGAAACTTTTTCAGCCCGTAAAACCGGATATTGTACTTCTACAGACGAAGTTGTGCAGTCCATAACTTGGTTATAATTCATATTTAAATCCTCTGTGTAATTGTCAACTTTTGAAATCAAAACTGAAAACTTTTCCATCCCTTTGAATCTGTATTTTAATAGTGGGGATATTGACTTTTTATCTATTGCTTTGGAATTTATTGCGCAGGAAAATTGCTCCGGCATTCATGACCAACAGCACTACTATCAACATAACAATTCCCGCAGCCGCGTTAGTGTGGAAGGCTTCTTGGGGACGGGATATCCAGTTGTAAACTTGAATTGGCAGTGCAGTAAATGGATCTTGTGGATTCATGGGCGGCCTGGTAATAAAGCTCAATGCTCCGATAGTGATTAAAGGAGCAGTTTCCCCAATTGCCCTTGACAGTGCCAAAATGGTTCCTGTCAGGATACCAGGTAAAGCGAGAGGAAAAATATGCTCTCGAATCACTTGCCAGCGAGTTGCTCCTAAGGCATAACCCGCTTGACGCAAACTATTGGGAATTGCCCGTAGACTTTCACGGGTGGCAACAATAATGATGGGCAGAATTAACAAGGACAGGGTTAGGGAACCAGTTAGTATGCTCCTACCATTAGTAATGGGTTCCAACCACCGGACAAATACTTGTAAACCCAATAAGCCGTAAATAATTGAAGGTACAGCAGCTAGGTTAGCGATGTTGATTTCAATAATCTGGGTCAACAGGTTGTCAGTGGCATATTCTTCTAAGAAAATACCTGCCCCTACTCCCAAGGGAAAAGAGACCATTGCTGTTATCACCAACAGCCAGACACTACCGATTAAAGGAGGAAAAATACCGGCTTGGTCTGGTTTACGGGAGGGAGGACTGGTGATAAATTGCCAATCGAGCCGGGGCAGACCATCCCTAAAAACATCAATCAGCAATACTGCGAGTATGGCTAGCCCAAAAAAGATGCCAACCCAGGCAGCAAAGGCGAAGATTTTATCAAAGTTGTAGCGCTTGGTTAGCGCCAGGTTGAAGTAACCTGGGGAATCGTCTCCTAGAGGTTTTAGGTCTTGTGCCATTAGTCGTATTTCTCCCGGAAGCGACGGACAAACCAAAAGCTAAAGATATTTAGGGCTAAGGTCAGTAAGAACAGGGTCATGCCTACAGAAAAAATAGTTTTGTAGGCTAGGGAACCTGCTGGTGTATCTCCTAAGCTTACCTGAACAATATAGGCTGTCATGGTCATCACTGGTACTAGGGGATTCAGTCCCAAGGTGGGATTTTGACCCGCAGCGATGCTAACAATCATGGTTTCACCGACAGCACGGGAAACCGCTAGTACGAAGGAAGCAACAATTCCAGATAATGCTGCTGGTATTACTACTCCGATAATGGTTTCTCGTTTAGTTGCCCCCAAGGCATAAGCACCTTGTCTTAAGCTATTGGGTACAGCATAGATAGCATCTTCACTGAGGGAAGCTATCATAGGAATAATGGCTATTCCTAAAACAATCCCAGCGCTTAAGGCATTGAATCCTTGTAAATCTGGAATAGCAAATGACTCCGGAATAGGTATAACCCGACCCATCAATGCTATAACCCAATTAATAAAACCAATAAAATCTCTTAAGAAAGGGCTAACTACCATCAGAGCGAAGTAACCAAATACTACCGTAGGAACCCCTGCTAATATTTCTAGGGCAGGTTTGAGCCAGCGACGGATACCACTAGATGCATATTCACTCAAGTAGATAGCTGCAAGCAATCCCAGAGGTAATGCCACCATCAGCGCGATTACAGAGGTCAGGAAGGTGGCACTAATCAGCACAAAAATGCCAAACTTCGGATTAGGAAACAAGGGAGTCCATGCTTTATCAGTAAGGAATTTCAAGAGTGATACTTCTTGGAAAAATCCTACTGTTTCAAATATTAGGGTTAGAACAATGCCGATGGTAGTTGCGACAGAAACCAAGGCAAAGGTAGCAAAAATTATTTTTACTACCAGTTCTACCCGCTTGTTTAACTGCCGGTTTGGTCGAAACATCTCAGAGTCTGATGACTCAAAAGATGAGGGAGTGGTAGACATCAGTAAAGTATTAAGTGTGAAGGAGCAAGTTTGAAGGAGCAAGTGTGTTCGCTTGATAGCATTATATTAGGGTAGGATGCAGTGCGAATGCTAAAGGATAAAGGATGAAGGCTCAATTGTGATAAATTAAGTGTGAGGAATCAAGTGTGAGGAATGAAATAATTCTACTCATAGGTGTAGTGGTGATATCTATCAAGGTGACTTACAAGGTGACTTAGCAACTTGGTTCTTTTCAGCCTTCAGCCTTCAGCCTTCATCCTTTAATGCATCCTTTACTATTATTTATTTCCCTTTCATCAATAGCTGTTTCACTTTGGAGCCTTTAGGAGCATTAGAAAAGACTGTACCAACTTTGCCGTCGCTAAAGCGCTTCCTCACCAGCATCATAATATCTTCTGGCATGGGAACATAGCCAACTTCTGAAATTAATTTGGAATTTGCTGCTGCCAACTGATACTCTACAAATGCTTTAACTTCAGGTTGAGTTGCCGCCTCTTTATTGACGTAGATAAACTCTGGGCGAGCTAGAGGTTTGTAACTTCCATCGGCAATAGTTGCTGTGCTAGGAGCAATGCAACCACTTCCTCCATTAATCTTTAAAAGTTTGAGTTTATCTTTGTTTTCTTCGTAGTAGGCGTAACCAAAGAAGGCTAGTCCACCCTTATCATTCGATACCCCTTGAACAAGCAAATTGTCATCTTCACTAGCGGTATAGTCGCCCCGAGAGCCCTTGTCTTTACCAACCGTGTTTTCCATAAAGTAGTCATAGGTTCCCGAGTCAGTTCCTGGGCCATAAAGTCCTAGTTTGGTATCAGGGAAACCAGGACGAATTTGCTTCCAGTTTTTGATTTTGTCTTGAGCTGCTGGCTCCCACATTTTTTTGAGTTCAGAAATTTTTAGGCAGCTAGCAAAGTTATTTTCTTTGTTAACTACTACAGAGAGTCCATCAAAGGCGATGGGTAATTCGATGTACTCAATTCCTCCCTTCTTGCAAAGTTCTATTTCTGATTCTTTGATCGGACGGGAGCCGTTGGAAATATGGGTTTCTCCAGCACAAAATTTCTTGAATCCACCACCAGTACCAGAGACACCGACATTAACAAGGATTCCCGGATTGGCTTTCTGGAACTCTTCCGCCATTGCCTCAGAGATGGGAAATACAGTGCTGGAACCATCCACCTTAACTTTAGGGCTTGAACCACCACAGGAGGTAATCCCCATGGCTAAGGTGGTGATCAATGCTATTGACAATGAATAATTCTTTTGAGACAACATGGAATTGGCTTGATTTTTTTAGGCGTCACAGCCGGAGTGTACCGCTCTACCATAAAGAGTTGGTTAAGCATTAGGTTAAATTATAATTAAGAAAAGGTTAAATTTTGAGTTGGTGTAGTAGGTTTCACTAGCTAACTTACTCTAAGGTGGTATAGTGAGGGGTGCCTTTAAAGCTGAGATATGTGGGAGATACTGTGGTTCAAGCACCTTTGTCAACTGCTGTAGGTGTATCTGTAGATTTATCAAGTACACCAGCAAGTACACCAGCAAGTACACCAGAAAAATGCTCAACATCCCCAGCATCCCTGAATCAGTGGCTGCAAAAGCTAACTCAGGGGATTATTGCAGGCGATCGCATTACTAGAGAGCAAGCCTTAGCCCTGACCAAACTGGAAGGGCAGGATAATATATTGCTGCTGTGCCAAGCAGCTGACAAAGTGCGCCAAGCCTGCTGTGGTAATACGGTGGATTTGTGTAGTATCGTCAATGTCAAATCTGGTGGTTGCTCAGAAAATTGTGGCTTCTGTGCCCAGTCGGCTCACCATCCTGGCGTTGATTCCCCGATTTATGGTCTTAAGTCTAAGCAAGAGATAATGGCTCAAGCTAAGGCAGCTGAAGCGGCTGGAGCCAAACGTTTTTGCCTAGTGAGTCAGGGACGTGGACCAAAGTACAGTAGTCCTAAATCGAAAGAGTTTGAACAAATTCTGGAAACGGTACGGGAGATTATTGCCGAAACAAGCATTAAGCCTTGCTGTGCTTTGGGAGAAGTCACCTCGGAACAAGCCCAAGCCCTGAAAGAAGCTGGGGTAACTCGCTACAACCACAACTTAGAAACCTCAGAGCGGTTTTTCCCAGAAATTGTCACTACTCACAGCTGGCGCGATCGCGTCGAGACGATCCAGAACTTGAAATCAGTGGGGATTCAAGCCTGCACTGGTGGGATTATGGGCATGGGGGAAAGCTGGGCAGACCGAGTGGATTTAGCTCTAGCCCTGCGGGAGTTAAAGGTGGAATCAGTACCTCTGAATTTGCTCAATCCTCGCTCGGGAACCCCTTTGGGAGAATCTGGGAAGCTAGACCCCTATGAAGCACTAAAAGCGATCGCAATTTTCCGGATGATCCTACCTGAGCAAATCCTGCGCTATGCTGGTGGGCGAGAAGCTGTGATGGGTGAATTGCAGGCAAAAGGGCTAAAATCCGGAATCAATGCTATGCTGATTGGACACTACCTCACCACTCTGGGACAGCCACCAGAGCAAGACCACGCTATGCTGGACTCTTTGGGTCTAACCGGTGGTGAAGCTCCGATTCCCGGAGAATATAACTCCCAGAATAAATAGATTATCGATGTAACTGTGTCTGCTCCCAATGAGATTTTGTGGGCCATAATTGGTTTGCTGCTGACCATCGGCGGCACGTTTCTAGAAGCCTTCTTTGTCTCCAATCCACCCTGGGATTGGTCAACTCAAGGTGTTCAAACTATATCCTTAGGGGTTACCTATCAGATTGGAGCAGTCCTACTAGCTGCTTGTTTAGGAGGCAGAAATGCTGGTGCTCTTTCTCAAATTGCCTATGTTGTCATCGGCTTGAACCTGCCAGTCTTTACTCAAGGTGGAGGTATTGGCTATATCAAAGAACCGAGCTTTGGATACATACTAGGCTTTATTGCTGGAGCCTGGGTGTGTGGTTTTTTAGCCTTTCGGGTACAAGCACGAGTCGAAACATTGGCCTTTAGCTGCCTGTGTGGTCTACTAACCATCCATACCTATGGTGTCGGCTATTTGATGATTTTCCACGGCATCAATTGGTCAGTGCTTGGGGCTATGCCTCTCATGGAAGCGATCATGAAATATACCATTTCGCCTTTACCGAGTCAGCTAGTGGTAGTTTGTTCTGTCACCGTTGTGGCATTTGCTCTACGGCAGTTAATGTTTTATTAAAAGTCATTGGTCAAAATACAATTGTTAATTGATAAGGGTTAATTAACAAAAAACTAATCACTAAAGGACTTACCCACCCTTGATGCGTAAAACGACTTTGACACTCCCTACTCCCTACTCCCTACTCCCTACTCCCTACTCCCTACTCCCTACTCCCTACTCCCTACTCCCTACTCCCTACTCCTAGTAAGTACCTGACCCAATCAATAAATGCTATCATGACTAATGACTAATGAAAAAAAACCCCCTGTGTTGGTTTGCTGCTGCTATTGGTCTGATTCTGGATCAGCTGACTAAATATTGGGTGGTGCAGAATTTTGAATTGGATGAGACTCTACCCCTGTGGCAAGGAGTGTTTCACTTTACCTATGTGACTAATACTGGTGCCGCTTTCAGTCTCTTTAGTGAAGACGGCAGCTGGTTACGCTGGCTTTCCTTAGCTGTGAGTCTTGGTTTAATCGGCCTAGCTTGGTTTGGGCCAAAGCTGATTAGGTTGGAACAGCTTGGTTATGGCTTCATACTGGGAGGAGCATTAGGGAATGGCATAGACCGTTTTTTCAACAGTTGTTTGGTAGATAACCAGACAGTCACGGGTTGCGTTGTGGATTTCCTCCATTTTCGGTTGATTAACTTTCCGGTATTTAATGTGGCCGATGTGTGTATCAACCTAGGTATTGTCTGCTTACTTATTGCAAGTTTTAAGCATCAATCGCCAAAATCTAGGGAGAGGGGTTAGTAAACAGCACAAGAAAACGTCGCAGAGTCTACCAAAAACTCCTCAGGGGGTGACAAGCTAATTGAAAATCTTACAGGGGTTAGGTTTTAGGGGTTAGGTGTTAGGTAAAATTGTCAAGCGGGATGGATTGATTAAAACTATCATTGACGTTGTATGGTGAAAATTGCTTCAATTCCTGGGAAATACAAATGACTCATTGCTGTAATTTCCCCAATACCTAAAACCTAAAACCTAACACCTATCTAGGTTTGAGCTTTGTTGTCACCCCGTGAGCAAAAACTCTTATTATTTGTTAGACTTAAATTAGGGTAACACCGACAGGGATTATTATGTAACTTAAATTAAAGCCGAAAACCAAGGGTTTAATAGTTGCGCTCTCTATCCCGGTGGAACCAACTTTGTTGACATTTTTATGGCGCTCGCGGGATATTCCGTTAGAGCTTTGGGAGATACCCCCTGGATGTGAAAGCATCTTGCATTGGCGGACTAAAGTTTATCTTGGTAGACTTTGGTAGCTAAAAAGTATCGGGCAATAACATAGTCATAACATACAAGCCACAATACACAAGGGTTATGGTCAATCTGCTTCCCTAACCCTGTTCCCTGTCTTCCCTCTGTTCCCCCTTTTTCAGTTATTCGCCCTTTTCCTAACTTATTTGCCAAATCCCGATCGTAAAGCTGGATTTGGTATTTTCGTTGTATCCCTGTATCAGAGCTCGATCCGTGCCTGGCCTATTCTCAAAAGTAACCAATAATCCTTTACTATTTATTCTCAATTAGGAAATTTTCTTGCAAGTGAGAGAAATAATTATTTAATATTGTCAATAATGGCTCGTTTTTGAGAGGGTTACCATGGCTAACTATACTGCCGCTTCACTCAAGGCCGAACTCAATGCTCGAGGTTGGCGTATGACACCGCAACGGGAGACCATTCTCCACGTTTTCCAAAATTTACCGAGAGGAACCCATCTGAGTGCTGAGGAACTTCACGAATTGCTCGACCAACGAGGAGAAGGAATCAGCTTATCTACAATTTACCGTAGCGTTAAGTTAATGTCACGGATGGGCATCCTGCGGGAATTGGAATTGGCAGAAGGGCATAAACATTATGAACTCAATCAGCCTTTTCCCCATCATCACCATCATCTGGTATGTATTCAGTGTAACCAGACCGTTGAATTCAAGAATGACTCAATCTTGAAACAAGGGATGAGGCAGGTAGAAAAAGAAGGCTTGCAGCTAATTGATTGCCAGCTGACCATTCATACTATTTGCCCAGAAGCCCTGCGGATGGGATGGCCTTCGGCTCTACCGAGTAATTGGCGTTGCTCTCGATCCATTGCGATGGACGAACATTAGTTTTGTGAGTGGTTAGTCCTATGATAAGCGCTATACTAAGATCCTCTTGTCAATGGACTAAATGACAAGCAACATAATGTCCTCTACCTGCATCTTTAAACTCTGGTTCTGGGTCTTGCCGACAAGTATCCATTACCATGGGACAGCGAGTGTGAAACCGACAACCTTTGGGGGGATTGCTCGGGCTGGGTACATCCCCTGTTAGGATAATACGTTCCCGTTGATGCTCAAGTTCAGGGTCAGGAATTGGTACGGCTGAGATTAATGCTTGGGTATAGGGATGCAAGGGGTTCTCATATAAACAGACGCGATCTGCCAGTTCTACTATTTTGCCTAGGTACATTACTGCCACCCGGTCAGAAATGTGGCGCACTATACTTAAATCGTGAGCAATAAATAGATAAGTTAATCCAAATTCTGCTTGCAACGACTGCATCAAGTTAACCACTTGGGCTTGAATGGATACATCTAAAGCAGCAATCGGTTCATCACATACTATAAAGTCAGGGTTTAACGCTAAGGCGCGAGCAATCACAATCCGCTGACGCTGACCCCCAGAGAATTCGTGGGGATAGCGATTGATAAACTGGGGATTGAGTCCTACGACTTCTAGTAAGGACTGGACTCGTTCTTGTTTTTGTTTACCGGTGGCTAACCCATGAATTTGCAGGGGTTCACCGACAATACTTCCTACGGTCATCCTGGGATTGAGGGAGGCATAGGGGTCTTGAAAAATCATTTGCATCCGGCGGCGCATCTGGCGCAGGGATTCAGCGTCTAGCTGGGTTAGGTCGATATTTTCAAAGTAAACATGACCGGCTGTGGGACGGTATAGTTGTAGGATCGCTCGTCCAGTGGTACTTTTGCCACAGCCAGATTCTCCTACTAAGCCTAAGGTTTCGCCACGGTTGATCTGGAAGTTGAGTCCATCGACAGCTTTGATGGAGCCAATTTGCTTTTGCCAGATGATTCCTTGGGTGATAGGGAAGTGCATCTGTAGGTTTTCTATGTGTAACAGACTGTTGTTTTTTGGGTTGGGCTTGGGGTTGTCTAGCTGTGCTGCTGTCATGTGATTGTTTAATTCTTAATCGCAATCATATTAGCCTTTTGGTTAAGGTTCACATGCCATTGCTTTAATGTTTGACAATACAAACTTGTCTTGATTAGGAATTACCAGAGCCAGAAATAGCATGGGTAGACAGCAACTCGTTAACGTAGCGCCGAATTACAATCTGCTGCTGGTCAGGGCTAAGGCGTTTGGCTTGAATCAGGGAGTCGAGGCTAACCCCATTCACTAGGGCTAACAGGGCGTTGGCTTCTAACTCTGGCTCTATGTTAGCTCGAATCAGTTTGGCTGACTGTAGAGCTTTCAACTCTTGAATAATCACCTCACGGAGCTGAGCAGCACTCTGTTGATGCTCAGCCATCAAGGCTTCTCGTCCAATGGCATACCCCAAAAAAGCGACCCAGACCTTGAGAATATCTTGCCGTTGAGTGTCTAGTGGCAAAAACGCAGATAGCATTTCTACTAGTCGATCCACTCCCCTAGCGTGCTCTGTTGCAGTCTGCATGGTTTTTTGCAGACGCTGAGTTACTTGATTAAGGGCAAAGAGAATCAGCTCCTGCTTATCTCGAAAGTGGTGAGTAACAACTCCCGTGGTGCAACCCAGCTCTTGGGCGATCGCCCGCATACTGGTGCGATCTAACCCTTCTCGGACAATAACTCGCCAGGCGGCTTCAGAAACTTCAAGGCGGCGATCCTGTTGGGACATGAGCATCAAAGGGAACTATAGCAGAAGTCAGAAGTCAGAAGTCAGAAGTCAGAAGTAAAACTATTGCGCTTACTTAGGTTTGAGACTTTTGTCATGTCCGCGCCTGCCCTGCCGACTACTATAACCAGATATACACCAGATATAAAGTCGGACAGAAACACAGTGTCAATGTCTATTGACAGCTTATCATAACAGTTGTTATGTTAATAATAACAACTGTTATGAGGTTAGGTTAATGCACTCTGAGCTGACTTGTCCTTCCCCTCGCTCTGGTCTGAAAGGTTTGCTTGATCGCTTCACCGGACCAGGGGCAACCCAAGCTGAGTTGCTCATACAATTTGTACCGTCGCTGGTGGCTTTGGTAGCAGCTCCAACCTACGCCCTGACCCTCCCAATACAGTGGACCCCGTTGCAATTAGGACTGATCGCTGTTCTTGCCCTGGATTTAGTGGGGGGTGTCCTCACCAATGCTACCTCCACGGCTAAGCGTTGGTATCACCGACCGGAACAGGGTTGGCAGCAGCATTTAGGATTTGTGTCTGTTCATGTCATCCATGTCTTGTTAGTGGCCCTGCTCTTTCGTGGGGGAGATTGGGGATTCTTTATTGGTGTCTCCAGCTACCTGTTGGGGGCATCGGTCTTGATTTTGCGGTCTCCCCTTTATCTTCAACGTCCAGTGGCGCTAGGGCTTTACAGCTTAGGGCTGTTAGGCGATCGCTATCTATTTCCCCCAATTCCTGGTCTGGAATGGTTTCTGCCTTTGTTTTTTCTAAAAATATTGGTCAGTCATTTGCTTAAGGAAACCCCTTATCGCCCTAGGGAAACCCTATAAGATTTTCTGCGACTGATCTGTGATGTTCGACAGCAATAATTCTAGTTATGAGGTAATTACAATGACGATAACTATTAGACATCTGGTATCTGCACTCTTGGTTTTATCGTTTGGATTGTTGGCATCTCTTGTTCCTGGTGGTTTAATTGAAACAAGGAGTTTCTCACATATTGACCCGTTGATATTGGGTATATTTAATACCTTTTTAACTTCCCTAGTAATAGTCAGCCTTTTGATTGTTTACTTTATCTTCAAAGATTTGAAGTGGGCGTTCATTGTGTCTGGGTTATGTGGCATTTCCTATTTTATCGTATACGCCCTAGATTTAGGAACACTATTTCCAGTCTCGCCAGATCCCATGCCTCAGGCGCTATTTGTAATTGAAGTATTGGGAATGATTGTTTCTCTTCCTTTACTATTTATTTCTGTTCGCGGAGCTATGAATAGTAACAAGAGTAGTAACGATAAAGTAATAGCAAGCCAACCCTATTCAAAGACGTTTGTATATTTCGCTTTCTTTTTGGTTGTTGTTGGTGTTGGCATTATCACGTTTGCTACCAAATCCGCTATGGCTAGCTAACAGTGCCTAACATTCGTAAGTATTCAGCGGTCAGCTTTTGAATAACACAATTAACCATTATAGCGGTTTTCAATTAGGTGAGGTACATTTTTTGAGGGAGTAGGGAGCAGGGAGCAGGGAGCAGTGAAGTCAGAAGACGTAAGAGCTAAGAGCTAATAGGGTAAAAATCTTGTGTACCTCATTAGAATAAAAACCGCTATAGTTTAATCTGAGTTAAGGAAAGCTGACCGCTGACTGCTGACCGCTGACTGCTTAAGAATTAGAAGGAATAAGTTTGCTTTTTAGATCAATCCTATGTTTACATCTCAAATAAAAATTATCTAGCGTTTATAATAGCTATGAGGTACATTCAATTTTATTAGCCCACGGCCTTAGCTCCCTAAAACCCTAAGGGCGAGGTACCTCATCCGATTGAGAGTGCTATATATTACAATGATATATCTAGAGCTAAACAATCAAGGTCAAGTACTTCGTTTTTCTCTTGAGAAAGGATTTTATCGATTAGGACGCGATCGCACTTGGTCAGATTTCGATATTCCTGAAAAAGGCTGGACTATTGTCTCCCAACGCCATGCTTTTCTGCTTCAAGAGGGAGAGGATTATCGCATCTTTGATGGTGATGGGGCAAATCCTAGTACTAATGGAGTATTTGTTAACCACACTCGTATCACTGATGGGTATCTTCTCAAACATGGTGCGGAGTTGACTATTGGACAAAATCCTCGGGATTACATTCGCCTCACTTACTTTAATCCTGCCCATAGTCAACCAAGGGTTACGCCAAATAAACGGCAGCTTTCCTTGGCAACTGTTCAAAATTGGCCAGTGCAATTGGGTCGTTCTCCTAATCCTGAACTTTCCCACTGTTGGCAATTAGATGCACCTACAGTTTCCACCCTTCACGCTACCATCATCAAAATTTCAGCAAGCAATTATCAGATTAATAATTATAGCAGAAATGGCACCTTTATCAATGACACGTTAATCCATAAACCAGTGTTACTTAAGGATGGGGATACGATTCGGATTGGTCCGTTTATATTACTGTTGAGGCAGGATACTTTAGAATTAGTTGATCAAGGTAATCAAATTCGGATTGATGCTGATAAATTGCTGCGTGAGGTTAATTATAAATTAGGCAAAAAACGGACTATTCTGAATCAGGTTTCGATGCCGATTGAACCAGGTCAGTTAGTGGCGTTGGTAGGAGGTAGTGGCACTGGTAAATCTACGTTACTGAAAACGCTATTAGGAATTGCACCAATTACTAATGGTACTGTATTTATCAATGGCCAAGATTTGCGACAGCATTTTAATCAGTATCGCTCACAAATTGGCTATGTTCCCCAAGATGATATTGTCCATCGGGATTTAACGGTAAAAGAAGTACTAACCTATGCCTGTGAATTACGATTACCACCAGATACTGATGTGAAACAGGTGGTGAAGCAAACTTTGTCACAAGTCAAACTGGATTTTGTGAGAAACACTCTTGTGGGTAATCTCAGTGGGGGACAACGGAAACGAGTCAGTATTGCTGTGGAATTATTGGCTGATCCGAAACTGTTCTTTCTGGATGAGCCTACGTCTGGTCTAGATCCAGGACTGGATAAGGAAATGATGCAGCTATTGCGAGAATTAGCGAATCAGGGACGAACAGTGGTGCTGGTGACTCATGCTACTGCGAATATTGACGTATGCGATCGCATTGCCTTTATGGGTCGGGGTGGACGGTTGTGTTACTTTGGTCCTCCCACAGAAGCGATGGACTTTTTTAAGATGCCATCTCCAGACTTAAGATACTTCCCTGATATTTACCTCAAGCTAGAGCAAGGGGAAACACCGGAGGAACTTGAGGAGAATAGTGAAAACTGGCATCAGCAGTTTCTCAGCTCACCTGGTTACAAGACCTACATTTCAGCACACCTCAGTCCTGGTCAAAGGTTGCTATCGACGTCAATCCCTAGCAAAAGTGCTGGTATTCCTGTTTTCAAGCAACTCAAGCAACTCAAACTCAAGCAACTGCTGTTGCTCAGTCAGCGCTATCTAAAACTAGTAGTGCGGGATATGCGGAGTGTTGCCCTAGCATTACTAACTGCTCCCATTGGGATTAGCTTGATTATTCTCACCTTGTCAGGGAAAGACCCTTTAGCTCAACTGAATTCTCCAGAGATCTCCCAAGCACCTCTAGCGCTACGGGTACTGTTTATTTTTACCTGTGCTGCCCTTTGGGTAGGACTATCTAGTTCACTCCAAGAAATTGTGAAAGAGTCCAGTATTTATGCCAGAGAGCGACTGGTTAATTTAGGGTTATTTCCCTATCTTGGTTCCAAAGTATTGATTCGGTCTGGCTTAGCTATTTTACAAACTATCTTGATTGTTACTATTGTGCTCTATGGGTTTAAGTCACCTACCTCTGTACTACTGGATTGGAAAATTGGCTTGGGAATCACTACTTTTTTAACGATTATCGCTGCTACCAGTTTAGGTCTGATGGTATCGACATTGGTTAAAAATGAAAGTGAAGCCAATAATACTATACCATTAATTTTGCTACCACAGATTATTTTTTCTGGAGTTATTTTTAAACTAAAAGGATTAGCCAGTACACTATCTTGGCTGATGGTAAGTCGTTGGTCAATGGGAGCTTACGGTGCCCTGGTAAATGTGAATAGCATGGTACCAGAACAGTCTTCCAGGTTCGGATTAAAGCTTCCCCCTCCTCCCTTTGAAGCAACACCAGTTTATGATGCCACTTGGCAAAATTTGATTCTTAATTGGCTACTACTGTGCTTACACACAGGGGTTTATTTAATAATCGCTTTTCGATTACAGAAGCGGAAGGATATTTTCTAGAAGTCGGGAATCGGGAATCGGGAATCGGGAATCGGGAATCGGGAATCGGGAGTCGGGAATCGGGAATCGGGAATCGGGAGGAGATGTAGGGTGGGCAGTGCTTACCTTGATGATTTTTAGGTTTTAAATTTATCTGAGGCACTGCCCACCAGAGGATTAATTTTATAGTTAATTTACTGTCGGTGGGCAGTGCTTAATTTTAGGATTGTTAGGTTTTAAATTGGTTTTATGCACTGCCCACCCTACGATGAATTAATCTCTGATCATAATAACACTGGTTTCCAATGCTATCTTAGGGAATGAAGAGCCGACCTACTCCCATATAATTCTCGATGTCAATCACAATTTCAAGTAGCCGGTCTACACATTTATCCCGATAGGCTCCTTCATCCAAGACCCGATTAGCATTGCCAATTGTGATCACAGGAAGGGAATTAGAGTTGTTTTCTTCACGCAAAACCTTCTCCAATGCATCCTTACCTTTCATTCTTCGATTGGCTGTTAATATAATCATCTGATTGGCTTGAGCAAAGCGCCAAACAATTCGATCATTGCTATCGATTGCTAGCTCAACCTCTTGAAAGTAGACAAAACGGATGGGGAGAGTCTCAAGCCAACCTTGATTAGCAATGTTGCCTAACAAAACTTTTGCATGTCTCTCAAGATTGTGATCAATCAAGAAAATCATGCTTTCTGTCCGTGTCTTGCTTTCTGTTCCTGGAGTTTTGCCCACAACGCTTCTCGACCGGGTTTAGGGGGCATTGTTGCAATGCGAGCAAAGTGTTCTCGATTCCGTTGTTCCCAATACTGTCGGTTTTCCTGTTCCTCTTGCAAAATAGTTTGATACTCTGCTTCGACTTGGGTACGATTTTCTTCAATGTATGATAGTGCAGCGCTTACTTGTTCGTTAGTGAGGTTAAGAACATCCCCAATTAACTTGGGTGGATACTGAGCTGTGACATAATCCATCACATCGTAGAGAGTGATACGTGTTCCGGCAATGGTTAATCCCCATTCTGTGCGGATTATTATAGCTGTCTCTTTTGTTTTGAGGCATTCCTTGATAAATTTCTTGACACCAAGATAGAGCAGACTGTTTTGAGACTCTGGTTTACATAGGTCAATGTGATTCTCTGGTATGGCAACCGGCTTCACTTTTTCAATGCCGGGGTTGGCACTATCTGGGTCTACCACCAAAATCCCTTTGACAGGCTGAGTTTCATAGTAGACCTTTGTGGCAATGCCTAAACTCCGGACATTTTCTCGATACCATTCATTTAATTCCCGTAACTGAGGGGAATGAGCTTTGAGTTCCTTTACACTTACGGTGGTTTGTGTCAGAACGCTAATATTATCAATTAAATTAGCTAGATGAGCCCCAGTGTGGGGAGTAGCCAGAAATACAATCCCTTTCGTCTGCTCAAGAATAGCTTGCTTTTGAAAGGTCAAGGCACTGTTGAGCATTTTTTTGACTAAAAGCCCGCCCATACTGTGAGTAATAAAGATTAATGGACGTTGGCCGAGCTCGCGGCTATCTAACCAATCTAATAAATTACTCGCTTGATCGAAAAGGGGCATACTGCTGTTGCTTTTCCAGTTTGTCGCTTCAGCCTGATACCCAAAAGACCAGATGTTAACGCATAAATTATCTTTTCCTAACCAAACTGGCCAGTAGTCATCATCATCCCGTTTTCCCTGGGGATGCCAGGTGGTTATAGCATCCCCTCCCAGCCCGTGAACAAACACCACATCCGCACTGGGCACTAAGTCCTGATGGCTTGAGATTTCGATTAAGCACGTTGAATCACTCACCGATTACCCTCCAGTTCATTATATAGCATTAACTAGTAAATGCATGAAACCCAATGTCGAATTATTTTAACACAGGAAAATATAGGGAGTCGGGAGTCGGGAATCGGGAATCGGGAATCGGGAATCGGGAGTCGGAAATTCTTAATTCTTAATTCTTAATTCTTAATTCTTAATTCTTAATTCTTAATTCTTAATTCCATAACCGTACATTTTCTATCAATAAACCTCAAAAAAAAATCTAAAATTCCTTGACAAAATAATTCATAATAGTTATGATTATAATTGTAAACCTTAAAACGTTTTTTTTACTATGTCTGACAACTTCCGCCCTAACCCAGAAAACAATCCTGAGGAGATTACTCCTAGTAATACTCCTCAGGAACCTTCCAAAAAAAAATACCCGATTAAGCACATTCTTAAGGGCTCTCGCCGGGCAATAACCAACACCATGCATACCCTTTATGCGCGGGGTTACGCCCAAATTGACGAGTGGAGCCCCCTTCAGCCAACTGACATTCCTGGGGAATTCATCACGGTAATGACGAAATACTTAATGCTGGGTTAAGGGCTTAAATTTTGGGGGGGTTTCCCCCCCTGGCCAAAGGCCAATCACATCGGATCACGTCCGAATGGGTTTACAAGGTTGAGACATAGGTAACAATTCCTAGCCGTGGAACATAGTTCTGCGGCTATTTTTTTTGGTTAGAATGTAGAATTAAGAATGTAGAATTAAGAATGTAGAATTAAGAATGTAGAATTAAGAATGTAGAATTAAGTGCGATCGCTCTTGTCTGGTGGGCAAATCGACATGAAAACTGATTACTTGGTCAAACTTTCATAATTTGCCCACCCTACTCCTTTCAAACCGCTCAACCTTCTCGCAGCTTCTCAATTTCCTCTACAGGTAAGCCAGTAGTCTGGCTAATCGTTTCATTATCTAACAGAGGCAAAAGTTGGCGTGCTATTTCGTTCTTAGTTTGTTTTTCTGTAAAAATAACTAGCCCTTGTTGGTCATGAATAAACATCTCTCTTTTTCCTAATTCCTCCAAATCTTTCCTACTTAAATTTGCCTCAGAAGCAATCCCAAATGCCTGTTGAAACTCAGGTTTTTCGGCCATTTGCGGTGGCACCGTTTCTAAGGAAGGCGCATTTTTTAGAAAATACATCCACAACTCATCTAATTGCTCTAACTCCTCCAACTGCTTCTCAAACTTCGGTAGTTCCACAAACACTAACTGCAAGTGATTTTCGATGTAGTTGATGTTGGTAGTTTCTTCTCGTAACTTGAAATTAGAAATTATCTGATTATGCTCAGGAAACATGACAAAATCGGTAATTGTCAGAGCAATAACTGGCTTGAGATAACGGTAGCCTTCTCCTTTACCTAACTGTAGAGAGTAAGCTTTAGTAGCATTGTATAAAACTCTTCTAGCAAAGGATTCTACCTGCAAAACCTGCATTTCAATAATCACCAAAGAACCATTCCTAAGTTTGGCCTTCACATCGAGGAAAGAGTCTTTGAGGATTGGAAGAGGAGAAGACTGATAAGGGTCAATAATTTCCAGGTCTTGAATCAGAGGTTGATTGTGGTAGACCAGAGCATTGAGAAAGCTAATCAGAATCGGTTTACTTTCCTGGGATCCAAAGATTTTTTTGAAGGCAAAGTCGGTTTTGGGGCTGATAAATGTCATTACTTAGTTCTCCACTAAACGTGGTATACTCTAAGTATACTATCCAAACTATAGCGGTTTTCAACTTAAGTAAACCTAACAAACTAACCCATATTATAAATATACATTACACCCCCTTTGTGTGCCTTTGCAGATAACTTAATTATGCAATCACCTAGCATTACTAACTCCTTAGATGCTTTTCTCCAACAACCCAACATAGAAGCTTCTCCTGCTTGGGAATTCATCCATGGACAGCCGAAGCAAAAACCGATGCCAACATTGTTTCATTCCCGCCTCCAGCGCAACCTCGTAAACGCCATTAACAATCAAACCCATGCTTGCGTTGCGATTCAAGAACTCCGGTGCATCATTCCTCCCTTATCTCCGGTACCAGATATTGTAGTTGTTAAACGCGATCGCTTCCAGGATCAAGATGGCCCCCTGCAAGGTTCACCGGACTGGTTAATTGAAATTCGCTCCCCTGACCAAAGCACATTAGACCTACAGAACAAAATTCTGCACTGCTTGAGCAACGGCACTAAGCTGGCTTGGCTAATCGATATTCAGCGACAGCAAATTTGGGTTTGGGAAAACCAGGAACTACCACTGGTGTTTGCCGGAACTGACATACTCCCGACCCTTGACACTATCTCAGACTTTACAGTGGAAGCAGTCATCGCCATGACCCGACAGCGATAACTGAGGGGGATTACTCGCTCTTGTCGGGTGCGTTTTTCGTTCGTTACGCTCACCCTAACACACTGTTTATTTAGCAAAACAAATAGCATTCCACTCTAGTGCGATCGCAGTTGTTGCTCTGTTAACCATGTATTAACCCAAACCCGGTCGTCTTCCGACAATTGCGGTAGTGGCTCTTCATTATAATCTATCAGTAAATCATAACTAGCTTGGTCGTAGATATTATTCAACAATAAGTGTAAATCTACTAATGGTTCTGTATCTCCAGACTTCAGCGGTAAGGGAAATGAAGGGATAGGATCTGGTAAATTAAATCCATACAAATCAGCTTGAGGACGACGGTCTCCTCGACTGACTAAAATTCGATAATGGGTTTCAATATTGCTATTATAAACTGGCATTGGTTGTCCCTTACGCAGTAAATCAATTTCTACTAAATGAGTGAAACTGCCTAAGACTTTATTTCGTTTACTTTCATATTGCTTGCGTCCTTCCCCAGAACGTTTATTAATCGGAGAGAGGATTTCAATAGCTGTTACTACTTCCTTGGTAGCTACCTCTCGCACTTCTAAATAACCTTGTTTAATGGTTTCAGGTACAGGAACTTCTACTGTTTGGGGTTGAGTTGGAGCTTGTGCAACTGCAACATTAGTCATTGCTTGTTTAGTTGTCACCTGTGACCCTTTGACAGTTAAATCGGGAATGCCAACTAGTAGGGATTCTTCCCCAATGGTTTCATACATGCGCACTTCAACACCAACTCTGTATTTTGGACGCAGTTGAGGAGACAGGGATCTGGCTAGTTCAACAATGAGCCAGTGATGTACTCCTGGCCAAACTTCTGGATGTTCTAGGTAAGGGTTCATCCCTGGAAAAGGGGAAGGCATAAAATTTCCTCCTCGGTGCTTAGAGCGTTCAACTTAGAGCATTCAGCATTCAGGTTTTAGAACTTAGCTGACAGCTGACAGCTAACGGCTGATGGCTAAAAGTCTATTACTTATTCTAAAGCGCACCATTCAACACTTGTTGTGCCGAAAGCTGTAACCCCGGAAAAATAGTTGATTCAATCAACTCATCCCTGACAAAAACCGTTTCCTCATAAAGATCATCCACCAACTGCAACACCACAACCTGCTCTTTGAGCGGATCGACAATCCAATATTCGCGAATTTCCAGCAAGTTATACTCCACTCGTTTGCTGCGATAATCCGTCGTCCGAGTCGATTCGCTAACCACTTCAACCACCAAAAAAGGTGGCGATTCGTTGAGACGAATGATCGCCTCTCGATCCAGCATTCCCTGCCATTGCTCCAGTGTTGCCACCGTCACATCTGGAATCCGCGCTGTATCCCAACGTCCCCCACGGGGCGACTCGATCGCGAAGCGCTGCTGCAAGCAGATGGCAATAAACCCTTGCTTAGAAACCCAGGCTAACCCCTGAGCCTGAATTTCAGCCCGATATTGATCGTTGAGAAACTCAGTAATTGCACCATGTTGTCCTTTGGGTTGAGACATGGCAATCAGTTCCCCATTCACCAGTTCATAACGCCGATCAGTGCCATCGTTGTAGCTTAAGTAGTCTTCGAGGCTAAGCAGTGCAGTAGTGGCAGTCATCGGAGTTTTCCTAAGAAGCCATTTTTTTGATAATACTAGTTTAGCAAAAAATGGGGTATAAACTTTCATTTATAGCGATTTGCCGATAAGTTAATTATGAAAATGGGGCAAAAAAGATAAAGTTTACTTTTTAATTAGCAATAATAAATAACTTAGGTTGGATGCCAACTGCTTTATTCCCTATTCCCTTCCCCCCTTATTAAGGCAGGGCTGTTTCAAACTTTAGTAAGTTAACGATTATTGGAGATAGGGGGATAGGGGGATAGGGGGATAGGGAAATAAACTAAAATTTACCGAAAAATGCCCAAATTTAGTCATTAAAATCTTACGAATTAACCGCCTTCAATCAACTCAAATCACTAACAATTTGTTAACGGCCTTGGTGTAAGGGAACGATAAATTTGCCCAAAATCCCGAGTATTAGTCCAAAATTCTCCCCATCTCCCCATCTCCCCATCTCCCCATCTATTTTTTGCGAGAATGAAACAGCCCTGCCTTATTAAGGGGGGTTAGGGGGGATTCCTTTTCCCTGTTCCCTAAAAACCCATAAATATGTAGTCAATAAAGTCGCAAACCGCTATATCTTCTAATTCAAAGGGTCTTGTGCTGGTAATCCTACAGCACGGGGAAACTTAGCTGCCGTGGGTGATAATACTTTCAACAACAAACAATGACGAACACTATCGCTCAAAGGGGTAGTAAATTTTTCAACTGATTCAATCCTTCCACCTAACTTTTTTACCGCTGGCTGTAAAGCTTCGGTTTCTTCATCTGTCCAATGACCACGATAGAGAATCGCCAAACCTCCTTGTTTCAGAAGTGGTAGAGCATATTCAGCACAAACAGAAGGGGCACTAACAGCACGAACTAGAGCAATATCGTAGGAGTGTCGATGCTGTCGCTTCTGTCCAATGGCTTCTGCTCTGCCAACTAAAGTTTTAACATTATTAATTTCCAACTGGGGGATTAAGGTTTGGAGAAAAGTAATTTTTTTGCGAGTGGAATCGAGTAAAGTAATAGCAGTATTAGGAAATGCGATCGCAACTGGTAATCCTGGAAATCCCGCCCCCGTTCCAATATCAATAATTCTCTGTCCTGGAGTTACAGACTGCCATATGGGAGCCAATCCTACCAAAGAATCCCACAGATGCTTTTCCCAAAACTCCTCGGGAGCTGTAATCCGAGTTAAATTCAACTGGCGATTGCCTGACAAAATCCCTTCATAGAGTTTTTGAAACAACTGTTGTTGTTCTGGATCTGGCTGCCAATTTAGAGTTTGTTGCCAAACCTCTGTCATCTGTGGCAGCAATAAAACGTTTTGGTCATTTGTCATTTTGGCTCTACCGTACTTGTTATGCTAAATAAACAGTTTGTAAGAGGGAGCAGGGAGCAGGGAGCAGGGAGTAGTGGAAAAAGCCCGTATTCAAAATTTTTTGTGAGTTGAATAGCATAATTTTAATTCTACAGTAAGCTTTCTGGGCTTTTTGAGTATAAATTTAGCATAAAACGTACTGAATAACGGTAATTTTTTAATTTTTAAATAGGGTACCTAAATAAATTGTGATAATTTTTTTTCCCTACTCCCTACTCCCTACTCCCTACTCCCTTTCCTAAAGTACTCAACACTCACCACTAAGCACTAGCTAGATCAACAGCTTTTAATTCCCCTTGCTTAAGAGTCCAGCAGCGGTCAGCAATGGGCAGTAAATCCTTAGCATCGTGAGTCACCACTAGGAGTGTCCAATGGGTTTTGAGTTTTGCCAGCAGATTAACTAACTGTCTTCGCATAGACCAGTCTAATCCAGCTGTTGGTTCATCCAACATCAGTATATGGGGTTGACGAATCAGTTGTACTGCCAGAGCAAGGCGTCGCTGCTGACCACCACTCATGGCATGGGGTGAAGTATCCAGGGTAAAATCAGCTAGTCCCACTTCCCCCAAAGCATCATAAACCCTTTGTGACCCCAACTCTGGATGTCCCATCCGCAATTCTTCCAGGATAGTCTTACCACAGAAATGCCGTTCTGGAAACTGAAACACTAATCCTGCCAGTTGTGGTAGCTGGTCGTTTGTGAGTTCGGTTTCTCCCCAAAAGATGTTTCCTGCCGTGGGCTGGGCTAATCCTGCCAAAATTTCCAATAATGTGCTTTTACCAGAACCACTAACACCAATCACTAGTCCCAATTCTTGTGGTGCTAGCTCTAGACTCAGACCCTTCAAGATCGGGGTGGAGCTAGCTGGTGGATGATAGGTTAAGTCTCTAAGATATAGCATTGCCTTTTGCCCACTCCTTCCCTTCTCCCAAAATTTTGGAGGTTTCAAAATTTCATAGACATTACTATCTTAAGCACTCAGCTATCAGCTATCAGCTATCAGCTATCAGCTATCAGCTATTAGCCTTTGGGCCACGCTATGGGAATGGCTGACCGCTGACCGCTGACAGCTGTTCGCGCAGCGTGCGCGTAGCGCATATGCTTACTTACTATCTTATCCCCCAACTTCCGGTACTATGGAACCTGGCATCAAGTGCAACGTCAGTACTGAGGTTAGTAGCATATATTTTTAATATTGCCACAATGACGATGAACCAACGGTTTCGAGCACCAAAACAGATAGTTAAAGCCTGTGTCAGCACAGCAGTTGTATTAATCGGTTTATGGGGAATGCCCACCTTGGCAGCTGACCCCTTTCGCGACAGTAATCCTCGGAACATTGATGACACTGTTCAAGATGCGTTTGACTTCTTCTTCAAGGAGGGAAACTATAAAGAGGCTGAAGCTTATCTAAAAAAATCGGAATCTAGGCAGTCTAAAGAACCCATGACCTATGCTATGCTATCATCTCTAGCTTACTTAGATCAAGATTGGGAAACCTTCAAGACCTACGGAACTAAAACTCTTAAGACTGCTAAGGAAATGATTGCCTCTGATCCTTTGCGAGGTAATCTCTACACAGCAGTAGGTTATTTTTTGGAAGGGGCTTACGATTTTGAAAAAGAAGGTCCTATCAGTGCCTTGACTAAATTACAGAAAGTTTTTGAATATCTGGATGAAGCAAAAGAAATTGCTCCTAATGACCCAGAGCTAAACTTGATTACAGGCTACATGGATTTAATGTTAGCTGTCAATTTACCATTTTCTGACCCATCTCAAGCCATTGACAAGTTAGAAACCTATGCTTTACCATCTTATTTAGCCTATCGAGGCATTGCTGTAGGATATCGAGATTTAAAGCAATATTCTAAGGCAATAGACTATGTAGACCGGTCAATGGAAACAACACCAAGCAACCCAGATGTACTTTACCTTAAAGCACAAATTTTGCGAAAACTGGGGCAGGAGGAAAAAAGTTTAGATTTTTTTAACAAAGCTTTAGAAAAACAGAATCAACTGCCAAAACGCCACGCTGCTCAAATTACTTACGAGCAGTGCAAACTTGAAAATAAACTCACAGACGGGGATAGGAATTGCTCCAAGGAACGGAATCGCATCCGGAAGCGGGGAACAGAAGTGGTTCAGAAGGATGACTAAGTTGAAGGTTGAAGGTTGAAGGTTGAAGGTTGAAGGTTGAAGGTTGAAGGTTGAAGGTTGAAGGTTGCAGGTTGCAGGTTGCAGGTTGCAGGTTGCAGGTTGCAGGTTGCAGGTTGCAGGTTGCAGGTTGCAGGTTGCAGGTCTTACTAAGGACTTAGAACTCAGAACTTAGAACTCAGAAGTATATTTCACGGAAGTCTTGTTCAACAGTGAATCTTGATCAGGTATAATCACTCTCGTAAAGAGTTCGGGATTGTCCTTGACTTATGGTTCGCCTCAAGATAGTTAACAAGTTTGATAGCAGTTTCGTCCTAGCTCCAGAAGCCCGAGACCAGTTATTTGCTTTACTAACCGGGGAAAACTTCTTGGCTCAAGTAGCTGAAGCGGCTCAAGCTGACAGGGTTGAGTTTACTGAATTACTGTTTCAACCAGTTCCCTACACCACTTCAACCCCTAAGGGAATGCCAGCGGACTATGAGCAGTATCACGAATCTGATGATTATATCATCATTAATGTACCTCCTAACTTCATGTTCAAAGCCAAAATATTTAATCCCAGTCGCCTGTGTGGGATTTATCGCAAATTTCAATAAAATTTAGTTTTTATATTTATTTTTTAATAGTAATTTTTAATCCCATCCCATGCTCACCTCTGATAATCAAATTCCATCTCTGAAGGATTTAGAATTTATTCCCTATCTGGATGAAACGGGAAATCTACCAGAATATTTACAAAAAAAGATTGGTGTATACGCTATTTTTGACCAAGATAAAACCCTGAGATTTGTGAATTATTCCCGGGATGTATATATCAGCATCAAACAACATTTAGTTCGTCAGCCTCACTCCTGCTATTGGCTAAAAATAGAAACCATTGAAAAACCTAACCGGAGTCGATTAGAAACGATTCGTAAGGCATGGATTGAAGAGAATGGTGTGATACCGGTAGGGAATGGAGAGCAGGAAAATCTCTGGAGTCAGCCGATTGATGCTAAAGTGACAATGACTGAAGCAGAGCAGTTAGACTATGAGCAAAGTGAGGAATTAGCAAAAACGAAGATTCTCAAAAAAATTGCTCGGAGAGTTGAAGCTAAAATTAAAGATGAGCTAGAATCCCGAGGGGTAAAGACTGAAATTCGCTTCAATCCTAAGCTTAAAGAAAAGGGTTTACTTGACATAAAATGACTATCTCAACGGCTCATCCAGCTCTGCTAGTTCTCGCTGATGGCACAACTTACCAAGGCTGGTCTTTCGGAGCGACTGGTACAACCATTGGTGAAGTAGTGTTTAACACTGCTATGACGGGTTATCAAGAGGTGGTGACAGATCCCAGCTACTGCGGTCAAATTGTGACCTTCACCTATCCAGAATTAGGCAATACTGGTGTTAACCCGTCCGATGAAGAATCTGCTCATCCTCAAATCAGAGGTGCAATTGCCCGTAACATCTGCTACCGGCCCAGTAACTGGCGCTCTACCCAGTCCTTGCCCGATTATCTCGCAGAACACAACATCCCAGGAATTTACGGCATTGATACAAGGGCATTGACCCGCAAAATACGCTCCATTGGTGCGATAAACGGTGCCATTTCCACAGAAATCCTTGACTCCACTGAGTTATTGTCCCAAGTGCAAGCGGCTCCGAGTATGGCAGGATTAAATCTAGTTAAAGAAGTGAGCACTGACGAGGTTTACGAATGGTCTGATCCTACGGAAGCAAATTGGGAGTTCGGTCCGGCAGTTGATGGGGTAGAAAAGGACAAGGGTTTGACAGTTGTTGCTATCGATTTTGGCATCAAACGTAATATTCTCAAGCGTCTAGCTAGCTACAATTGTCGGGTAATTGTCGTCCCTGCTAATACACCGCCAGAAGAAATTGCTAAGTATAATCCCGATGGGATATTTCTGTCCAATGGACCAGGGGATCCGGCTGTAGTACTCGAAGGCATCTCAACCACCAAAGCCTTATTGGAGCGTCAGCAACCTATTTTTGGCATCTGCATGGGACATCAGATTCTTGGTCTTGCCCTAGGAGCGCAGACCTTTAAACTTAAATTTGGTCACCGAGGTTTGAATCACCCAGCCGGTTTGCAGCAAATGGTGGAAATTACTAGCCAAAACCATGGTTTTGCTATTGATCCCGATACATTAGGGGATCAGGTGGAAATTACTCACCTAAATCTCAATGACCGCACTGTGGCAGGGTTGCGTCACAAATCCTTACCGTTCTTCTCAGTACAGTATCACCCAGAGGCTAGTCCTGGTCCTCACGATGCTGACTATTTATTTAAGCAGTTTGTCGAGCTGATGCGATCGCGTAGCGTGGCCGTAGGCTAATCGCGTAGCGTGGCCGTAGGCTAATCGCGTAGCGTGGCCGTAGGCTAATCGCGTAGCGTGGCCTAGGGCGTGTTTTCAAAGTTTTCCGCAAGATTATGATCCCCCCCAGCCCCCCTTAAAAAAGGGGGGAGCCATACTCAAAGTCCCCTTTTTTTAAGGGGGATAATGGGGGATCTCTGAGGCAAGAAGACACGCCCTAGGCTCTTGACTAGAAACTGATTGATTCTGCGAGGGTTTGCGTTCGCGTAGCGTGGCCTAGAGCCAATCGCGTGACTCGCTTAGCGGCGACCCAGGAGCATCGCGTGCAATCCCCGATGCCAAACCCCAACTGTAGGGTGACCGGGTGTGGGACTAGAAAATAGCCCCTACATTGCCAGCAAACCAAGAAATATGCTTCAGTTATGATTAATCGGTTAGAATCATGGCTGGCTTAATTTTACCCTACCGCTAGACCCGGTCACCCTACCCCCCAAACTCTGATACTGTTGTATAATCTAAAATTGACGTTGTTTTAGCCCCTTGACGTGCTAAGCAACAAGCCAAGGTATGGTTATAGGGCGCGTTTATCAACGGTAACCAAGTCATCAATCTACTGTCACAGTAGTCAACTTGACAGTAGAAGTATTAGATTATTGATATTTATAAGCTATATCGAGGAGGGTGTTATTCCTGAACAAATAACCCTTACAGTCAGTTTAAGGGGCACTCGCCAAGTCGAGTCAAATTATCAAATTTTCCGCCTTACTGGATTGCTAGATGCCTTTTCGGAATCTACTCTCCGTAACGTTATTGGCAAATGTATTGATGAAGGTCCAGCGGATATTATTCTGGACTTATCTAAAATTGATTTTGTCGATAGCTCTGGTTTGGGTGCTTTGGTGCAGCTAGTAAAGAAAGCTCAAACTTCTGACGGAAGTCTACAAGTCGTGACCAATCCCCGGGTGACTCAAACTGTGAAACTAGTGCGCCTAGAAAAATTTTTCTCCCTGCAAGATTCTCTGACGGTAGCTGTGGAGAAAATCAAGTCTAAGTGACAAAATCGATGGTGATGGCGGGGGCAAAACCCGCCTTCACTTTCAGAAGCAGTGGGGAATCGGTGAGAGTTGAGTGTGAGTAAGTTGCCGTTTTGCTAATGTATTGAATACTCTAAGCAGAAATTGTTGAAGGATGTCAAATTTGGTCTAGTAAACAAAAGACCGTGAGACCCCAAAGATGGCTCAAACAGATGCACAATTAGACCCCTTGGAAGAGGATAGCCATGGCTGTGGAACTGACTCTATAGTATTGTGGACAGAGTTTCGATTTAGGCAATTCATGGCGAAAGTTGATCAAATTGCCAAAATTCAACAGATTTCCCCAGCATCCTTGGCATATATAGGAGATGCTGTTTATGAACTCTACATCCGAACCCACTATCTGCTACCACCGAGGCGAATCTGTGACTATCATAACCAGGTAGTGGCTCACGTCAGAGCAGAAAGCCAAGCTAAGATTTTGCGATCGCTTGAACCTTACCTAACTGCTTCTGAAAAAGACGTTTTACGGCGCGGACGGAATGCTGCTACAAAGAGCCCCCGGCGTCTCAATCGAGAAATCTATCAACAAGCTAGTAGCTTAGAAACTTTACTGGGATACCTCTACCTTACTGATACTCAACGCTTGACCCAGTTATTGGCTCATCTACAACTGGATACCCCATAAATCCTAATTCTATTATGGCTAATCAAAACCCCTCCTCTGATGCCTCCTCTGATGCTTCTGGTCAGATCAAGTCAGGGAAGTCCTCTGATCGGCAAGGTGAGAATAAAAAATTATCTCGTTCGACCTCAGCCAATTCTCAAAAGAACGGCAAACCCCCTCGAAAGAACTACCACTCTCGAAAGCCACGGCCAAAACATTCCCATTACTCCGAGGAAACTCAGCCGAAGCAGCATGGGTACCCTAAGTCAAAACTTGTAAGTAGCACAGAAGAAGAGAGTGACTTAATCTACGGGCGTCATTCAGTTCTAGCAGCTCTCCAAAACCAGCACCAGCTAAACCGAGTTTGGATTATTTCCCAGCTGCGTTACGATCCTCGCTTTCACTCTTTACTAGTTCAAGCCAAGGCTAACGGTACAGTAATTGATGAAGTAGCACCAAAACGCCTGAGCCAAATTACTAAAGGTGGTAACCATCAGGGTGTGGCAGCTCAAATTGCACCTTACCAGTACATAGATTTAAATGACTTAATTGACAAAGCAAAATTTGCAACTGAGCAGCCAGTTTTATTGGCTTGTGATGGCATTAATGATCCTCAAAATTTAGGGGCGATTATTCGTACGGCAGAAGCTCTAGGGGCTCAAGGCTTAGTCATACCCCAACGTCGAGCTGTTGGTGTCACCTCAACTGTAAGGAAAGTGGCAGCAGGAGCTCTAGAAACCTTTCCTATTGCCAGAGTTGTCAATCTTAGTAATGCCCTAGAGCAGTTGAAAACTGCGGGCTTTTGGATTTACGGAACTGCTGCTGGTACTGGTAAACTTTTACACAAAGTTGATTTGACTGGTTCAGTAGTATTAGTAATAGGTTCAGAGGGTAATGGTTTAAGCCTAAGGTCACAAAGCTGCTGCGACATGTTAGTTTCAATTCCATTACAGGGTAAGACCCCTAGCCTCAATGCCTCAGCAGCAACTGCTATGGTGTTATATGAAACCTATAGGCAGCGTTGGTCAGACTTACTGTATATCGATAGTACTTCCAATCAACAGATTGTGAAACAAGAAGAGTAAATGGAGGATAAAAAGGTTTAAAAGCCGATTAAATTAACAGAGATTATCCTGGAAACTAGGTGGATGTCATGAAAGAATCCTTAATCAAAATCTTAGACCTCTTCGGGTTAGCGTTTTGGGTGGAAATCATCACCGAAACCCCCAAGTGTACCTACTACTTTGGACCCTTTGTTAACCAGCAGGAGGCTCAGGCTGCCAAATATGGATATATTGAAGACTTAGACAATGAAGGAGCTCAAGGCATCATGGTAACTCTCAAACGCTGCAAACCCAATAGACTAACAATTTTTGATGAGTTGCCAGAACAGACTGAACTAGAGAAATCCTCTAGCTTAAGTAAGCCGATTTTTTGACAAAGGATGAAGTTTAACCTGTAACGTGTTAAGTGTGAAGGATGAAAACGCTCTAATACTCTCTACTTACAAGTATGAGTCCGCAGTTACTTACTAACCTGCTGAGGTAATTTAAAGCGGCAAAGCTAACTCAAAGTTAGGCAGAATAGTTTCCCCTGACAAAGTAACAGGAAATTTAGCAGTCTCAACAGCTTGATTGGGACGATAGATTTCAACCTCTTTGCCCTGGGGGTTAATTAACCAGCCTAAACGTAAACCACTGTTCAAATAGTCTGGCATCTTTTCCTGTAGAGGCTTGAGGGAATCAGTGCGAGAGGCTGGATCATGACTGTCTCCTTAGTGGAATGATTAATATCAAGTCAGGTTGAATACCCATAATTAGAGGGAGGGTGGGACCCACCCCTAACCCCTCCCAGGAGGGGAAGTGTGGGGAGATGGGGACCCACCCCTAACCCCTCCCAGGAGGGGAATGGGGAGATAGGGAGATGGGGGAGATTTTTATTAAGGGTAATTATCCCGACATGATATAAGTATTCAACCGGACATGATATAAGCTAACCGCTCCAAGTATAGTTAGCATGTGCTGGAAATTCAGGATAAAATTACGTGGTGTTGTGAGAAAGCAAAAATACTTAGTCTAGAAATGTTAACTTCTTCCGACCATCTGACCGATTTATCCGATGCCCACTGGCAGAGCAATTGCCGTTCTGTTGTCACTGGTGACCCCCAGGTGAAGAAATTGATGACATCGGTTTATGGGGTTGACCAGCAAGTAAAGTACCTTCACTTACAGGCAGAAGTTGAATCCCTCTGGCAGCAGCAGCAATTACTTAAGCAACAACGGTTGGTTTTGCGTTAAACTAATGCCTTTAAGTACAGGCATTACTGAAAACGCTGATGCTTGGGTGACCAACGCTTAAGGCTATAGTTATTTGGTTCATCAATGACTATAGCCGCAGGACCCCCATCCCCTAAATCCGCGATCGCTGTCATGGAGCTGCTGGCATCTTGGGAAAATTCGCTGTAGAGTAAGGCTCCTGTGTCAGAAAAAATCATGGTGCGGGGTTTGTAGATAGTAGTTGCCCGATCTGTATCCATCCCGTCATTAATACTATCCGATAGACCCACCTCTGTAGATTCTGAGGTAACCGATATTTCTTGATATAAGGTTAGCACCGCTTCCGGCTGGTTGTTGCCAGTCAGCTCGATCGGTCTAACTGACCAATGCCCGATCTCCTGAAGCATCATTGGTAAACTAGGAAGGGGTCCTGGGGAGAACTGACCACTGTTGATTAACTCCTGCCAGAGTACTGGCAGCATGGTTGACACCGACTCGGGGTTAAGGTGGTAGAGTGCTGACAAAGTGATCGCACTTGGGTCTAACCAGCGCAGAGCCGTCTCCGTGTGTGCTAGCAGGTGCTGATTAGATCCATCAATAGCCACGGTGTCACTAGGGAGTTTCCCACCTGCTGCCAACAGCTTAATCACCCCTTCCTGGTAGGAAACCCCCTTGACCGTAGCTGTGGTTGATTGTTGGATACCATTCTCACTCCAAAGGCTAATCCGAATCTGGGGGTCAACGTCTAAGCCCAAATATCGCCACAGTCGCTTTCCCTTGGTCAAAGTGGGCAGCCGTAAATCAGAAAACGGCATCCACCGCCAACCCTGACCATCGTGAAATGCTTTTACCTGTACTTGATACCAAACTTGCTCCGGTTGTTTTTGTAGAGTCAGAGGAACAGATGGGCAGGGGGATAGGGGGGAAAGTGCTATACTCTGTTCCTCTGCTATAGAAACCAATTCAGTACTTTCCTGCTGCCTTTGGCAGTGCTGTTCTCCTATTCCCCCATCTCCATCTTCCGGTTGCAGCCAATCCGTTGCGTTGACAGTTTGAATGATTTCTGAATTGCCAACCAGTTGACTGAAGTGCCTGACGATGGCTGGAACTGGGTTTAAGGCATTGTCCATATGGTTGAGGAGTTGGTAAACCTGGGGATTAGTTTGGGGTAATTCCTTAACCCATGCGATCGCTTTTTGAGGGTCTTCCTGGGCTGCCAAAATCAACCCTCCCCAAACTTGCACATTGCTGTCATCAGGATTGACCTCTAGTGCTGCTTCCACCCGCCCCCACAATCCCCCAGAATCGGTCTTTAGCATAGTGATAATATCCCCCAACTGAGCACCATTCACTGCGGTCTGAAACACTGTTTTTGCCTCCGCCCAGCGACCATCCAGGAGATAGGCAAAGATAGCAGCACTCGCACTTGCCCAAATTTGATTTGCCTGAGACTCGGTGACCTGAGCGTGCAGTTTAACCAAATCTATTTGGGCTTGAGCCTCTGCTGACCAGTGTTTTGGTCTCTGTTGGTTCAACCATTGCCAAGCATCAGACCACAAACCATGACGGGCTAGGATTAAACCATTCTGATAGGGTTTAGTATCTATCGCTGCTTGGGTTAGGGAAATTTCCTCTAGATAAATCGGGTTGGGAACAAAAGAGCGAGGTTTAATTTGGTAAACCTTGAACTGGGGTTCCAAGCCTACAGTATGATTAACCACTAATTCTGGAGTAGCACCACCGGTCACTTCCTGCCAATAGGGAGAACCTTCATTAGGGCTTGTCCACTCCAACATCATACTCAGGTGTGTCTGGTCTTGATTGTAGTGAATAATTTGTCCATAGCTCTCGGGTGTATTCTCTGAGACCACTTGACCCGAGAGGTTGAACCAAAACCCTTCCTCTAGAGCTTGTTGATCGAAACGATCGAGTTTGGTTAAAGGTAGTGAACGAGAGACACTAGCATCACCGGATGCTGTGTTGACTTGGGTAGACAGCACAAAATATTCGACCGGGGCAGTGATAGGCAGCTGACTAACTAGCTGATAATACTGCTGTTCGCTATGGCTTTGTTCAAGAGGCTGATAGACTCTGAGTTCCACGATCTGGTCACAATTACTTTGGCATGATGGTGGTGATCCCAAAATCGGTAGCAGCAACTCAGAGTTAAGGGAAAGGGGTGTGCCCGCCGTTAGCCCATTTTCACGAATCTCCCCTTGAATTTGGGCAAATGTCTTGGCAGATGAGGGAACAGTCTGGGGGATACGAGCCCAACTCGGCAAAATGTGATTGATCCAGACAATCGAATCAGGGTCAATTATTAACATAACCGCCACCCAGATACTACCGGCAATGATACCGCTAGTGGTGATTAAGGCAGCGATCGCGCCCAAGGTTGTTAACCAACCACCTCTACTAGACTTTTGCACTGATGTTTTAATGGTTTATCTTTCCAGTTTTTTCCTAGTTTGAAAAAAATCTTGGGGGCAATAGATAGTAATTAGCCAAATAGTACAGATTTTTGGACTTAAACGCTAATTGTCCATGTCTTTGTCATTCCCCCTTGCTCAATCTAAAACAAGTGCACCCTAAACCCTTCAACCTGTGATTACCTGCTCATACAGTTCACCAGCACGTTCCCAAGTATATTTCTGTTCAATATACGCTCGCCCATTTTCCGACAATTGCTTACGGAGCTGGCGGTCTTCAAATAACCGACTAATGGCATAAACATATTCTGTTGTATCATTTGCTCGCAATGCCCGCAAAGGGACATCCCCGCCATCAACTGTCAATCCCTCCAAACCGCGATCGCTTCCCACGACCGGTACTCCCGCTGCCATCGCTTCCAGAGTTTTATTTTTTACCCCAAATCCACTCTGCATTGGCACCACAAATATGGTTGCCTTATGAAGGTGGTCTACTAAAGAAGGCACCGAGCCAGTTACACTAATCCCTGGTATATCTTCTAACTCTAGCACCGCCTGCACCGGTTTGGGTCCGACTAATTCTAGCTTGGTATCACCATAGCGCTCTGTAATTGCTGGGAACACGTCTAGGCTAAAATAACGAGCCGCTTTGATGTTTAGTGGGTTATCCATCGCCCCAGTAAATACTAATCTGTGTCCACCAGGATCAGAGATGCGCCGGGGAAATAGATGAACATCAACCCCATTAGAAATCAATGTAATTTTACTGTCTAACTCAAATGAGTCTATTTGCCGTCGATCTTCCGCTGTTGTGACTATAATGTCTGTGAACTTAGCACAATATTGCTCTTCATAGCGACGTAATAGGGGCAAATTTAACTTGTCTTTCAGCTGATTGTCTGATGTTTTGGTTTCGAGCTTGTCCAGGGATTTCCGGTATACAGAATGATGAATATTCACCAAAGTTCGCAGCTGCTTCCGCCACTCTGGTCGCACATAAATTTCATTGGTACTGTGTTCACAGGTAATCAGGTCAAATTTTCCCGCCTCCACAGCCTGATCCACCCATTGCTGCATTGGAGTTGAGTAGAGTTGGAGCACTTTCTGGGGCGTTCCCTGTTGCAAAATGGTACTCCAGCGCTGTAATTTCTCCTTTAAGCCTTCCTCTTGTTCTGATGGCTGCGGTTGGGGAAAAATCACCAGTTCTTCCACCCACTGCTGCAATTTTTCTACCTCGATGTCCGTGATATCCTCAGAACGTTGAGTAACCAAGGTTATAGCATGACGCTCACTCAGGTACTTGAGTAAATTAAACGTCCTGACCTGAGTTGCCCCCCGCGTTGGCGGATAGGGAAAGGTTGTGGAGATCATTAGAATCTTCATAGGACGTTACTACTTGGACAAATAATTGGCAACAAGGAAACGGCAGGCAATAATTCATTCTTATCTCACTTTTTACCTGAGTTAAGAATGAATTTATTTATACTATTTAAAATTTTTATAAACTTTTTTTAACATTTATTCATGTTAATTTACTCCAAATCACCATTATATCAAATCCTTGAGCATCGATATTGCCAAGCTTGGGGTTTTTGATAATTTTGATTACTCCAGAGTAATTCCCGATTACCTATTACCCAAAACCCAAAAAACAACGACAAAGAACACTATCCAAAAAACTGGACAGTATAAATGTATTATATCTTCATACCAATACATTTATACTAATTGTGAATTTTCCTCTAGAAAATATAGTTAAAAATTCAAATTTACCGATTTACCAAACACCAGGTAGCCTAATCTCTCTATGACTTCCAGTGACGGTGATTTAGAGGGGTTTGCCACGGTTCTGGAATAGAATTGGTTGTGTAGGGAGTAAGAGGGCAAACAATGGGAACAGGAGGAACAGAGGGAAGACGAGTCAAGGGGTTCAGTCCCCAAACTACTGTATTCCACTAACCTCTAACCACTGACTGGGTTAAGGCTTGTTCGTAGCATTGACCAGCGCGATCCCAGGTGTATTCATCCTCGATCAATGAGCGCCCGTTTTGGGACAACTTTGCTCGCAGTTGTGGGTCTTCAAACAAACGAGTGATGGCACTAATATACTCCTTAACATGATTTGCCCGCAATGCTCGCAGAGGTGTATTGGCACCATCAACCGCTAGTCCCTCCAAACCGCGATCGCTTCCTACTACAGGTACCCCAGCCGCCATTGCTTCGAGGGTCTTGTTTTTAATGCCAAAGCCAGTCCGCATCGGTACCACACAGATAGTTGCTTGATGGAGATACTCTACCATTGATGGCACACGACCGGTGACCGTAATTCCCGACAATTCTGCCAACTCCAACACCGAAGGTACTGGTCTTGCTCCTACCAGTTGCAGCTTAGCATCTCGATAACGTTCTTTAATTGCTGGAAATACCTCCAAGCTTAAAAAGCTTACAGCATCAATGTTGGCTCGGTTATCCATAGCTCCAATAAACACTATGCGATGTCCCCCTGGGTCAGCAGTGCGTTGGGGAAATTGAGTCAAATCCACCCCATTGGGAATCACCACAATTTTACCCGATGGCTTGTAGGCAGCTATCTGGCTTTGATCCTCCGGTGTTGTGACCACAAGGCCATTAAATTTGGCACAGTATCGTTCCTCGTAGCGGCGCAACAGGGGTAAATTTAACTGGTCTCTGAGCTGATTTTCCGAGGTTCCTGTTTCCAACTGGTTACGGAAGGTACCATACACAGAACTGTGAATATTCACCACCGTTCCCAGCTGCTGTCGCCATTCTGGTCGTACATATATTTCATTTACACTATGTTCACAGGTAATAATGTCAAACCGTCCAGCCGCCACAGCTTTATCCACCCATTGTTGAATGTCCCGGGAGTAGAGATGTAGCACACTGGGGGGAATTCCCTGGCTTAAAAAATTACTAAATCGCTTTACTTTGCCCCAGATTCCTCCTGAGGGTTCAGAAGGCTTTGGTTGGGGGAAAACCACCAATTCATCTACCCATTTCCCGAGTTTTTCCACTTCCTGATCCGTGACATCTTCTGAACGTTGAGTAATCATGGTGATATCATGACTTAACTTAAGATGTTTTAGTAAATTAAATGTCCGTACCTGAGTTCCTCCCCTAGTGGGGGGATAAGGAAAGGTGGCAGATAGCATGAGAATTTTCATCATATCTTCAGGTTAGGTAATAAAGCGATGCAGCGCCGCCAAAGGGGGTTCCCCCCATGAGCGACTGCATCAAGACATTGCTATAAGTCATATCTAGTGCGTTGTAACCGGACTTGATATCAGGTATCCAATAGGATAATTTTATGTCAAAAAATCAATGAATTGAGTGGCTTGATAGTTTCATCTATAACAATACAATGATTCAACGAGTCCCCAAGGTTAGTGTGTGTATTCCTACATTCAATCGCGTTAATTTACTTCCTTATGCGATTGACAGTGTTATTAAACAAACCTATCAAGACTGGGAATTAATTATCTGTGATGATGGTTCAACTGATGAAACTCCTAAGTTAATGTCCCAATATCAGGATAGCCGAATTAACTACATCCGTCACCCCAACAATCTTGGCAAAAGTAATAATATGCGCTCTGGATTTGATGCCGCATTGGGGGAATATTTTATTAAATTTGATGATGATGACCGGCTGACACCTGAATTTTTATCCAAAACAACGGCTATCTTACAGCCAGATCATAGTATTGATTTTGTTGGTACAGATCATTGGGTAATTACCATCAATAATACTCGGGACGAATCAGCTACAAAATTAAATTCTCAGAGGTGGGGTAGAACCAAGTTAGTGGAAGGTATCGTTGAGAATTTAATCGAGGTTGTTTTTATTCAGCAGAGCTTTCAAATTGGCGCTACGTTGTTTCGGATGCAGGCGTTGAAAGACGTAGATTTTATGCGTCCTAATATCCAAAATTGTGAAGATAATGATTTATTCGTTCGGCTGGCTATGGCGGGAAAGAAAGCCTATTATTTACCAGAATTGTTAATGGAATATCGATTCCATGCCCAACAGCAAGGGATTAGTCGAGCAATTCCCTATTTAAAGGATAAACTGCGTTATCTAGAAAGTTATAAGTTTGAGTCAGAAATGTTGGAGACAGTTAGGCGATCGCGCCTGACGGAAACTAAGCTACTACTAGGATTTCGCCTGATTGAAATTGGACAAACATCAAAGGGACGTGAACTAGTTTGGTCAGGAAAAGCTTGCTCTCCCTCAAAAGCTTGGGTTGGTTTGGTGCTGTCCCTATTGCCAGAAGGGTGGCGTTCTCAGGCGTTTAGTGTGTTGCGTCAATTCAAGGCATAGACTCTCTGGGAATTCCGGGCTAGAAAAAATCTGATCAAACTGCCAAGGCATTGGCAGCGTCACGATGCTTAACCAAATTTCCACTCTTTTGGTGCCCGTTCCCTTGGTGAGCTTCTCTCGCGCCTTGTCGCACGGCCTTTCATGAGACTTCCTGTAAGTATTCAGGTCTCAGCCGTCAGCCTTTGGCCACAGGGCACAGGCCAATGGCTGAGAGCTGATGGCTGAGACCTGAGAGCTGATGGCTGAGACCTGAGAGCGTAGCGTGCGCGTAGCGCATTGCCTGAGGACTGCTTAAGTATTTTTACTTAAAGACTTCTGGTGTCTTGCTAGTTTCTAGAGTTTTTTGGATGGTTACGACAGTTGAGCCTTTGAATCTAGGGTACAACTTCTCCCCTCCCCTCTCTGTAGTGATCAAACCGTTGCTAAACTGATCAGTTTCACGATCTATGAACTGGCTCTCTCAGGGTGGGGGAGGTAGGATCTCGGGTTTACGTAAGAATTCTTAACAACATTTTTAATTAAATCAGTTTACTCTAAGAATTTGGAAAGATATTCGCTTGTCTGTAAGTAGTAATACAAATACCGTCAACTTTAGGAACAAAAATAAATAATGAGTACCAATTTAGCCACCAAGTTGCGTGAAGGCACAAAAAAATCCCACACCATGGCAGAGAATGTGGGTTTTGTCAAGTGCTTTTTGAAAGGAACCGTTGAAAAAACCTCCTACCGTAAATTAGTATCCAACCTTTACTTCGTCTATTCCGCCATGGAAGAGGAGATGGAGCGCCATCGGGAACACCCGATTCTTTCAAAAATCTACTTCCAAGAGCTCAATCGGAAAAAGACCCTAGAGCAAGACCTATGCTATTACTTCGGTTCTAACTGGCAAGAGAAAGTAGTCCCTTCAGTGGCGGCTAAAGAGTATGTGCAAAGAATTAAAGATATCTCTGAGAAGCAACCAGAACTATTGGTTGCTCACTCCTACACCCGCTATCTAGGGGACTTATCTGGCGGACAAATTCTCAAAAAGATTGCCCAGCGCGGGATGAACTTATCAGATGGGCAAGGTACTGCTTTTTATGAATTCAAACAAATCTCTGATGAGAAGGGATTCAAGGCCAACTATCGGCAAGCCATGGATGAGCTACCCATTGATGATGCCACAGCGGATCGGATTGTGGAAGAAGCTAATGCCGCGTTTGGCATGAATATGAAGATGTTCCAGGAACTGGAGGGTAACCTGATTAAAGCCATTGGTATAATGCTATACAACACCCTTACCCGTCGTCGCGTTCGTGGTAGCACAGAACTAGCTACAGCTGAGTAAGCTTATTGCACAAACTGGGATTACCACCAAAGATCGGTGGCGACTAATCGCCTTAACTAGAAATTAAGGCGATTAGCTCTTATCTCCTGTGATTGATTAGTTATTAGTAGTTAGTAGTTTTGAGGTAAGCATTCAGCTGCCCTAGGCTGAATGGTTGCGTTTTGATTACTAACTACTAATTGGCAATCTAATGTTGCAAAATTGAAAAAATAATTAACATAAATATAACTGATCAGATTGAAATTCATAGCCTCTCTGTTTAGAATAGAAGGCGGAATACGTCAAACAAAGCTTTTCTGCTGTGGAGTAAGCCTTTTTTTTGGTTTAGGTCATTCACAAGTGTGAATACTAGCCGAAACAGAGAAGGTAATTATCCTGACATGATATAAGACCTGTTCGCGGTCGAAAGGCGTCTAACCAGCAGTCTCCTTTAAACTTAGAAGCCCCTTGCTCAGGATCAGTAGCAAGGGGTATTTTACCCCTCTCAAGCGTAAAATTCAATATCCTCCCCACACTGATCCACTAGGTAACAGAGGGCGCGGAAACGCAGGCTAGCTAATTGCTCGTAGAGAGGGTTGAGCTTACATAGGGGAGGGATGTGTAGTACTAAGTGACCGAAAAGTTTTAAATCCCGCTCAAAGGGACATTGACCAGGAATAATTTTGGACAGGAATCTAGCTAGGGTTTGATCTGTAATTTCTATGTGATCCAGCCATCGGCGCACAGGTTTGAGTAAATCAACACGTTTTTTGGGCAGTGGCTCAGGCGGAGTGAGACTGCTATTGAGATCAGCTACCTCTGAGAGGAGTGGATTGGTCCTGTGCTTGTTGGTTCTGAACATGGCTATACACCTCTAAAATTAGTCAATAAAGTCCTCAGCTAAGGTATTCCGGTGGAATAGCTTTTACAGAGTTCTAGTTAAGTTCATGTAGTTCATGTAGGGTGGGCAGTGCACTAGACAGATAATGAAGCTTGCAAAGCTCGTTGGTAGGCACTGCCCACCCTACGATTAATGAAAATGGTGCAAGATCTCAGTTTTACAGAGTTCTAGTTAAGTAGGTAGACATCAAGTAATCAAACACGATTACTATTGAGCTGTATTGCCATATTGGCGGTAATTTATAAAAATTTATATAGTTAGAATTCATAGCATGTCCGGGAGTCTAGGTATTGTAAAGCTTTTGTGTAAGCATTCAGCTATCAGCCATTGGCCTAAGGCCAACGGCTGACAGCTGACGGCTGACAGCTGACGCTTTTGTAATTGGTAATTGGTAATTGGTAATTGGTAATTGGGATTACTCCCGAGCTATTACCTATTACCAAAAAGATAATCAACGATGAACACTACCAAAACAACCGGACATGAGCTCAATTGTTACCACTTAACTTATTAGGTAAGCTTTCAGATAAAAACTATAATAAATCTAGCTTTTTAATGGTTTTTTCACTATTAAAAAGCTAACAGCTTACCTTATTTCAAGCATAAAAATAGAATGGAAAGGTTTGGTAAAGGTTAAAAGAAGAAAGACCAATCAAACTATGAACTTTTGTTAAAACTAATTGGTTGACTGTTGACTGTTATAGGCATTAGGGATTGGGGATTCGGGTAACCCAACCACAGTAGGTTCTGGCAGTGCCCCTTGCATCTTACCTAACCATTCAATCAGGCTCTCTAGCTGTTTGTTGGTCTTGACTAGACCTAGACCACGAACTGTAACTTTACCAGGAGAATAGACAAAACGCGATCGCAAATGTTGGGGCAGGTTCTCTTGGAGTAACTTCCAGGCTGGTTCCTCCATGGGGGTTTCTAGGATAATGTGTTGTTTACCCTCAGGTCGAATTCGGGCAAATCCCAAAGACTTCCCTAACTGTTTTAGTTCCATCACCCGCAGTAATTGCTCTGCCACTGAGGGAATTGGACCATAGCGATCGCTCCAAGCTGCTGCGATCTGTGCTAACTCCTTCTGGGAGGCTGCTGCAGCTACTGCTCGATAAGCACTAATTTTTTGGTCTAAATCTGGAATATAGTCAGCGGGAATAAAGGCTGTGATCTGAAGGTCAATCTGGGTATCATCTACTTGAGGAATTTCTTGCCCTTGAATTTCCTTGATCGCTTCTTGCAGCATTTCCATGTAGAGGTCAAAGCCAATGGCTTCCATTTGACCGGATTGTTCTACACCTAGGAGATTCCCCACCCCTCGAATTTCCATATCCCGGGTTGCTAACAGATACCCTGACCCGAGTTGAGTGAACTCCTGAATTGCTCGTAAACGTTTCTTGGCTGCTTCTGAGAGTACCTTCTGGTTCGGATAAAGTAACCAAGCGTGGGCTTGAATCCCCGCCCGACCTACTCTTCCTCGCAATTGGTACAGTTGGGCAAGACCAAATTTGTGAGCATCTTCGATCAAAATGGTGTTGACTCTAGGAATATCGAGCCCAGATTCAATAATCGTAGTACACACTAGGATATCTGCCTCACCGTTGCTAAAGGTGAGCATAATTGACTCTAATTCGGCTGGGTCGAGCTGACCGTGAGCAATGGCGATTCTGGCCTCAAGGATCATTTCCCTGAGTTCCGCAGCAACTTCTTCAATCCCTTCAACCCGAGGTACGACATAGAATACCTGACCACCTCGGTCAAGTTCCATACGAATGGCGGTGCGGACAGCTTCTGGTTTATAGGGAGATAAGTGGGTTTTAATGGGACGCCGTAAGGGGGGTGGTGTAGTAATCAAACTCATTTCTCGTACCCCCGATAAGGACATATAGAGGGTACGGGGAATGGGAGTAGCGCTAAGGGTCAATACATCTACTTGAGTTTTGAAAGATTTAATTTTTTCCTTCTGGTTGACACCAAACCGTTGTTCTTCATCTATCACCAACAGCCCTAATTCTCGAAACGTTACACTCTTCCCCAGCAACTGATGGGTACCTACCACCACATCTAACTCCCCAGTTTTCAGGCGTTGGAGAATATCACGCCTTTCCTGAGGGGTACGAAAGCGGTTGAGTAGACCGACATTGATGGGGTAGGGAGAAAACCGTTCTTTGATGGTATGATAATGCTGCTGAGTAAGGATTGTGGTCGGGGCAAGGAAAGCTACTTGCTTGTCAGAGGTGACAGCTTTAAAAATAGCCCGAATTGCCACTTCTGTTTTACCAAACCCCACATCCCCACAAACTAACCGATCCATAGGGCGATCGCTTTCTAAATCCCGTTTCACATCCTGTATCGCCTTGAGTTGGTCAGGAGTAGGTTGGTAGGGGAAAGAATCTTCTAATTCCTGCTGCCAAGGGGAATCCGGTGGAAAGCAATAACCGGACTGCTGTGCTCGCTGGGCATAGAGCTTCAGCAAATCCACCGCTACTTTCTTAATACTTTTACGGACACGATTTTTGGTTTTCTCCCAGGTTTTACCGGACATCTTGTGGAGTTGAGGCAAACCGGTACCTGTATGTCGAAACCGAGATAGTACCCCCAACTGATCCGCTGCCACCCGGAGCAAACCATCAGCGTACTTGATCACCAAATACTCGCGAGTTTCATTATTTATGCTTAATTTTTCCAGCTTGAGGAACTGACCGATCCCATGATTCTTGTGAACCACATAATCCCCTGGACGTAGCTTATTGGGGTCAACCTGTTGGGAGGCAGCACGGCGGCGCTTACGGATATAACTGGGAGTTGCCAAGGTATGCTGCCCAAAGAACTCCCGGTCTGTTACCACCACGATCCGGTAAGTAGGGAGGATAAATCCCTCTAGTTCTGCTAAGCCCGAATACTTGACTGCTACCGCTGTCCTCTGGAGATTTAATTTGTCAATAGCTGGGTAATCCCGAGGGTTGGGGACAAACTGGGCAGGACAATCATGTTCTTGGAGCAGGGCAACGGAACGACTAGGTTGGGCAGAAACCAGCCAAATCGAGAAACGGCGATCGCTTTGCTCTCGCAGTACTTCCGCTAGTTTGGCAAACTGGTGGGGTGTTACTGGTACAGAGCGGCTAGCCAGATTAACGGCATTTTGGCTAGTTTCTTCCACCAATTCTGATAAATACAGGATTGGTGGAAGGTTAGTAGGTGGAAGGTTAGTAGGTTGAAGGTTAGTAGGTTGAAGGTTATTAGGTTGAAGGTTAGTAGGTTGAAGGTTAGTAGGTTGAAGGTTAGTAGGTTGAAGGTTAGTAGGTTGAAGGTTATTAGGTTGAAGGTTAGTAGGTTGAAGGTTATTAGGTTGTTCGCGAACAACCTGGAACTGGTTAACCTTTAACTCTAGAGCATGATCAAAATAACGATGGAGACAGGGCAGGGAATGATTCAGTTCCTCTAATTGTTCTTGGGCATGTTCCACCCAGCGATCGCAATGGGCAGCACACTGTTCTGGTTCATCAATGACAATTAAAGTATTTTCTGGCAGGTAATCCAGTAGAGAGGCTGGCTGGTCAAAGGCAATACCCAAGAAACGGCGGCTACCCTCTAAAGACTGACCTCCCTCGAAAGATTCTTGCTCCTGAGGTGAGAGATAAGATTGGATTAGTTCAGCCTTTGAGGTTCTCAGCACTTGGCTAATAATGTGACCAAAATCCGTGGGGGTCAGCACGATGCCGTCAATTTTATCCAGGGAACGCTGGGTTGCGGGGTCAAACTCCCGCAACTGCTCTAACTCATCCCCGAACCATTCCAGCCGCACTGGCAATTCTAAAGCTACGGGGAAAACATCTACAATATCACCGCGCCGACTCCACTGACCTTCTGTTTCCACTAGGGGAACCCGTTCATAACCCAGCTGTGCTAACTTTTTATCAAGGTTTTTCCCATCCCAAGTCATGCCCTGGTTAAGGGTAAGGCAGTAGGGCTTAAAGGCATCGACAGGGGGCAAGTGGGGTTGGAGTGCTGCTTGAGTGGCAACAATCGCCATCCGATCAGTTGAAGGTTGAACCAACGAAGGTTGTAAGTCAGAACTTTCAACTGGCAACCTGTCAACCTTCAGGCTTTCGACCAAATCTGCCAATACTTGCATTTGTCCCCAGGTCATTTCCGACTCTGGGTCAAAGGGTTCATAGGGTGATGCTTCTGAGGTGGGGTATAAGTGGACTGTATCCCAACCCATGGCTTCCAGTTGGGTTGCCCAGCGACTTGCTTCTTCTAGGGTGCTACAGACTACGAATAGGAGGCGTTGGTCTGCCTTGGCCAGGGCTGATGCTACTAATCCCTTTGGCAAACGGGGAATACCATTCAGAGATAGATACTGTTGGCGATTTAGTTTCGTGAGTAGTTCACTGGTGAGAGGGGAGTGCTCTAGTGTCCGAATGATCGAGGAAAGTGCCATTAGTTCAGTGGGTACTTGACAATAGGGCTTCCAGGATAGCTGTTTCTCTCATTTTACTAGGAATAGCACTGCCTGGGAAAAATTGACTGTTGTTGAATAGGTTAACTTATCTCATTAGTGGCCTTACCACTGGATGCAGGAGTGTTTCCCAGTCGGTCGGTTTACATTAATTGATCTTGAATAAGCCAAAATCCTGTTTAGGTCAAGGATTCGGCTATAACAATTTCAGGGGTGACGACTTGATCGGAAGACTAATCTTTAGAAGATTTAATTTTCCTAGGTTAGATTAAACAGATATTGCCGAGCAAAATTCCCCTTAATTTCTAGACAAAATAACAAAGAGCTACCGTTCAGAAATACATGACTGACTCAAGCAGCAATAATGGATAATACTGACTTGAATAACTTTAAGAATAAAACTCCTCAGGTTCTCGTGGTTGATGATGAGAAGATCATGCGCTTGGTGCTACGTCGTAGCTTGACAAAGGAAGGATATAAAGTCATTGAAGCTAGCAACGGTGAGCAATGTCTGAATATCTGTGAGCAGCAATTGCCAGACATTGTGCTTTTAGATGCCAGAATGCCCATAATTGATGGGTTTACCTGCTGTGCTAAATTGAAGGATAACTTTGGTTCCGAATGTCCTCCTATACTAATGATTACAGCCCTCCATGATGAGGAATCTGTAGAACGAGCGTTTGAAGCCGGTGCAACCGATTATATAACTAAGCCAATTAACTGGGCAGTTTTGCGACGAAGAGTACATCGTTTGATTGAATCAAGTTGGACAATGAAACAGTTAAAAATCGCCAATAAAGAGTTGGAACGCCTGGCTACTATCGATGGCTTAACCCAAGTTGCCAACCGCCGAGCCTTTGACGAATATTTGAACAACGAATGGTCTCGACTGGCACGGGAAGAAAAGCCATTATCTTTAGTTTTGTGTGACATTGATTTTTTTAAGCTTTACAATGACACTTATGGACACCAATCAGGAGATGAGTGTCTTAAACAAGTTGCTCAAATCCTTGATCAAGCAGCAAAGCGTCCAGCGGATATGGTGGCTCGCTATGGGGGTGAGGAATTTGTGGTAATGTTGCCGAGTACTGATATACAAGGCGCTATTCAGGTAGCAGAAACCATTGAAACTAAACTCTACAAAAAGGCGATCCCTCATTCTGGTTCTCTGGTGAGTGACATTGTTACCGTCAGCCTAGGGTGTGCCAGTACTATTACCACAGGAAAATCCTCCCCATATAATTTATTATCCGAGGCTGATAAAGCGCTATATCATGCAAAAGTTTCCGGAAGAAATCGCATGGTTCATGTTAGTTATTAAAAACAAATCAGTAGTAATTATAATGAAAATAATCTTGACGCCAACTAGCATCTTTTCTACGGTCAGTGGGCAATTCTAACACTCTAATGCCTTGGCTAGGAAGTGGTTTTAAACGTTGCTTCAGCTGCTGCCATGATTGAATCAGCTGGTGCTCTACTCCATAAGTCAGACACAACTGTGAAAAATTGACATCTTGGGGTGTGGCAAAGAATTCTTCAAAGGGTGGGTCAAATTTGGCAATGGGCAACATCTCGAAAATGCCACCACCATTGTTATTAATTAAGATAATGGTTAAATGACCAACAAACTTGTTTTTAATTAGGAAACCATTGGTGTCATGCAAAAATGCTAAGTCACCCGTTAGCATCACACTGCTTTGATTACGATGAGCAATACCTAAAGCTGTTGATAAGGTACCATCAATCCCATTAGCGCCCCGATTAAACCAAGGTCGAATCCTGGTGTTACCAGGTTTCCAAAAGAACTCCACATCTCTGACTGGCATGCTGTTAGCAATAAATAGAGGTGTTTCCGGTGGTAGACATTGGGACAGTAACCAAGCAGCTTTGCCTTCAAACAACTGACTCATTTTAGTCATTGTTTGATCAACCTTTGCCCTGACCTTCGCTTCAGCCTCACACCACTTTTGTAGGTAAGGTTGGGTTGCAGGTTGCAGGTTATCTGGTTGCAGGTTATCTGGTTGCAGGTTATCTGGTTGCAGGTTATCTGGTTGCAGGTTATCTGGTTGCAGGTTATCAGGTTGCAGGTTAGAACCGTCAACCTTCAACGGTGGTGAACCTTGGCCAAAAGGCCACGCTTTCGCCGTAGGCGACGCTGCGCGAACGCGAACAACCTTCAACCTGTCAACCTTCAACCTTTCAACCTTCAACCTTTCAACCTTCAACAGTGGTGAACCGTCAACCTTCAACCTGTCAACCTTCAACTCCTTTACCCATATCCCCAGTTGTTCTACACTCATGCGCAGATGAGTTGTTTTGCCATGGAGGGGGTCGAGGTTGTGGTGGCTAGGGTCAATCACCCAACGTCGCGGTTGACATTTATCCAACCAAGCACGCAGTTCTTTGCTAATCGGTAGTTCACCGATGTGAATAACCATTGTGGGTTTTAGCTGTTGCGCTAATCGTGGATTACGCAGGATCAAGTCATAGGTGGAAATTAGATCTCGGTTGAGGTCGCAATAGTTTCTTACCGGTGAGAGCCCTTCTGCTAATACAGGCCATCTTAAGGTTTTGGACAAGGATGCGATCGCATTACAATAGTCTTTGGGATTGTGGGGTTGAGCTGGACCAGCGATAATTATTCCTTGCTCGGATTCTTGCCACTGCTGTATGACTTTAGCGATTGCAGGTTGCAGATTGTCAGTTGTAGGTTGCAGGTTGTCAGTTACAGCTTGCTCTTGACAGTGAGCGAAGAATTCTTCTGGTTGTAATTGGGATTTTAATGGGTTAGTGGTTGTGTCGGGAATAGGTGGGAGGGGGTCACGGAAAGGTAGATTTAAGTGTACTGGACCAGGGGTAGGAAAATGTGTTAGTGGAGTGCTGCCAAAGGAGGCTCGCTCCCAAGCATGAACTACGGTTTGCCGTAGATAACGGAGCATACTGATATCAGCTTGAGGGACCGCTAGGGTACTTTGCCAGTTGGGATAGTTGCCGTATAATTTGATTTGGTCAATGGTTTGTCCGGAATGACAATCTTGCAGTTCTGGGGGACGGTCAGCAGTCAATACCAATAGTGGTACTCGGCTTTCTCTGGCTTCAATCACAGCGGAATAGAAATTAGCCCCAGCTGTGCCAGAGGTACAAACCAGTACAACTGGTTTTCCCGATTGTCGAGCAATGCCTAAGGCGAAAAAGCTGGCTGAACGTTCATCGAGAACTGGAATTGCCTCGATCTGTGGGTGTTGAGCAAACGCAACAGTTAGAGGGGTTGAGCGTGACCCTGGACAGATGATTGCTGTGGTCAATCCCAAGCGCTGTAGGGTTTCTACCAGGATGGAAGCCCAGAGGCTATTGGTGTTGCGAAAATCAATAGGCATTCAATTAGGTTAATCAACATTTTATTTGAATATTTTAAATGTTGATTCGGTTTTGTTGACAGTTGACGGTTGACTACCCTAATTCCTAATCGCTAATCCCTACTCCCTAAAAAAAATCTCTGACATTTTTAACAAATTCATTGACGTTCTCAAAATGGATGTTATGTCCACAATCAGGAATGACGTTTAACTTAGCTTCTGGAGAAAGTGTTACTATTTCTGAGTTAATTGATTTAAATTTATGATCATAGTCTCCGACTAGCAAAAGCAAAGGAACTTGATTATGTTGGAGTGATTCCCACAGAGATGGTTGGCATCCTGTACTCATATGACGCAGAGATTTAGCTAATTCCAGAGGGTTATTTTGTTGTCGAATCTTGATAATTTGTTCAAAGTTAGGATGCTGCTTGAGGGAGCTGAACAGAGGCTGATTGTACCAATTTGATAAGAAGGTCAATAAATCTCCAGTTTCCAATTTTTCGGCAATTTGCCAATCTCGTTGACGACGCTTTAATTGTTCTTCTTCAGTCTTTAGCCCTGGAGATGCTGATTCGAGTAGTACTTTACTAAAACATTGGGGGAAATGAAGGGTCATGTAGAGAGCCAATCGACCTCCCATAGAATAGCCAACTAAAAAACATGGTTCAAAGTTTAACTGCTCTAGTAAGTTCTTTAAGGCGTGAGCAGTGTTTGGCATGGTGTAGCACTCATCCCCACCTAAAACTTTGGTTTTACCATGACCAGGTAAATCAACAGCTAGACAACAAAATTCCTCACAAAGTAATGATATTGCTTCATCAAATTCCTGGCTGCTACCCATGAATCCATGGCAAAAAAGAATCCGTGGTTGCTCTCGGTTTCCTCTTAACTCATAGTGAAATTGATATCGCATTTATAGCAGTTATTAATTCGGTGAGGTACTTTATTTCTAGGTTTTAGGGAGCAGGGAACAGGGAATAGGGAATAGGGAATAGGGAATAGGGAATAGGGAGTAGGGAGTAGGGAGTAGGGAGTAGGGAGAATAAAATTGACTGTACCTCATAAGTACGACCAACGCTATATAGTACGATCAACGCTATATTATTGTTATAATTCATTATAACCAAATTATTTTAACTGATTAAACAGCAACCACCAATGAACACAGGGTTAAACTAAGGCTTTAAGAAGCACCATTAGCTTCAGGTTAATTTCTGCGAGTTCTTTATTGGGATCAGAGCCAGCAACAATTCCAGCACCAGCGTAGAGTCGAGCGTGATTACCTGCTATCAAAGCAGACCGAATCCCAACGATAAATTCACTATTACCTTGATAATCTATCCATCCGAGGGGAGCAGCATACAGAGAACGGTCAAAGGTTTCGTAGTGTCGGATTTGCTCACAAGCAATTTTGGTAGGAACACCAGCCACTGCTGGAGTAGGATGCAGTTTCGCTATAATATCTAGGGGATTGACATCAGCTGGTAATGCTGCTTTAATCGGAGTCCATAAATGCTGAATATTCGAGAGTTTCAGCAGTTGGGGAGATGGCGAAAAATCCAGTTCCAAACCCAGTTGACAAAGACGTTGGATAATAAATTCACTCACTGCGTTATGTTCACGTCTCTCTTTTCCACTACTAAGTAATTGGTTCGCCAAATCCGCATCTTCGGCTGGGGTTTTACCTCGTGGAGCAGACCCTGCTAAAGCATCTGTCACTAACTGATGGTCGTAAATACTAATCAGACGTTCAGGACTAGCGCCAATAAAGTTTTTGCCTTTGCCGTTACTGATGGAAAAAATATAGCAATCTGGATAATTATGGCGCAAATTGTCCAGAGAATCCACCAGATTAAAGGGTATTGGTGAGACGACATCCACGGCTTGGGAAAGGACAATTTTGCTAAATTGATTGGCTTGGATAGATTTTAAGGCTGATGAAACCGATAATTTGAAGTCTTTGGCTTTTTTTGAATCTTGCTTGAGAAATTGATGATGGTTAGCCTTACCAGTAAAACAGTAGAGCAGACGACCAGAAGAGGTGATTAGATTGAACTGCCGACCTAGGCTTTCGACCAGCCAATCCAGATTAACTTGAGAATTGATTTCAAGATTAGCCACTACTACACATCGGCTTTGACAAAGTGAAATTTGCCAGCGAGGTAGAAAAATAGTGGCAGATGGGAAAGGGTTGTTACTATTAAGCTGATCACCAAAAAACGTAAAGCTACAGAAGAAATGAGGTCCAGCAAATCGCTGCTCTATTTTACCACTAATTATGGTGTTAGCTAGACATGAGTCGATAAATCTTTGCGCTTTATAGAACCGTTGCTCACCAGCTAACTTAAGGGAGACAGCCGCATCAATAGCAACAATTGATTCTTGATTACTTCTATTTTCAAAATAGAAGTGTAGGGGCTCGGGCGTGGCGGCAAAAGGGGCGGCTCTATCCCGAATTGCCTGAAAAACCGCCAGTGGGTCGAGGGGGGGAATTTCTTGAGAAATACTGGCAATTTTTGCAATACCTTGTTTTTGAGATTTTTTCTGGCAAGCTAGTAGAAACTGATGTAACTCTTTAGGCTCATGAAACAGCTTAGCAGGGCAGGGAATGACTGACATATATAGGGTTTCTTGAATTACAGGAGTGTTTACCTCAATGAACGACAACACAAACGCGATTGGCCTTGGCCTTTTTGCCACGCTACGCGAATGGCCACGCTGCGCGAACGCTCTTTACTACATATTTCTTAATTTGTATTTACATAACTTATTTAATTCACATTTAATTCACAGAATTTATAGTTACTAATGATCAATTATAAGCATGTTTGGCAATTAAGAAAAGCAGGGTAAGGGCAAAAATCAATAAATAGGCGGTTTTATCGCAACTATTGAAAAAAATTGCCATAATCATGATAATCAAGGCTTACTATGGTCATAATCCTTGCTCTATTCTTGATGCAGTCGCTCATGGGGGGAACCCCCTTTGGCGGCGCTGCATCGCTATCACATTTTGGTTTAATTTTTCTTGCGCTTACCCTAGAATTCTATAATTGCTCACCATCAAGAAATGATGAGCCCTAGTTTTGGTAGTAAAAATTTTGGTTTGGATGAAAAATCATTTATTTGCTCACTAGTCAAGACGGAAATCAAGGGGATATTAGTATAGACAATCCCTGATTAATTTTTCCAACCTACTACAAATAAAAAGCTGCCCTTTTGGGTAGACACCACTTCAGTTTTGATGAAGCCTACTTCTCTTAAGAGGTTAACAATTTTATCGGTAGAGTAAAGAGAGGGAGCTTTAACTCCGCCAATCAATAAATCCATTATTTCTAATTCTGGCAAAAATGATGGTGAAGGAACCAAACTGTCAGTGCTAGGTTCTAGGATAATCACCATACCCTTTGGTCTTAAAACCTGAAAAGATTTTTTGATAAACTGGCTACCATAATCGCTGTACGACAATTTTCTAAATAAGAAGACAATATCATATTCTTCTTTAGCACCCCACTGGTCATACAAAGCGTTTCCTTCGGCAGATATAATAATCTCTTCCGGAGATTTAGGTAAAGGATACTTGCTTAAAAGTCGATCTAAAAAATCAATTTGATTTTCCAAGCCTGCCAGCACAAAGTCTACATCAGGCTTGCGTTCCAGTAGCTTGCCTATAAAGGTAATACCCACTTCGCCAGTAATAATTCTCTTAACCTGATCAAGAGGAATTTTAGTGAACAATTCTCGGGAGGGTTCTTTCAGATATTCGTTAGCAAATGCATAGTACTCATAAAGGGTTTCATCATTACCATTAAACAAATCCATCTGCTGATTTGAGCTGCCGGTTTGGATAGTTAAGTTTAATGATAACCAGGATGACCATGTCTGAGAGACTAGATTGTAATAATCTCCCAAATAACTTGGACTTTCTCTAACTAAGTAATTCTTAGTCATTTGGGTATTAACATAGCCAAAACCTTGATTATGATTAGTTTGGCTAATTTTGAGATAACCAAGACTCTCCAAAACCCTCAGCAATCGCTCAGTTGAGATCAAATTAAGATTCAAATCCCTGGCTACTAAATTAGCAGAAACTCCGGGATGCTTGTGCAGATAATCAAAAACACCAAGTTTCACAGCTGACATAATAATTGCAGTGCGTTGGAAACTGGTGGCATCTGCCAGCATTTCTGCTCTTTCTAAGAGTCTGATTCGATTACCAATAACTTTGCTTAAGGTATTGATAGTTTCTGGGAAATACTTTTTGATTGCCAAGGCTAAGCCTACCAATTTAGATGGCAGTCCAAATCTTGGCTGTTTCGACTTGATCTCTAGAGTATCCCTTTCTAGCACTCTTACATTACTGGTCATACTTTTTAGTCATACTTTTTAGGATTGATTACAAGACTTACAGGGTGCGTTATTAACGCACCCTACTACTTATAGAGTTTGGGGTTCAGTTTTGCGTAAGTCCTATAGTAATAGTAGTTTTTTTATCACTTTAGTTAAGATTTTGTCAATAAAATTTACATAAATTGACGTATTATCAATTCACGACCTTGATTGGGATTAATGGTATTCTGCTATTGCTGCCCCTTAACACCGTTGAAGACCATTTACCCAAGGCTTGAAGAGTCCCAGCAGTATTGGTTGATGGTTTGACGGTGAGCCTAGCACGACTTGCATTCATATTCCGTGACTATTATGACAACAAACACAATTAAAGCTCCTAACTCCAAACGGAAATTGTGGCTAGCAGCAATCAAGCCCCCCATGTATAGCGTGGCAATTATGTATGTTTGGGTGGCAGCTGCTGTGGCATGGTTTGAGACCAATCACTTCAATTGGACGATATTTTTGACCTTTGTCAGTGCTTCGATTCTGATTCTGGCTTGGGAGAATCTGAGTAACGATGTGTTTGACTCTGAGACTGGGATTGATACAAACAAACCTCACTCGATAGTCAACCTGACGGGAAACAAATCCTTGATTTTTTGGCTAGGGAACCTGTGTTTAGGACTGGGTATCCTTGGTATGCTACTGATCTGCTGGTGGCAGCAAGACTTAACAGTGATGGCGTTAGTACTCCTATGCTGCAGCCTTGGCTATATGTACCAAGGACCTCCCTTTCGCCTGGGCTACCAAGGTCTAGGAGAGATTCTGGTCTTTTTGAGCTTTGGTCCGTTAGGTATGTCAGCTGCCTACTACAGTCAAACCCAGAGTTGGTCTGTCACTAACCTGGCGGCATCGATAATTGTGGGTCTGGCGACTACGTTAATTCTATTTTGCTCCCATTTTCACCAAGTAAAGGATGATATAGCAGCTGGGAAGCGATCGCCTATTGTTCGCCTTGGCACCAAAAGGGGTGCTAAACTGTTGCCCTGGATTTGTGGTAGCCTATTTGCTGCTACTGCTGGGTTTGTGATCATGGGGCTATTCCCCATATCGACATTACTCAGTTTGGTAGGATTGCCTTTTGCTATCAAGCTTTGCCGCCATGTTAACGCTAATTACAACCAACCGGAAAAGGTGAGTAATTGTAAGTTTATTGCCGTAGCGCTACATTTTTGGAGTGGACTCTTGTTGGGTGTCGGTTTCTTAATTAACCTTAATTAACCTTAATTGAACGAATCATGTCAGACCAATCCCAGGCGATTCAGGGAATTTTTGATAATATCTCTTCTAACTATGACCAGCTAAATGACTGGATCAGTTGGGGTCAGCATCGAATTTGGAAGCTGATGACGGTTAAATGGGCTGAACCTAAGCCAGGAGATACCTGTGTTGACCTGTGTTGTGGCAGTGGAGACCTGACTCGACTATTAGCGGAGAAAGTAGGCACTCAAGGAAAGGTGTATGGAGTCGATTTTGCTCCCCAGATGTTAGCGATCGCAAAACAAAAATCCTCTGAACCACAGATTGACTGGGTAGAGGCGGATGTTTTAGATTTACCATTTGCTGACAATACCTTTGACGGAGCAACTATGGGATATGGATTACGTAATGTCGTAGATATCCCCAAGAGCCTAAAGGAAATTTACCGTATTCTTAAACCAGGGGCTAAAGCAGCAATTCTTGACTTTCACTTACCGTCTCAGGCTCTGTTTCGACAGTTTCAACAGTGGTATATGGAAACTATTGTTGTTCCCCTAGCCAGTCAGCAAGGACTTGAGGAAGAGTATGCCTATATCTGGCCTAGTGTACAGCGATTCCCCCGTGGTCCGGAGCAAGAATCTTTAGCACGGCAAGTAGGTTTTCGTGCAACTCACTACCCGATTGTTGGCGGAACCTTAGGAGTATTGGTATTAACTAAACCTAGAAGTGTTGAATAGGGAATAGGGAATAGGGAATAGGGAATAGGGAATCGGGAATCGGGATGCAGCGCAATAGCAATTAGCAATTACAGCGTTTTTCATAACTATTAGGTACACAGGATTTTTTACCTATTCCCTCTTACCTGTTCCCTGTTAGCTGTTCCCTGTTCCCTAAAACCCAGGAATTTGTACCTCACCCAATTGCAAACCGCCGTAATAAATGACCAACTATAAGTTCAAGTTTCACCCATACCAGCGTCCCTTTAAACATCCCCTGTCTACCAGTCATGGCCAATGGACAGTCAGAGAAGGTATCATTCTTAGCCTTAGTGATGAAATAGGGAACATTGGCTGGGGTGAAATTGCTCCTATCCCTTGGTTTGGTTCGGAAACTCTGGAACAAGCCTTTAATTTTTGCGAGCAATTACCTCAGGAGATTACTACAGAGGAGATTTTCGCCATTCCTGCTGAACTACCTTGCTGTCAATTTGGGTTTGAATCGGCTTGGGAGCTAGTGATGGGCAAAGGACTTTCTACAAAAGACTTTGAACAAAGCAAACAACACTACAGTTACTTGTTGCCGAGTTATGAAGCAGCAAAACAGTCCTGGGAAGCTCCCTGGAATCAGGGATACCGAAGCTTTAAATGGAAAATTGGTATTGCTCCGATTGAGGATGAAGTCAAGATAGTTAAGGAGTTGGTTGAAGCAATACCTGCTTCTGGCCAATTGCGTTTGGATGCCAATGGGGGATTGACTAAACAAGAAGCTGAGCAGTGGCTGATGGTATGTGACACCATTGGAGCGGTTGAGTTTATCGAACAGCCCCTACCTCCAGAGCAGTTCGATGTGATGTTGGAGATGAGCCACAACTATTCGACTGCGATCGCATTAGATGAATCGGTGGCAACCCTTGACCAACTTGAACAGTGTTACCAGCGGGGATGGCGAGGCATTTTTGTGATTAAAGCTGCGATCGCAGGTTCTCGGAAACGACTACGGCAGTTTTACCAAACCTATCCAATTGATACCGTCTTTTCATCCGCCTTGGAAACTACCATTGGTCAACAAGCGGTTCTCCAGTTAGCCGCAGAACTCTCTGACTTCAAGCGCGCTGTAGGTTTTGGTGTCAACCATTGGTTTGATTAAGGTTTAAGAGATGGTTGAAAGTTGGAATGTTGAAGGTTGGAATGTTGAAGGTTTGATGGTTGAAGGTTTGATGGTTGAAGGTTTGATGGTTGAAGGTTTGATGGTTGAAGGTTTGATGGTTGAAGGTTTGATGGTTGAAGGTTTGATGGTTGAAGGTTTGATGGTTGAAGGTTTGATGGTTTTTAGGTTATTGGGTTTTTAGGTTATTGGGTTATTTGGTTATTGGGTTATTTGGTTAGATGATTGAAGGTTGGAATGTTTAAAGTTATTGGGTGTTAAGGTTATTTGGTTAGATGGTTGAAGCTTTAAAGAGCAAATATCGGCAAGATTCATACGTCCAGCAGCCCCTAAGCTATGTCCAACAACGTTCTGGTGAACAATGGCTGATTGGCTATGACAGTCAGCAACTTAACCAACTCATTGAGCAATACTGTCAGCAATTCTCCCAACTTTCCCAGGAAAAAGCACCGAAAATTCTTTTAGTAGAGCAAAGTCCTCTTAAATTTATCGCCGCTTTCCTAGCTGCTGTTTCCAGTAATTGTCATGTATTCTTAGGGAATCCCTACTGGGTAAAACCAGAATGGCAACAAGTCCTTAACCAAATCCATCCCGATCTAATTATCGGAGAATTAGCCAGTATCATTGAGCCATCAACACTCAATAATAAACACTCAACACTCAATAATCAATATTCAATAATCAATAATCCGCCCTCAGCACTCATTATGATTCCTACAGGGGGCTCATCTGGCAAAATCCGCTTTGCGATTCACACTTGGGAAACCTTAATGGCATCAGTAGCAGGGTTTCATCAGTATTTTGGGAACAAGCCAGTGAATTCCTTTTGTGTCTTGCCTCTTTATCATGTCAGTGGTTTGATGCAGTTTATGCGATCGCTTACTACAGGCGGACGTATGGTAATTTTGCCCTTCAAAGCCTTGAAAGCTGGGGAAGGACGAGACATTGATCCCAAAGAATTTTTTATCTCTCTGGTACCGACTCAACTAGCCAAGCTCATCAACCAAGATGCGGCTGACTGGTTATCCCGCTTTCGGACAGTCTTGTTAGGCGGTGCTCCGGCTTGGGAATCCCTATTAACACAAGCAAAACAGTATCATATTCCTTTAGCTCTTACCTATGGCATGACCGAAACCGCTTCTGGTGTAGTCACCCTTAAACCTGAGGATTTCCTCAGTGGTAACAGTGGTAACAATAGTTGTGGTCAGGTGTTACCCCATGCTAAGGTGACCATTCGCAATGGTAATGGAGAAATTCTCAAGGCTAATCAAACTGGTGTGATTACTATTGAAGCAAAGTCCTTATTCCATGGCTACTATAGCCCTAGCAAAAATCTTGCCCTAGAGTCTGAGGTAAGTAAATTTCCCAACAGACTCCAAACGCTACAATCGGACGATTTAGGCTATTTCGATCAACAGGGTTACTTATATACTGTTGGCCGTCGCAGTAACAAAATTATTACCGGTGGTGAAAATGTGTTTCCCGCTGAGGTAGAACAGGTAATTCGTGGCACAGGGCTCGTCAGTGATGTTTGTGTGATTGGCTTACCCGATGACTATTGGGGTCAAGTGGTAACCGCTGTTTTTGTGCCTAGTTCCGATCAGGTTTCTGTTGCGATGGTGCAACAAAAGGTAGAGGGGAATTTGAGTAAATTCAAGTGTCCTAAGGATTGGGTGGCGGTAGAATCTTTACCGCGCAATGGTCAAGGAAAATTGAATTATCAGCAAGTGAAAGTTATCGCGCGTGATTGTTTAAGTAATTGAAACTCAACGAAATCAATTAGGTCAATCTAAATTGCTAGGCTGGGGATACGGCGGTTTGCATAACTATCAGGTACACAGGATTGTTTTTCCACTTCCGACTTCCCTGCTCCCTGCTCCCTGCTCCCTGCTCCCTAAGTAACTGCCTCAACCCATGACTGCTCCGAGTACAGCTATTTCACCCGAATCACTTCCAACTGAATCCAAAATTATTAGTAGCGGTTATCCCTTAAGTATTGCGCCAATGATGGATCGCACTGACCGCCACTATCGCTATTTCATGCGCCAGATTACACGACGGACATTACTCTACACCGAAATGGTCACCAGTGCAGCAATTCTTCATGGCGATCGCAAACGCTTGCTAGGCTTTTCCCCACAAGAGAAACCCCTAGTCTTACAAGTTGGTGGTGACACTCCCAGTGACTTAGCTGAATGCGCCCGAATTGCTGAAGCTATGGACTATGACCAGATTAATCTCAACGTTGGTTGTCCCAGTAGTCGAGTGCAAAATGGCAATTTTGGAGCTTGTTTGATGGCGCAGCCTGAACAGGTAGCACGCTGTGTAGAGGCAATGGTTAAAGTAGTGAACATACCCGTTACTGTCAAGCACCGTATCGGTATTGATCACCTTGACCGCTATGAAGACATGGCTAATTTTGTTCGCATTGTCTCAGATGCCGGTTGTCAGCATTTTACTGTACATGCTCGCAAGGCTTGGCTACAGGGTTTGAGTCCAAAAGAGAATCGCAACGTCCCACCCTTACGTTACAGTGACGTCCATCGTCTCAAGCAGGAGTTACCTGACTTATTCGTGGAAATTAATGGTGGATTCACTAGTCTTGAACAAGTGCAAGAACAACGGGAGTATGTCGATGGGGTCATGATTGGGCGTGCAGCTTACGACAATCCCTATCTGTTTGCCAAAGCTGATTGTGATATCTATAGCGAGACAGTTATACCCCCAACTCGCCATCAGGTTGTCGAAGCTATGTTTTCCTATATTGATCACTGGGTAGCCAAGGGTTTTAAGCTTAACAAAATTACCAGACATATGCTGCAATTATTTGCAGGGCAACCAGGTAGTAGAGCTTGGAAACGTCATCTAACTGAAAATTCCTGCTTGGTTGGTGTTGGTTCTGATGTCGTTCGCGAAGCTTTAGCTAAAATTCCTTAGAGTAAGCATACAGCGGTCAGCGGTCAGCGGTCAGCTTTGTGGTAAGCATATGCGCTACGCGCACGCTGCGCGAACAGCCATCAGCTAATGCTTACGGTTTTTTATTGCCATATCTCACGTTTTATATTATTAAGTATATTTGTACTATTTTGCGATATAATAATCACAACTATAATAGTGGTATTGGCCAATTTAGGGACAAAATACTGGTCTAATCCAGATTTTATGGTTCAAAACCCGCTCACCCATCATCCCTAACAAAATAACCATGAGATTTATCAGCCCCAAAACCGACTTTGCTTTTAAGAAAATCTTTGGTTCCTCTGAAAGTAAAGAAGTCCTAATTAGCTTTCTAAATGCTTTAATATATCAAGGAGAATCTAGGATAAATAATTTAGATATCATTGACCCATACAATGCTGGCTATACTACGGAGTTAAAGGATACCTACCTGGATGTCAAGGCGATTCTAAATGACGGCTCGACAGTAATTATTGAAATGCAAGTGTTAAATGTTCCAGCTTTTGATAAACGAGTAATCTATAATCTCGCCAAAACCTATGCCAATCAATTAAAATCTGGGCAAGGATATTATAAACTCAAGCCGGTGATTGCTTTAACGATTACCGACTTCACCATGTTTGAGGAAACCGACCGATACCTAACTCGTTTTGTATTTCAAGAAGAACAAGATAATTTTATCTATCGAAACCAACACCTAAGCATGGTCTTTGTGGAACTGCCGAAATTTTCCCGGTCTTTAGAAGACTTAGAAACGGCATCGGAGAAATGGATATATTTTATGAAGGAAGCCCCAAATTTAGAAGCAATTCCCGATACCTTATCAGAAATCCCGGAAATTGCTCAGGCGCTAACCATAGCTAATCAAGCGAATATGAGTAGAAAAGACTTGGAGGAATTACACAAACGAGAAGTATTTATGGAAGACCGCAAAGGTGAAATTCGTCAAGCTCTCGAACAAGGCCGGGAAGAAGGGAGATTATTAATGCAGGGACTGATATCCCGTCAACTGGAAGGTAAACTTGGTGCAATACCCTCAGAAATTCTAGAAGGAATTCAACAATTATCTCTAGAACAATTAGAAGGTTTAGGAGTTGCTATGGCAGATTTTACCAGCTCCGTAGATTTGTCGAATTGGTTGCGGAATAACCAATGATATAGCGCTACGCGCAAGTCAGAAGTTAGAAGTCAGAAGTCAAAAGTTTTTGCCTATTAAGTAGGGTGGGAAAATTATAGGATCTAGAATTATCAAAAGAACTAAACGGTTTTTGCCCACCCTACAAGCTATTTAGTAAAATCTTTTGATCTCCAATTGATAATTCCATCCCAATCCTCTTCCTCAACGAGGGAAGTGACCAAATCTCCCAAAGTTCTACCTTTACCGGCAATGGAAGCTGAGGGAGTCCGGCGCAATACTTTTGGTTCACTATCCGAAAGAATTGTCACAATTACACGAGCTTTGGATACTTTTGGTGCATCTGTTAACCATTGAAGTTGACCATTTTCGATAATAGCTTCATAACTTTGAAGCATTGCTCTCTCCTGGTTTAAAAGCTAATGTTGGATAGGAATACAAAGCATTTCTCTATCTCCAAAATTAGCAAGAATATATATAGCGTTTATTGCATTTATGAGGTACGCTTATCAAGGTCAAAGTCCCCCTTTTTAAGGGGGACCAACGGGGGATCACTTTGTACCTCATGGGAAAGAGAATTGCTATAGGAATTTTTGGCCGGATCCCATGGCTTGATCATAACACCAAAAACTAGGCGTTGCTTAATAATGGAATGATTTTAAGAGTGAGGTGGAATAGGCATCTTGCCGTAGAATGGGCATCAGGCGTGGAACTGGCATCTTGCGTAGAACTGGCATCTTGTGTAGAACTGGCATCTTGCCAGTTTCATGCTTATTTTCGCGCGGGCAGGATGCCCACTCTACTCCTATTCATTCAAAGACTGACGCAACGTCAAAAACTATTCGGATGGGTGGTGCGTTACGGGACCGGCTGTTGCAAGCGCGAAGAGGCTCAAAAGCAAACCCATCCCTAACCCACCACTAGCAACTTCCCACCCTCCCGACTCCCTACTCCCTACTCCCTACTCCCTAGTTCCCTTAAAACAGACTAGAACCGATCCTTCTCTTAACCATAGGACTTACGCATTTGCCCCCTAAATCCCCCAATTCTGGGGGACTTTAACTCAATTTCCCCCCAAAATTGGGGGGCTAGGGGGGCGAAATCAAGTTAACCGCGTAAGTCCTGAACCACTAATCCTAAGCCCAGAAAGCCCAGAGCCAGTAGACCCTGAGACGACATCGGTTCAGGCACTGGCACTGCCAGAGGCAGTGGAGCATTACCTGTCCCGGATTGGGTATCATTCTTAGCCGTGAACCTCCCAAATGGACCAATGGGGGGTTGTGTGGTTTGCCAAAAGAAGGAGATGGTTTCTGGAGTGTCGGAATTAGTACTCCAATCTGATCCACCGACAACACTCCAAACTAGACTGCCATCTTGATCAAGCTTTATGGAAAACTCCCCACTCGAACCGAGTGCCTGCTTTGCTTCCCCAAAGCTATAGCCCGCAACTCCTGTAAAGCCTTCAGCTTTGAACTCCAACCCGAACTGATTGACATCATCAAACCGAAGTAAACCATCCGGTTGAGGGAAGGGGGGATCGTTAGGAAAGTCTACACCAGGGGTAACTTTGTGTATATAAGTGTAGATGGTTCCCGCTGGATTTTGGGGCGGCACACAAGTTAGAAAACCAACAGGACAAGAAACGCTACTGGTCAAGTCCCCCAGGCTGTTGCCGTCACCATTGATCAGGGATGCATCGACTGTCGGACCCACTGGTCCTGTGATGGTTGCTCCCAGAGTCAGGTCGTCAAGGTTGATGGGGGTAATCGACGCAGCACTAATATCAAATCCGGTTAAATAGTTATCGTTAAGCCTTGGCTGCCTGCCACCAATGAAAATGGGTCAGACCACGAATGAAGTCGCACTGCTTGAGTAAAACACAACAGCGAGCGCAAATTATCTGCTCC
>NZ_JAAHHX010000499.1:0-1762 GCF_010672065.1 Moorena sp. SIO4A1 | reverse complement strand
CGGAAGTGTTTCATCGTGCTGATCAGCAGTCTGCAGTTTATCATCAACCTGCTAATGATACAGAACGCTTGAGAGCTCTTCAAGCCCTATTATCTTGTCCCACCTCTTCTATTGGTACTGTTGAGAAACCTATAGAGATTAAAGACGTTCAGCAGAGTTTCCCGATCCCAGTTGCAGACAATGTCTACCATTGCGGGTACCATTCTGAAAACTCCTACGGTGCCGCTAGCTACCTTATCCAACGCCCCCAAGGCAATATTTTAATCGATTCTCCCCGCTTTACACCGCCACTGGTCAAAGGTCTAGAGGCAATGGGTGGGATTCGTTACATGTACCTGACCCATCGGGATGATGTGGCAGATCATCACAAATACAGACAGCATTTCCAGTGCGATGTTCCTTCGGAACCGCGTTGCGAACGCATTTTGCATAGAGATGACATTACCACTGATACCCGTGATGTGGAAATTCAGCTCACTAGTTCCGAGTCTTATCTGTTAGACAAGGACTTGTTGATTATCCCAGTTCCTGGTCACACCAAAGGTCACACTGTTCTACTGTACAATAACAAATTTCTCTTCAGCGGTGACCATCTTGCTTGGTCTGATCAACTTCAGCAACTGATTGCCTTTCGTCGCCACTGCTGGTACTCCTGGGAGGAATTAATCAAGTCAATGGAGAAATTAACCAACTACTCCTTTGAGTGGGTATTACCAGGACATGGACGCCGGTATCATACTGATGCTCAGACTATGCAAGATCAGCTGAACCAGTGTCTTGTCTGGATGAAGCATAAAGGATGAAGCATCAAGGATGAAATTAAGTAACCACCTAAAATCTTCCCCCTGATCTCCTTGATGCTCCTACTTTGGTAAAACATACCCAAGTCTTGGGTTGATCCCTCATTACGATCACATTTCAGCCATCCAATCAATTGTTCTAGCTCAACACTTTTGCCAAAAGGTTTTTGATCTCGTCCCCACCTTGGCTTTGAACGAAAGAGAGGACAATCGGTAGAAATTTGGAAATCATCCCACTATCCATTTCTAGTTGATCAAAACCTCCTGCCAGGGTAGCTAGAGTGCCTAATTGTCCAACGCCACCACCCATTGATGCCGCTAATCCTCCCAAGGCTCCCATCATGCCACCACTTTTTGGTGCTGCTTGGAGCAAATCATTTATCCCTGGAATATATTGCGCTACTTGGGCAAAACTCTCATCTCCCAGCTTGTCCTTTGCCAGTTGGAAAATAAGTCCAGCTCCGCCTTGGGCTTGATTTTCTTGCACTCCCAGGTTTTCGGTTAACAGTTGAATTAGTTCCATAGATGCTCTCTTATTCGATTGCGATATCGTTGCCGCCTTAATTTAACATCCGATCGCAAAAATACTTATTTATTTACATTTTTTTAACATAGTTATCTATCACTATTTAGATTTTATCTTTTTTAACACAACCCATAACATTTATACACAACTAGTAACTTAGAGCAGTAAGTTCATTTTTGGGCTATAAGCTAGCTGAATTTAAGGGTTAAGGAAATTAACAAAAAATTAATCATTAATCTATAGCAATCCGATCGGATTCGTGAACAGTAACAGGTTTTACTCAGGATTCAGGAACGATCCGACTCAGGGCAATACGGTTCGGTTAAGCTCTAAGCAGTATTGATTACATAGAATGTTCGTGTTTCACTTTTGGCTCCAATTCCTTTATGTATTGGTTTCTTGGAAGGAAATTTAGCTCTAGTTTTTTTAACTACTC
>NZ_JAAHHX010000498.1:0-1763 GCF_010672065.1 Moorena sp. SIO4A1 | reverse complement strand
TGAACCATACATTACCTGGTGGGTTAGTGAAAATGACAGTGGTCAATCCAATGCCATTAATAAAGGTTTTGCGAAGTGTAATGGTGATATCGTTAATTGGCTGTGTAGTGACGACCTCCTAGCACCAGATGCCTTACACACAGTGGGAAAATACTTTGCCGAGTCGCCTGATATTGACGTCTTAGTTGGTCGCAGCCAAATTGAATATAGGACTGACAATTTAGGTCAACCACTCAAAGGAGCTAATTTTTGGATGACTCTATTTGGGCGAGTATTGCCCTTAGGATTAGGGTCACGACCGATGATATTGGATGCTAAAAAACAGATCTACATTAAAGCTCCTACACTCAAACAAATTGACTTAATTTCTGTTGCTTCTCCCATTCACCAACCTAGCTGCTTTTATCGGCGCAAGCTGCTTGATCGACCTCAACCATTAGATGAAAGCTATGAGTACACCATGGATATTGAGCTATTTAATTATTTCTACTCCCGTGGTGTGCGCTGGCGCGTGATCGAAGAGGTGCTAAGCATTGCTCCAGTAAGTGGTGACAATAAAACCAGCATCGCTGGTGTAAAAGCTACCTATGAATTAGAGCAAATATACAAAACTTACACCAAAGAATTAATCCCTCTAACCTATTGGCATAGACGACTACGTTATCCCTTGGAGCGTTTTATCAAACGTCATCGTGGCCGTCTTTGGTTATACATAGTCGGACCAGTATGGGTTGCCCTCACACTACTATTAAGCCCATTTTATGGTGTTGAAAAAGTTTGGGCACTTAGGTGGACAAAGTGGATTTGATTACTTTTAGGGAACAGGGAACAGGGAACAGGGAATAGGGAATAGGGAATAGGGAGCAGGGAGCAGGGAGCAGGGAGCAGGGAACAGGGAGCAGGGAGCAGGGAGCAGGGAGCAGGTTACCGAAGTCCTGAATGTCTTAAAATTAGGGAAAATTATGGTTCACTATCCGTCTTCACACACAAGTAAAGACACAAGTAAAGACACAAGTAAAGATACAAGTAAATACCAAAAATTAGACCTTAAAACACAAAATAATTTTCCTGTCGTGGGATGTCAGGTAGTAATGTTAGGTGACAACCTTCAGATCAAGGCTGGTATCCCATCAGTGCAGAAGGTTATTCTTCGTAATGCACCCTCTCAGGTTAAAATTCAGCATATTCCTACTACCTGTACTGATGGCAAAAACGGATCAATTACTCGTAAGCTCTTAGTTTTTGGAAAAGCTCTGGGGAAGTTGCTGTGGAGGTTATCCACAAAAAAGACTGATCTGATTCACGTGCATTTTTCTCAAAGGGGTAGCACGCTCCGGAAAATGATTTTGATGCTCCTTGCACTAGCATTCCATGTCCCTGTGGTTTTGCACGCCCATGGTAGCGAGTATAAGTTGTTTTACACTGGGCTACCTCAATGGGCAAAAGGAATAATTAGCTTGGTGTTTCGACAATCTGCCTACTTTATTGTTCTATCACAAAGCTGGAAAAACTTTTACCAGTCCAGTTTCCGACTAAAAGCAGAACAGGTTGTAATTCTTCCTAACCCAGTAGAGTTGCCATCAAAAATTCCAGAGCGCACAAATTCCAAACAAATAATGTTAGTTTTTGTGGGAGAAATCGGTAAACGGAAAGGAGTATTTGATCTGATCCGGGCGTTTGCCTCTCTCTCTCCTGAACAAAAAACTTGCTCAGAATTACTATTAGCAGGGGATGGAGAAGTAGAGCAAGCCTGTCAATTAGTT
>NZ_JAAHHX010000497.1:0-1763 GCF_010672065.1 Moorena sp. SIO4A1 | reverse complement strand
GGAAATAAAGGATTTTTAGCAATTGGAGATTGGATTTCAAGTTACCGTGAGGAGTTAATTGACCTTCTCAAACCTCCGAAAAACAGGCTTCCTTCTTACAGTACTGTACGTCGTGTCTTATTGTATATTAATTACGAAGAGTATTCGATGTGCCTTGCTAAATTCTTCAATGTACAACCAGCTTGTGGAGAAACCATTGGCTTAGACGGTAAAGTCCTTAAAGGTTCATATCAGATTGAAAACGATAATCCCAATTCCGACTCCCACCCAGCAATTATGTTGGTCAGTTCTTACATTGTTGAGCGGGGCTTGATTTTAGAACCCTTTGAAGTTGATGCCAAAACCAACGAAATTAAAGCTTTACCAGAGTTGCTTAAGAAACTGGCTCTAAAAGGAGTTGTCTTTGCCTTTGATGCTATTAATACCCAAAAAAAACTTGTGAATTGATCGTCAACAGTGGCAATGATTATATAGCTGCTTTAAAAGGTAACCAACCAAGTCTGTTTCAAGATGTTAAAAAAAATTTTATACCAGAATTTACTTGTGCTCAAATAAACAAAGGACATGGTCGAATCGAAAAGCGCAATGTTAGTATTTGTCAAAATCTTGATTGTATCCGTCCTTGGCCTGGACTAACCACTTTGATTCAAGTTCAATCAGAACGACAGGTGTTTACACATAATGTAATTGAAGTTACTACTCAGACTCGTTATTATATTTCTTCTTTAAGTTTAACAGCCCAAGAATTTGCTGAACGTATCCGTGGATATTGGGGTGTCGAGAATAAAGTACACTATGTTAGAGATGTTACTCAAGGCGAAGATAAATCCAGAATTCGCACTAACCCTCTGCCTAAAATTTTTACTATAGCTCGCAATTTTACACTCAATTTATACCGTGACCACATGTTTGAAAACATGGCACAAGCTCAACGACTCTGTTCTTTTGGTCTAGACACGCTTAAGCAACTTTTTAGAATGAAATAGCCCTGGGGTAAACCCCCTTTTTTTAGACATATAAGATGCACCCTTTTCAAGCCTAGTTGTACTGATTGCGTCCAGCCATCACACCACCATCAACATCCCAGACCGCGCCAGTTACCCAACTCGCTTTTTCAGAAAGTAGATAAACCACCGCTTCAGCAACATCGGTAGGTTTTCCTACTCTGCCAATGGGATGGAAACTATTGAATCCTTCTAGGGCAGAATGGACTTGTTCTTTGGGGATGAAACCTTCGTAAATGGGAGTTTCTACTACCGCAGGAGATACGGCATTAACTCGAATATTATATTTGGCTAGTTCCATTGCTAAATGTTGGGTTAGGGAATGTAAACCAGCTTTAGCCATAGAGTAGGCAGAAGACGGAGTAGCTTCTATCGCTTGTTTCGCCCACATCGAGCCAATATTAACGATTGCACCAGCCTTGCCATTCTTAATCATATTTTTGACAATTGCCTGAGTGATGAAAAAGGTTCCTTTATTAATATCCAAGTAGAGGTCATAATCCTTTTCTTCATACTCAATGAAAGGTTTAGGAAGAAAGACTCCTGCTGAATTTACTAGTAATGTGGCATCACTATGAGCGCTATTTAAACGATCAATTAAAGCATTCCTCATCTCTGGATCAGAGATATTAGCTAACTCACCCACTACCGTTCCATATTGACTAAGTTCCGTTACTGCTTCTTCCAGTTTAGGCTGACGTGAGCCAATTAAAACCGCAGCACCACCCTGCTGAAGAATTAATTGAGCAACCGCTTTAC
>NZ_JAAHHX010000496.1:0-1764 GCF_010672065.1 Moorena sp. SIO4A1 | reverse complement strand
CGCCGAAGCCTTCGAGCACGTCGAGGTGAGGGTCGACCTCACGGGCGCCGAGTGAGCACCCGGTCGCATCGTTGGTGACGTTGACCTGGCCGACCCGCGTGAGCAGTGGCCCAAAGAGCATCACCGAGCTGCGCATGCCTAGTACACTTCCACAAATCTTCTAAGTTATCATATGAGCGGTCATAACAGTAATACGGAATTTGCTGGAATACTAAAATGTTTTCTGGCATCTGAGTTCCCTTTGGTTTTTCGAGCAGAGTGTCAATGTCGCCATTATGCAAAAGGGTAGGAAGGCGATCACCACGCACGATTAGAGCACCCGCCATGCCACTTGAGACTTGCAGTGCTGTGGAACCATGCACATGGGGATGGTACCAAAACGTACCTGCTGGATGCTCAGGGGGCAGGTTGTACTCGTATTGAAATATTGGGTCACCAGGTTTAATTTTCGTCAAAACATTGTCGCTATTGCCCTTTGGACTGACCCAGAAACCGTGGGTGTGTAAATTTGTGTCATTGAAACAATGGGGTTCATTAACATTATCAGGTGGTTCGATGCAACTGGGCTCAGATGGTAACTTATTGTTCAGGTTGACGACGATTGTATCACCAGGATTGGCTTCAATAGTTGGTGCTACATAGGGTCGATTTGGATCAGTATCAGTGCCGAAGTAGCTTCGCAACCGTACTTGGTCCTCTGCCATGGTTGCTGGGTTGTAGAGTTTGTTTGTAGTATATTTAATCTTGAAATTAAACCGTCTTAATCTACCTTGGGTTAGGGCTGCTTTGAGGGTCGGTGGATTTTGGAAGCGGCGTTCTGCTGGTTCAGCTTGGGCGGGCTGTGCCGCGAGCATTGTGATCTGTGCTGATATAAAAAACGCAACAATAATGTTACGACAAGTTACCCAGAAGCGATCGCCACCCTCGCCAAAAATCTGGATACCAACAGTTTTCATGATTGGTATTAGGAATCTTTTATAGCACTTGTGATAGTGATGAGCTACAAATTTATGGGGTTTAGGCAGCAGGGAGCAAGTAAGAGTTAAGAGGTAAAAAATCTTGTCTACCTCATAGCCATGAGAAACCCTATGATTTCTCAATAACTTTTTGTTCATGGTAGTAATCGTCCTTAGGGTTATTGTCTATTTCTGTAGATTTATCACAGAAATCTTTTGTGGAATTGTTTGAACACAAACACTCACCATAGAAAGTATATAGCATTGAAAAAAAAAAGAGCACTAAAAAATATGACATTATGTCAAACTTTGTAAACAAAAGGAGATTTGACCAAAAAAAACATTGCCTAATGGGACTTTAGCCGTCAGCTAATGGGCTACGGGCACGCTACTTGAGGTGCTATCAGCGGTCAGCTTAAAACGAGTTATCCGGCTGAGGAATTGAACGGGGAGCATGTCACTTATGGACAGCATTTGTACTCAGGACTTACGCACAGAATGCATGGGTAGGGTGGGCAAAACCTTGCCCACCCTACAGGTAGCGTTAAATTGAGGGATTTGCGTAAGTCCTAGTACTAAAGCTATAGCACCATCATGGGTTTTAGCTTGCTCTGAGCTACTATTTATAAATAGGTCATGAACAATCTTGCTAATTTTTTAGAACAGCAAAAAATGCTCCAAGCTCTTTCCTACTAATGCCCAGTCCCTGCTCCTAGGTTCCTGTTTAGATTCATCCTATGTTTACAACTAAAAAAAAACTATAGTAGATAGTTCATATGTTCTTCAACTTTGACCTTCTCCCAATTTA
>NZ_JAAHHX010000495.1:0-1764 GCF_010672065.1 Moorena sp. SIO4A1 | reverse complement strand
ATAGGCAATAGGCAAAAGTTCACTAAAAGAGCGTTTCATAAATACGTAGTGCTATATAATTAATAATTTTTTTTATAGTTTAAAAAAAAATGATAGTTAAGGAGACAAAACGATGAACACTTTTTTTTGTGCTGACCATTCACAGCAGTTAGCCGAAGATATTATCGGTAGTGGCACTAATTACCAAGTGTATGTTTTAGTAGAATGCCGCCAACCGTGGCTGTCTAATGCCATGGATTCTAAGTATATTCCAGAGAATCTTAGGAGTTTGGTGGATGAGGTGAAGCACCGTAAGCTGCCAGTAAGATTCCTGCTGATTGCTAATAATAAAACCCTAAAAGCCGATCAGACTAAGCTTTTGATTTATAGTCACAACGGTGAAGCCAGGTTAAAAGGGTACAGCAAGCTAGAGTTTGATGTGACTAATCTTGGTGAGGTAGCTGGGATTGTCAAACAATTCTTAGCTGGAGAAACGCCAAACTGTGTAACACAAGACAGTGACACTAGAGACATTTTAGTTTGCACCCACGGTAGCCATGATGTGTGTTGCGCCAGGTATGGTAATCCTTTTTACTGCAAAGCCTTAGCTACTGTTAATGAGTTATCCTTAACCAATGTCAGACTCTGGAAAGCTAGCCACTTTGGTGGTCATCGGTTTGCTCCCACTGCGATTGATTTCCCAGATGGAAGATACTACGGTGTTTTAGATCAAGATTCATTTAAATCAATTTTAATCCGTAGTGGTGATCTTGAATGCTTCAATCGAGTTTATCGAGGTTGGGGAATTCTACCGACTAAAATTCAGGTATTGGAAAGGGAACTTATCCTCCGCTACGGATGGAATTGGTTTAAGCATAAAGTTGGTGGTTCAATTATTAAGGAAGATGCGAATCAGGATTCTATTCAAGCTGAGATCAGCTTTGAAAAACCTAATGGCTTGATTTACCATTGTCGTGCTGAATTGATTAAAGATGAAAGTAAGACATTGCAGCTGAAAGGGTCTTGTGGTGCTCAGAAAGAGTCAGTGTTTGTTAAATATACTATCAAGAATCTCTGCCTTTACTCGGAATTGCTGGAAATTCTTCCAGTTTATCAACCGCAGATGGCAAGCTAAGAGGTAAGCAGTCAGCCGTCAGCCGTCAGCCGTCAGCCGTCAGCCGTCAGCTCAACTAGTAGGGTGCGTTTATAACGCATCTTACAGATCGAGTTATTATTACCTACTCCCTATTCCCTATTCCCTATTCCCTGTTCCCTGTTCCCTGTTCCCTTTGCTAGATATTAAGGTACATAAATTGGTGGCTGATGCCAACATAATCAAATGGCTCACCGTCAGCTATAAAACCAAGGCGACTATAGAAACCTAGGGCATTAATTCTAGTCATTACTCTCAAAGCTTTGAGATTCTTTGCTTTGGCTTTTTCAATTAATGTTTCGATCAGTTTAGTTCCGATGCCTTGGTGACGAAATTCAGGTAATAGTCCAACGTAGGCAATAGTGCCCAATCCGGGAGACAATTCTCTTAATCTTGCTGAACCAATGACCTGATTATTACAGATAGCAACGAGATGAAAAGCACTACTTTCGTACTGGTCTTGTTCTGTTTCTTTCTCCATACCTAAGGGTTTTCTGAAGACAAGCCACCGCTGGTGGTACATATCCTCTAACTCTTGTTTATTCTTAACAGGACGCACTTCAATAGTCGTCATAATGTTTAACCATATTTAGAATTAAGAATTTAGTAAGGATTCAGGTCGTAACAATAGG
>NZ_JAAHHX010000494.1:0-1764 GCF_010672065.1 Moorena sp. SIO4A1 | reverse complement strand
AATGGGGTCTCATCAATTCCGTTCTTTTTTAACAAAGAGCAATTGCAGAGTATAGTGAATCGCTATAAGCAGCAAGACCCTAACTCCCAGGTTAAGATAGAGGTAGTGCCTCTAGAGGGCGTTATTCAAACCTTACAGGAGAGCAATGATCAGCAGCTAGAGAAAATCGTACTAGTGCCATCCCAGGAATCCCTGAAATTTTTGCAAGGTCTGTCCCAAAATCAACTCCAACGTCCAAATCAATGATTATGGGTCAGGGGTCGGTGGTCTCGGGAAAAGAACTCTGGCAGTGGCGTCAAGATGCCTGCAAGTCCGCAGCAGAGGCAGGTGTCTCTACAGCTGAAGTGGACTGGTTGCTAAAGGAGATAGCTGAGCTTGACCCGTTAGTGCTACGCTTGGAGTCATGGCAACAGTGTTCCTTATCAGGGAAAGCCGCTGAAAACTCAACTATTCAACTTTCCAAACCTCTACCTGTACTTACCCAACTGTGGCAAAGGCGTATCCATCAGCGATGCCCAGTTCAATACCTAGCTGGGGTTACTCCTTGGCGTCATTTCTCCTTGAGAGTTTCCCCAGCTGTCCTGATTCCCCGTCCAGAAACTGAATCCCTGATTGATCTGGCGGTCAATGCTGTAGCTATGAGCTCTAAACCTGACTTATCATCAGGACACTGGGCGGATTTGGGGACTGGTAGTGGAGCGATCGCTTGTGGACTGGCAGAGGTATTTCCCCATGGGACAATTCATGCCGTTGATTGCACTGAAGAAGCCCTTGCCATTGCTCAACTTAATGCTCAACAGTTGGGCATGGCAGAAAAAATTAAGTTCTACCATGGTTCTTGGTATTCACCTCTAGAAGCCTTAAAAGGTCAGTTAAGTGGTATGGTGGCCAACCCACCTTATATACCTAGTAAATCCCTTAAACAGCTACAACCAGAAATATACTACCATGAACCCCATATTGCCCTCGACGGTGGTAGGGATGGTCTAGACTGTATCCGACAGCTGATTGACATGTCTGGGGATTATCTGCGCCCCGGCGGTGTTTGGTTAATTGAAATGATGGCAGGACAAGCTGAGAAGGTTGTTCAAATACTGCAAAACCAGGGCAGTTACTCACAGATCCAGATATTTCCGGATTTAGCAGGTATTGACCGCTTTGCTCTAGCTTATAGAAAGTATGAAGTATAAACAAGGTATGCATCGATGCCAATAGGTAAAAAGCTTTGGATAATTTCAGCCAACGTTTACCTTTGAGGTTATCGCTTCTACTTTTTAGTGTGCTGGTGAGCAATGACCCAAGTTTCTATGGCTACCCTGATTTCTGGGGCTCTCTCAGGTAAGCTGGTAAGTTTTCCAACAGATACAGTCCCAGCACTAGCAGTGCTACCGCACAAGTCAGAGTTGGTGTTTGAGGCAAAGCGCCGTCCTCAAGACAAACCTTTGATTTTGATGGGGGCATCCCCTAAGTCTCTTTGGCCATATGTTCAAGGTACTTCCGCACAGAGGTCGATTTGGGAACAGATGGCTCAGAAGTATTGGCCAGGAGCATTAACATTGGTGTTACCCGCTTCAGATAAAGTACCTACCGTTATGAATCCTTCTGACCCGACTACTATTGGGGTGCGTGTGCCAGCTTCTAAGGTAGCGATCGCAATTTTGTCCAAGACTGGTCCGTTGGCAACTACCAGTGCTAATTACTCAGGCGAGCCACCTTTACAAACAATGGCAGCGGTTGAGGTGCAGTTTCCCGAGGTATTGACGC
>NZ_JAAHHX010000493.1:0-1764 GCF_010672065.1 Moorena sp. SIO4A1 | reverse complement strand
CGATCGCATCTGCATCATCTTTGCCCAATGTTTAAACGCTGCTTCGGGTCTGTTCGCGTAGCCTAGCCTATTGGCCAGAGTTGTGTCAGTAGTTGTGTCAGTAGTTGTGTCAGTATTTGTGTCAGTGGCTTCACTACTTTCTCTGTTTTCTGTGTACTCCAATTCCTCAGAAACCAGTGATGAAGACATTGGCAAGATGGTGCTAGGATGTCTATGGTTTGGGGTCAACTGAGATTGTGAATAGCCATTGCCCAAAACTTGTGTTTTCCGCCACTGAGCTGGAGAAAAGTGGATGTCAACTAGGGGTTCAGACCAACTAGCATTAAGCCGTTTCAACAACATCCGGCGCTTAAATTTTAGTTCTTGTGCCCAAACAGAGCTAGAGGTAGCCACATATAAGATATCCCTAGAGATAGCATAGGGTCTGGTATGATTAGCTATATTCATTCCTACTATTTCAGACCAAGACTTAATTAGGTATGACAAGCGTTGTATACCTTCCCACTCCGGCTGATTTGTAATCCTATCTAAGATCTGATTGAGTGATTTAAGCATATCGCCTTACTATAATTAATTGATTTCACAATAGTTTTGATGGCTTCAGGACTGACGTCACAGGCTTCTAGCCTGTGCCACACTAGGCTACAAACTAGCTTAGATAAACTAGCTTAGATAAACTAGCTTAGATAAACTAGCTTAGATAAACTAGCTTAGAGTTAGTAGGGTGACCCTAGAGATAGAATGGCTGCGTAAGTCCTGTTGCTTGTTCTATAGCACAAACGACCGATCTAGTCCGCCATGAGCCAAAACTCCTCAGTTAATTCATCCCCTAGCTCGACGGGTAACTACAACCTCAACTCAGTTTTACAAGCTGCTCTGAGTAGCCTTGATGTGCAACTAGAGGAAGAATTAGCGCGCTACCGACGTCGAAGAGTAGGACGCCCAGTCATGACTAACCGTAGTCTTGGTCGTAACCGGGCCCGTAAACCCCTAGAGTTAATTTCTGTGGGTGAGGTACAACAGAAATCCTCACCATCGCAGACAAACAAGACCATCCCTCAACTAAAGCAGCCATCAACCATTCCACTGCCAAACCTAACAGCCAAGGGGACAACTTCTCTCAAACAACCACAAGAGCCATTGGTTGAGCAGACTGAATCCCTAGATTCCCTGTTATCACAGTCCCCAAAACCTACTCAGCCACCAGTTGTCTCCCAGTATAATAATGGTGAAAGTGCTAGCTTAGGTATTCAGAAAGAGGCTACGGAGCAACTTAAGCCTCCTGAAAAATTGCCTGAAAAATCAGGTAGTTTGATCAAGTTAGGGGCTAACCAAACCCAGCCAGAAGATTATCTCGAATCATCAGAAAAACTACTACAGAGTCTGGCAGAAGATCAAGAAGAATTTGACAACCAAAAGCAGGTGTCTTACCAACTGCTGACTCCGTTAAATGTCGGTTTCATGGTACTTTTGCTGTTGTTAAGCGCTACCCTACCCTATATCTTCTCCAATCCATCGGTATTCAGTAATCTGGATCTGTCCCAGCTGATTAGCTCCATCATTCCCAAGATCTCCAAAACCCCCCAGGAAATTAAACCAGATCAACCACAACAGACTGAGTCGCTTCCTAATTCTCCCCTACAGGGTGGTCCTAATTTGGCTTCTGAGGAATTTGTAGACTTGAACTTACATACCCTTTCTCAAGTGGAAGCTACTCCAGGACCGCAGCAAAAACCTTTTTATACCTGACCTACCGTTCTTTAG
>NZ_JAAHHX010000492.1:0-1769 GCF_010672065.1 Moorena sp. SIO4A1 | reverse complement strand
GATTTAGGGGGATCTCCGACTTTCAACACACTCCCTACTCCCTACTCCCTACTCCCTACTCCCTCCTCCCTACTCCCTACTCCCTACTCCCTACTCCCTACTCCCTACTCCCTACTCCCTGCTCCCTATTCCCTATTCCCTACCAACTACCAATAAATAATCATGTTACCAGCTATTACGATTACCACTGAAGATATTTTTCACCAAGTCCAGCTATCCTGCCAAATTCCTGAAATTATTGAAGGGATTGTGACCCGCAAGATTATTGCGGCTACTGCGGAAAGTGCTGGCATCGGTGTAGAGATTGAAGACCTTCAAAACGCAGCAGACCAATTCCGATTAATGAACAAACTTGAGAATTCAGAAGACACTTGGGCATGGCTGCAAAAATACAGTATGTCTTTAGATGATTTTGAAGAAATAGTGTATACTAATTTGATGGCTAGTAAGGTAGTTCAACATCTGTTTGCGGATAAGGTTGAACCCTATTTCTTTGAACATCAGCTCGATTATGCTAGTGCAGTTATTTACGAAGTGGTTTTAGATGATCAAGAGCTAGCGATGGAACTGTTTTATGCCCTGGATGAAGGGGAAACAAGTTTCTATGAGATTGCTCACGAATACATCCAAGATACTGAGTTACGGCGCTCTGGAGGATATCGGGGAATTGTTAAGCGTCAGGAGTTTAAGCCGGAAATTTCTGCTGCTGTCTTTGCTGCTGAGCCGCCACAGTTGCTTAAGCCGATTGTGAGTTCTAAGGGAGTGCATCTGATTTTGGTTGAGGAGATTCTTAAATCGGAATTGGATGGGAAGTTGCGGTCTGAGATTATGTCTGATTTGTTTAGTGGGTGGTTGAAGGAACAGATTGGGGAAGTTGAAGTTATTAAGGAACTTGAAGCCAGTAGCTTAAGTTCTAATTCTTAACTCCAATTTCTATAGCAATTCTCTATGCCATGAGGGAATTGATCCCCCTAAATCCCCCTTATCAAGGGGGACTTTGAGGAAATGAAGCGTACCTCATAAATCCTAGAAACGCTATAACTAAATTAATACTACCTTTAGTCTTCTTTAGCAAGGGGATAGTTTTGATGTCTAGTTATTAACTGACTGTCACACCGTTGGTTACATCCAATGGTGTGTAGATATCTTCAGAGCCAGGATTGAGGTATGGACGCTCTAGGTCTATTCCGTATTGCTCAAACTGCTTGAGTATATATTGCATTCGAGCTTCTGGGGATTCATCACCATTTTGATGGGCTTCCATTAAAGCATTGGCAACAATTTTGCAGCGGTTCATCCCAAAACCTTCCAGAAATCTAAATTCTTTTTCAGGTCTTTCTGCTAAAGCGAGCCCTGGCGCAAGCACCTTAGTGAATATAGGAACATTAGTTTGAAAGTGCGATTCATTTTCTGCGTAAACAGTCTGTAGGACTTGCCGAACCAATTCGTAGCTATCCTTCTTAATTCGTAAAATTCCTGAGTCATATCGCCCGTAGCTAGAGGGATTGTACAAGACATTGAAGTCGAAGGGAATCTTAATTATATTTAATTGTTGTGTCAGATGTCTCATCAGTGCAACTGCACCTTTAGGACTGAAATTAAAGTAGATAAATACTGATGGATATCTCCAAGTGTAAACTAAGTCCCCATAAGCTATATAAAATTGATTTCTGATGTGACTAGATGGCCTAGGTACTGACACCACATCACCTATCACAGCTGATTGCTCTTCTAACCGAAGATGACGGTCTCGCTGGATGTGTACGGTA
>NZ_JAAHHX010000491.1:0-1777 GCF_010672065.1 Moorena sp. SIO4A1 | reverse complement strand
GAAAGACTGAGCCGATGTTGAAGTAATATCCTATTAATGTAAATTTTGATAGCGGTTTTTAGCATAATGAGGTACACAGTATTTTTTCCCTGCTCCCTGCTCCCTGCTCCCTGCTCCCTGTTCCCTATTCCCTGTTCCCTGTTCCCTGCTCCCTGCTCCCTGCTCCCTAAAACCCAGATATTTGTACCTCACAAGTCATAGAATTGCTATAGCTTAATGTCTTTTCCGCACTCTAACGTTAATGCCATATTTAGGACGTAGGGAAAATCTGGGATCTATTTCTATGGATTGATTAGGAACTAATTCAATGTGAAACGTTTGTATGATAGCTGCTAAGATTATTGTAGATTCCATCAGAGCTAAATTTTTGCCAATACAGATGTGTTGACCTGCACCAAAGGGAAAAAAGGCAAATTTAGGTCTTTGCTTCACTTTTTCAGGTAGAAATCGGTCAGGGTCAAACTGTTCTGGATTATCCCAAAAATCAGGATGGCGAAAAATGAAGTATTGAGCAATAGTGAAAATTGTACCTTTGGGAATAAAATATCCTTGAATTTCATCATCGTTTAAGGCAACTCTCGGTAGCCCTAAACCGATTGGGCAAAGACGTGAAGACTCATCAAATACGCGACGAGTGTATTCCAGTTGGAACAAATTCTCAACCGTAGGGTAATTTCCATTTAAAACGGTTTGTACTTCATCCTGCATCTGAGCCATAGCATCAGGATGGGTTCCGATTAGATACCATGTCCAAGCTAATGCAGTAGCTGTGGTTTCATGTCCGGCATTAATTAACGTAATTACTTCGTCTTGAAGTTCGCGATCGCTCATCCCGATTCCAGTCTCTTCATCTTGAGCAGCTAGAAGCATTGACAGCAAATCATTTTGCTCTGAGGGATGTTCACGACGGTACTGGATAATGTCTAAAACGAGGCGGTCGAGTGTTTGTTTTGCTTTACGGAACTCAAGATTTCTGGGGGTAGGCATCCATAGAGGTAGTGCCAGGGGGCTATTCATTCGGTAATAAACATATTCCAAACCTGTTCGCAAAGACTGCCCTAGTTTATCGGTCTTACTACTGATATCAATACTGAATAGGGTGGAACTGACAATTTTTAAAGTAAGCCGTGACATTTCGGCTGCAATATCAATAATCTCGCCTTCTGGTTTTTCCGACCATTCACCCAGAAGTGATTCTACACAATCAAGGATTACATGATGAAGTTTAACCAATTGCTTTTGATGAAATGCTGGCTGCATTAAGCGTCGCTGTCGAAGCCAAACCTCTCCTTCACTGCTAAAAAGTCCTTGCCCCTGAAGTAAATTCATGGATTTGAGAAATAGATCTGGCTTTCCATATCCTTCCTGATGGCTAGACAAAATATGTTCTGCATGATCTGGATGGCTCGCCAAATTTAAACTTAATCCTGGCATGATTGGCAGGCGTACTAAATCTCCGTATTCCTGCCACATATGCCCAAAATATTCAATTGGCTGATGCTGAAGTTTAGAAAGTTGAAACAGTAAATATCTTTTTGGTCCTGGTGGTAAATTAAATTTACTTTTTCTAGCAGCTTTAATTGAGGGGATTGGAGATTGAGGCATAAAATGTCTATCCATTTTCAACCAACTAACCTTCAACCTTCAACTAACTAACCTTCAACCTTAAACCAACTAACCTTCAACCTTAAACCAACTAACCTTCAACCTTAAACCAACTAACCTTCAACCTTAAACCAACTAACCTTCAACCTTAAACCAACTAACCTTCAACCTT
>NZ_JAAHHX010000490.1:0-1777 GCF_010672065.1 Moorena sp. SIO4A1 | reverse complement strand
CTCCTCGAACAGAATCATAAAGGCTCAATGGTTGGCCTTTCAGTAACTCTGGATGGCTCTGTTACCCCAGAAACACAGAAGGAAGAGTTGGATTTTGCCCTAGAGGATGTTGATCACTACCAGTCACGTCAGGTTCTAGCCATTGATAATCTTGAGGGTGAGTTGACCCACTACCAGCAGTCCCAAGTCGAGAGGCTTGGCCAAACCTCTCTATTGCGTGGAGCTAAAGCCAGTTTAGTAGCACCGATTTTGGTGGCAGGTAACTTGATTGGCTTTCTGGCTGCCCATCAATGTTCACAGCCAAGAGCTTGGCAGGAAACGGAGATTAACCTTTTGACTCAGGTGGCGATTCAATTCAGCTTTGCTCTAAAGCAGGCTAATCTGCTCGAAAAGACGGAAAGAATTTCTCAAGAGCAAAGACAGGAAAAAGAAGCACTCCAGAAGCAACTGCTGGTACTGCTTGAAAATTTGCAAGGGGCAGCACAAGGAGATCTGACAGTGCGCTCTGACGTGACTTTGGATGAAATTGGGAAAGTTGCTGATGGTTTTAACACCATTATTGAGAGTTTGCAAACTATCGTAACCCAGGTCAACAACTCAGCGGTTGAAGTCAATACCTTACTGGAAAACAAGGAGGTGGTAGTCGGTCAACTAGCAGAAGATGCTCTTAAGCAAGCTTCAGAAACCACTCGCACCCTGCATTCAGTGGAGCAAATCACCGATTCGATTCAAGCAGTGGCTGAGCATGCTGATCAGGCGGCGAGGGTAGTTGATGGAGTTACAACCACTGTTGAAGCTAGCAGCACTGCTATTAACCTAACTCAGGAGAGTATCCTGGAATTGCGAGACACGATTGGGGAAACCACGTCAAGAGTGAAGCAGCTAGGTAAATTTTCCGAAAAGATTGCTAAGGTGGTTGCCTTGAGCAACATGCTCAAAGTCCAAACCAATGTTTTGACTATTAACACTGAGATTGAGGCTGCGCGGTCTGGTGGGATTCAGGGTTTTGTCGTGATTGCCAAAGAAGTGAATCAGCTTACCAACCAATTGATCAAAGCTACCCAGGAAATTCACAAGATAGTAGATGATATCGAGCTAGAAACGTCTCAATTAGTCAAGGTAATGGAACAGAGCACTGCTGTGGTGGAGAAGGGGACAAGTCGAGTTGAGGAAGCTAAGCAGAATATGAAACAGCTGAGGTCGGCTTCGTGCCAGATCGAGCAGCTAGTGACAGCCATTTCCCAAGGGAGTCTTTCCCAAACCGAAACCACTCAGAGCGTCGCTATGTTGATCAAAGAGATGGCCCAATTCTCCGAACGTACCGTTGATTCCTCTAGACAAATTTCAAGTTCCTTAACCTCAACTGTAGCCGTAGCTCAGGAATTGCAGGAGTCAGTTAGTGGTTTTAAAGATTTTTGATAACACCAGCTGTCAGCGGTTGGCCTATGGCCACGCTACTTGAGGTGCTGTCAGCGGTTGGCCTATGGCCACGCTACGCAAACAGCTTTGTGGCACAGCCTTTGACGCTGTGACTTAACTCAAATTAAACTAATACTTACCTCTTTTATTATTAACGCTTTCCTCCTTAACCGTGCCCATAAGCTGATAGCTGATAGCTGATAGCTGAATAGTCAAATTAAATTATATTAACTGTGTTCAAAAAACTTAAAGTTCCTCAAACCCTTGCTGTTCTAAGATCCGAAGTTACCTGTGCCCTTGTTTAAGGTTATTATGTCAATTGTCTCAGATTGACTTCATGGTACTCTCAGATTTTGGC
>NZ_JAAHHX010000049.1:14449-48933 GCF_010672065.1 Moorena sp. SIO4A1 | reverse complement strand
ACCTAAGAAAAGAGGAGGTAATGATAAATGAGTTCTAAAGGAATTGGTCGCGCCGTGTACTTGGAGACTTGTTCGCACGGTGCCAAGGGGACGAAACAGGAGTAATCCTGTCGATTTACCCAATCCTATTTTACTAGGGGGTAATAGCCAGCCCCGTAGTTGTTCACTCTGAGGGGGCTGGTTTTTTACCTTATTAATTAAGGTCACTTTTATTATAGCACGAAACTAATCTTTAATGGCAACTTTTTTTTGAAAAATTGCAAATTTAATATGACTTAATTATTATTACAAAATTAGTGTAAATTAATAAAGTACATTTTTAGATCTAAATCTAAACTATAATCGCCGTAAATACTAATTGCTAAAATTCCTATACTAGCGATTTTTTAATTACTGAAATCGAGAAAAAAAAAGTCGAGTAATCAATGTCATGCTGGGACTAGATACAATAGTAATGTTTAATTTTATTGTCAAAAAAGAGGATATCTTTCCCCTCTTGCCTCTTGCCTCTTGCCTCTTGCCTCTTGCCTCTTGCCTCTTGCCTCTGGGTGCATCTCAATGCATGTTGTTTGACCTGGTGGGTGGAACGGGCATCTTGCCCGTTACAATCGGGCAGCAACCTAACCCGGGCATTGAGGCTGAAAATTAGGGCGAGCGCCCCTAACGCACCCTACAGAACATTTAGGTGCGCGCCCGTTCGCGCCCCGCGTCGGCTTTGCCGATAGGCGCGCTTTAATTCTTAATGGGTCAAGCGCACCTTTTCAAATATGAGATGCACCCTTGCCTCTTGCCTCTTGCCTCTTGCCTCTTGCATGCATGCCTAAAGCCCTTGCGCGTAGCGCTATAATACTTACCTACCGATTAACCAGACCTTAGCCAGATTGAGGGATGCTGGTCTCGGCTCCAAAGTTGCTAAGGCAAGCAACTCAACCAGTTTGATTGTCTACGGGATCCCATCGAGCCTGTCTGGCAACTGGCGTCCTAACCGTCGTGCCGGTTGCTATAAATGGACTTACTAGGGTTTCAGCCTGCAATGATTCCCCAAAGGCTTCGCCCCTAGGACTTTTCTTGCCGCGCTCTGAGGACAACTAGGCGTGGGTCTTCTTGCGGATTAGGCTAAAATATAAACTTTTATTACATTGTTTCTCAGAAACAGGACTAAGAGAACCTTCATTATTGTATCTTCATAGAGATATCCATAAACCTTTTGTATAAATTCAAGGACAAACAAATGTTCGATGCTTTTTCCAGAGCAGTAGTTGCATCAGACCAAAAGGGTGAATTTCTCGGTGGTGATGGCCTAAATGCTCTCAAAGAATTTGTTTCTTTGGGAAACCGCCGTCTAGATGCTGCGAGCTTCATTACTAGCAACTCTAGTTGTATCGTGTCTGATGCTGTATCTGGTATTGTGTGCGAAAACGAGGGTCTGACAGCACCTGGTGGTAGTATCTATACCAATCGTAAAATGGCTGCTTGCCTTCGGGATGGGGATATCGTTCTACGTTATATCACCTATGCTATTTTGGCAGGAGATGCTTCTGTACTCAATGACCGTTGCTTAAATGGCTTAAAAGAAACTTACTCCGCATTAGGTGTTCCTACAGGTAGTGTCAGTCGTGCTGTCAACATTATGAAAGCTGCTGCTCTTGCCTTTGTAACTAACACAGCTTCTCAGCGCAAAATGACTGTAACTCAAGGTGATTGCGCCTCATTAGCCTCAGAAATTGGTGGTTATTTCGATGCAGTAACGACAGCGATTAGCTAACCTTAGCTGGTTAGACAAGTTTTAATGCTGATTAAAGGAGTTTTAATCAAGCTGTTGTTTGAGCTGCAATTACATTAATTGAAAAATAGGAGATAATTGAGTCATGAAATCAGTGTTAACCACTACGATTGCTTCAGCAGATACCGCAGGTCGGTATCCCAGTGGATCTGATTTAGAATCTATTGCTGGTAATATTCAACGGGCTGATGCGCGTCTAGAAGCAGCAGACAAGCTAGCTTCCAACTACGCAGCCGTTGCTAAAGAAGCTGTTGATGCAGTTTATGCAGAATTTCCCGACGGAGTTAGCAAAGGTTGCACTCCTGAAGTACGCAAAGACAAATGTCTTCGCGATGTAACTACCTACCTACGCTTAATTAATTATTGCTTAGTTATTGGTGGTACTGGTCCTCTTGACGAATGGGGTATTGCGGGAGCCCGTGAAGTTTACCGCTCCCTCGGAATCAATACTGCTGCTTATGTGGCTGCCTTCACTAAAGTAAGAGATCGTATCTGCGTTCCTCGCGATATGTCTGCTCAAGCTGCCACAGAATTGACTGGTTATATCGACTATTTAATTAACTCTATGTCCTAGGGACATTGCCATCAATTTAATTTGATGAGTTAATTCTCTTTATAAAACTCTGGGCAGGATGCTTAGCTTTATTGGTTAAGTTTACTGCTCAGGGTTATTTAACTTTATCAGTTTGTTTTTGATTGGTGTTTGACAGATAATTATGAATTCTACAAATGATCTTAACGAAGGACTTTTACAGGCAAGTAAAGATGGAGATCTAGAAGTCGTAAAATCCCTAGTAGCCCAAGGGGCTGATGTCAATGTTAAGGATAAAGAAAATGCCACTGCTCTAATGCGTTCTGTATCTCGTAACTATAGAGAGATTGTGGAATTTTTGATCGAGAAAGGAGCTGATGTTAATGCCATCAATGATTGGGATTATACCCCATTAAAATATGCTATCAAACTCAACTTAAAAGAAATCCAGCAAATTCTCAGGGATAGCGGAGCAAAAGAATAAATTACTATTATGATTGCTGAGATAAACGCTCAATTAATAGAGGCAGCTAAGAGCGGTGATACTAAGACTTTAAGTTTATTACTTGAAAACGTTACTAATATCGATGGAAAAGATAATCTCTTTGGTAGAACGGTATTGATGTGGGCAGCGCGGGAAGGGCAAACGAAGACCTTACAAGTTTTACTTGAAAAGGGTGCGGAGGTAAATGCGATAGATAAATATGGCGGAACCGCATTACAGGCAGCAGCATCATCGGGACATACAGAAACCGTAAAAATATTGCTCAACTATGGAGCAGATATTAACCCTCAAGATCAACATGGTTGGACTGCACTGATGATGGCAGCAGCTCATGGTCATATAGATGCGGTAAAAACCTTGCTTAAAGTTGGGGCAGATATTAATGCCCAAGACGAATATGGTTACACAGCATTGATGATGGCTCAAAAGCAAGGTTATAGCGATATTGTCAAACTGCTCAAATCCTCAATTTAAAGATGACTAGTCCTTTTCTAAACTTATTTCCTGGTTTATCAGAAGAAAAAGCGATTGAACTTTTGGAAACACCAGTAGAACAACTAAAAGAAAAATATCACCGTTATCTAGCAGCAGCTCATTTAGTAAACTTTCCTACGGAACGCTCAATCAAAGCACTAATCAAAGTTTTGCAAGACCCTAATCCTGCACGGGAAAATCGTCAAGCACAGCGTAAAGCCATCGAATCATTAGGACGCTTAAAGGTTAATCATGCCATCGAAGTCATGGAACCTTTCTTGGCCGATAATGATCGCTATATGGTAGAAAATACTGTTTGGGCAATCGGCGAGATTGGGACATCTAATCAGGACATTCTGGAAAAAATTGCTCAATTATTAGAGAAAGAAGGACAAATTTATCGAGTAATCATTCAAACTCTAACTAAACTCAATTATAAACCAGCATTGGCAAGAATTGCTCGATTTACGGAATCAGAAGATTCTGCCATAGCTTGTGCAGCCATAGCTGCTACCTGTAAGTTATCAGGAGATGACAATCAAGTCCATCGAATTATCAAATTCTTGAATGATAAAAACATTCACGCCCGGCGAGGAGCGATTCAAGACCTGATGGATTTAGAATACGATGGGGCTATTCCTGATATAGCTGCTGCTCCTGTTTCCCAATCTCTACGTCTTCGGGGAATGCGATTTTTAGCAGATCAGGCACAAGAAAAAGGAACCGTTGATGATTCGGTAATGGAATCGAGTTTTGATTTAGCAATTTGGGATCATCCTCAAGACCTTAAAATGGCTTATGAATATCCCCAAAAACCGAGTTTGGAAAGAGTAATTCAAGACCTCTACAATACAGATTTTGCCTATTGTTATTTGGCAAGTAAGGCGATGCTCGATTTTTACCCTAATGCTGGAGAAATATTAAAAAAATCTTTTGACGAAAACGCTCAGGAAGATTACGGAGCTCACTACCATATTATTAAACTATTTGGTTGGTTGAAATACGAACCTGCTTACGATCTCTTTGTGGATACCTTACTTAATTTGGGAGACAAATTTGTCAAATCGAGAATTGCAGCTGCTATCTCTTTAGGTAACTTAGGTAACAAGCAAGCAATTCCCCATTTAAAAGCTGGTCTTGAAAGTAAAGTTTGGAAATTAAAGTATGCTTGTTTATTAGCATTAGATTATTTGGGTGATTCAAGTGGTCGCGCTCTTTGTGCTAATGACTCTGATTGGCTGATTCAACTAAAGGGCAAGAGTTACCCCCCTCAGGGTAAGCAGGGTAGGGAGGTAGACCAGGGAGATTAAGGGACTTGATGTCCCGAAAATCCCCAAACCCCAAACTATGTTATTTATTAAACTATGTTACATTAGTATATTTAAAGCCAGAACGAAAATCATATTTTTCTTCTTTGTCGTAAGGGGTGCAGGTTGACTGAGAGTACTCAGCTAATGACTTAAAACCTGGCGGACAAAGTGCTGGACAGATCTCGTTAATATCCTCCCTTTGAGGACAGCTGTAGACTCCTGCCCAGCGATTCCTAAATCTCCCCTTAACCTCTTCGGAGAACTTAAATCCTGCTTGCTCGGCAATACGGATAATTTCTTCGGGCTGGGCATCTTTTAATTGTGCTTTCAATGATTCATCTTTTTTGACAGCAACAATAAAGTCCATGAGCTGTTGTTTAGACATAAAAAACAAGATCTTTTCTAAGTTGTAAGTTTATGTGTTGAGCCCGAATGAATTTTTTAATTAATCTTGAAACATTTATGCTGAGTTAGGTCAGCGACCAGTGTTCAATACCAGTGTTAAATACCAGCCAGTGTTAAATTATGCAATCCTGTCCCACTCTTGAAAAAAAATTAAAAAAAATCCCATCTATCTCATCTCGATGAGATAGATGAGATTTAATCATTAGTTTTAAGGTAACCTAGGACAATTGCTGCTGGTCACAGAGGAGCTTTTTAAAGTGCCTCTGTAATGCTAATAATCTTACCTCCTACTCCATGAATATTCTGAAATGCTTTTGACATACAATCAAAGCTTACTGTTATCTGTTGTTTGCTGACTTTTTGCGCACGAGCGAAGTCGTTGGAACTAGAATAGGTAATCTTAAAACGTTTACCAGTATTGTCATAGTTCCCACCATTGCCCATAGCAAGGGGCTCGATTGGAGTAGCCATATTGGAGGCGACAGAGGTAATTAATTGAGCACTGTTATTTCTGTCGCTAGTAGGAGAACCTCTTAACAAGGAAAACATGCGATTGAAGCTTTCGTTGTTGAGACCAACTTGGGAACGAATATTACGAGGATAAGGAACAATATATTCTCCAAAGTTCAAAATATATTCTTCGCTATCGATGTAGGAGTCAATCTCAGCATCATATCCTTGTTCGTAATAGATTTGAACGTGGTCTTGAATTTCTTGTTGAGATTGAGGCGCACGACCTAACAAATGTTTGAAATTCAGTTCAATAAAGCGGTATGGAGAAGAGGAATGGAAGAAAAGTGACTTATATAAATTGGATTGAGCGATTATCCTCACAAACTGACGAACAGTAATGTCATCATCCCGGAGAAGTGCTTCAGCACTTTCCAGACGTTGTTCTTCCATTAAATGCTCATTTCCCAAGACTTGCTTGTAAACAGCCCTAATGATGATTTGTAAATCCTCTTCAGTCTGATTAGGACGCATTTCTAAAGGGTTTCCTTCAAAGGCATCCAAACCGAGGGTTGCCGAACGAGCTAAATTTCCCATCCACTTTCTCCTAAATACTAAAAAAGCTTAACTTTTAAAATCGTCTTTAATTGCTTGATTAAGCAATCCATACTAAAAATAACCAATAGGTGCGATCTTGTCCTAATTTATGAGAAACAAATTTACAAAAATTATTATTTGGAAAATTTGGTGGTCGATCAGCACAGTGTGCGATAGCTGATCAAGTCATGCCAACTCCAGGTTACGTCAGCTAACCCGGCCCTTTCTGCTGCAGTATTGCCCTTGCGACTATGGACCCAAATCGACTTGAAATCGCTGACCATCAACCTGACTGTGGCCTCAGTCTACTCCCAGGCTTGAGCAAATTTTTGATGACAATAAAATAATTGGTTGGTCATCCTGTACTTGATCTAGGACACTGGCTAGGTTAGCTCTGACTTGAGAAGAGGTAGTTTCTCGACTAACATCGTAGCCCTAAGCCTGACTTAATACAATAGTATTGTAAATACTGAAAATTGGAACTGGGCTAGACTGCGTTCGCGTAGCGGGGCAAAGCCCATCGCATAGCCAAAGCCAAAATGCGATGCCCGCGCATTGAGCCGCTAGGCGAACCCATTCTCAAACCCGAATCCTACCAAGCTCAGATCTGGCACCTGGCCCATGCAACCTGTTGACTATACCACCCTGACCGCTGCTTGTTCTGAGCTCCGTGCTACCTGGGTACCAGGACGTGCCGAACAAGTCTATCAACGCGATCGCTACACCATTGCCATCGCCCTACGCACCCTAAATGGTCGAGGTTGGCTCACCATTTGTTGGCATCCCCAAGCTGCCCGAATTTGCATAGGAGATCCACCCCCTCGGGTTCCCGACACCTTCACCTTTAGTGACCAACTGAGGCACCAGTTAGGTGGCTTCGCCCTAATTGCCATCGAAACCATTGCCCCTTGGGAGAGAGTCTTAGACCTGCAATTTGCCAAACGCCCTGGAGAAGCTCCGACTTGGCATTTGTATGTAGAAATTATCGGCAAATACAGTAACCTAATCCTCACTGATGCTGACAATCTAATTGTCACCACTGCTCATCAAGTCAGTAACCAGCAATCCACCGTCCGTACTATTCAAACCGGTCAACCCTACGAACTCCCACCAGCCCTGACTGGCACTAGCCCCAGTTTGACTGAACCCTACCAGAGCTGGCAAGAACGAGTCAGTTTGATACCAGGAGCAGTAGCACATCAGTTACTCAAAAGTTATCGAGGATTGAGTCCCACCCTCGCTCGCTCAATGGTACAAGCAGCTGGTTTAGACCCAAAGCAATCCACCGAAACCCTAGAAGAATCCGACTGGCAAAACCTATTTCAACGCTGGCAACAATGGTTACAAACTTTATTAAACGTTAGCAACTTGTCTACAGCCAACCGACAACCATCTAACCTTCAACCATCTAACCTTCAACCATCTAACCTTCAACCATCTAACCTTCAACCTGTTAACCTTGGCCAAAAGGCCACGCTACGCGAACAACCTGTTAACCTTGGCCAAAAGGCCACGCTACGCGAACAACCTGTTAACCTTCAACCTGCTAACCTTGGCCAAAAGGCCACGCTACGCGAACAACCTGCCAACCTTAAACCTGCTAACCTTTTTCAGCCAGGCTGGACAAACCAAGGATATACAGTAATGGATTGGGGGATAGTTAAACCAGCTGAAAATATCCAAACCTTACTAAATTCTTACTACACCAATCAGTTCAATCAACACGAGTTTGCCCGGTTGCATAACCAACTGACTCAGAAGCTAAATAATAACCTACGAAAACTACGGCAAAAAGCCTCTAGCTTTAAGGAACGTTTACAGCAATCTGACCAAGCTGATCAATCCCGAGAAAAAGCTGACTTATTAATGGCATATCTCCAGGATTGGCAACCAGGGATGAAATCGATCACCCTACCTGACTTTGAAACCAACCAGCCAGTCAAGATTCCCTTAAATCCTGAGAAAAATGCTGTCCAAAATGCCCAAGCTCTCTACAAGCGACACCAAAAACTGAAACGAACTCGCGATGCGGTTGAGCCATTACTAAAAGAAGTACAAGAGGAAATACAGTATTTAGAGCAAGTCGAGGCATCATTGACTCAGCTAAACACCTATAACACTCTAGACGACTTACAAACCCTACAGGAAATCCGCGAAGAGCTAATTGGGCAAGGATATTTAGAAGCTTCTGCTCAAAGGAGTCGTAATCTATCGGATGTTTCACAGCCCTATCGATATCAAACTCCCAGTGGCTTTGAATTATTGATTGGTCGCAACAATCGGCAAAATGACCAGCTGACATTTCGTACCGCTGGGGATTATGACCTCTGGTTTCATACCCAAGAGATTGCTGGGAGTCATGTACTACTGAGATTAGAGCCAGGAACAGTAGCTGATCCAGCAGATTTGCAATTTGCTGCTGATCTAGCCGCTTACAACAGCCGGGGGTGTCAGAGTGAACAGGTCCCAGTGGTTTACACGAAACCCAAATATGTCTACAAGCCCAAAGGAGCTAAACCAGGCATGGCGATTTATAAGCACGAGCAAATCCTCTGGGGGCGTCCTGATCAAGGTCGTCATTACCTGATGGCATCTGTCTCAACCCAAAAAATGTAAACTTTAATTACAAAAAAGAACGTATTCTCTGTTACGATCAAATTATCAGAAATTTTTAGGCTGTCGGTTTGGGAACGCGCAGCCTGGATTTTCCTCATGGAAAATGACGACGTATCTCTAATTAATGGTGTAGACCATACCAGCTGTATCCACAGCTGGTGATTTTTTTTAATATGTAGCAGTACTTTAGCTATTTGGTATCAGGAAAATCCCCTTTCCCCTTGGTTAATCAGTTGCACGCCAAGAACCTCAGCAAATTTACCACACAGATCTAAGCGTACCTGTTCCACATTAAGATCCGGAATAAACTGAGCTAGACTACCCACGGGTTTATCCGCAATGCCGCAGGGAACGATATGATTAAAACCTGCAAGGTCAGGACAGACATTCAAAGCAAAGCCATGCATGGTAATCCAGCGCTTCACCTTAATGCCAATGGCAGCAACTTTACATCCTTCTAGCCAGACACCAGTCATCCCAGTCACCCGCTCACCCTTGAGTCCATAGACAGCCAATACCTGAATCAAAACTTCCTCCAGCTGTCTGAGGTACCAGTGTAAATCTTGGCGATAATACCGGAGATTGAGAATCGGGTAGCCTACCAGCTGTCCAGGACAGTGGTAGGTCACTTCACCACCACGCTCTATCCGATGCACCTCCGAGTTAACCTGATTGGGATCGAATTTGAGAAAGTCAATACTCGACCCTTTTCCTAGGGTGTAAACCGGTGGATGCTCCAGCAACAGGAGAATATCATCCAAACTGGAATCTTGGAGCCGTTGACTAACTAGCGATCGCTGTTGCTCCCAAGCCACTGTGTAAGGGACTAAGCCTTGATGACTAATTAAACATTTACGCACAATCCTCAATTATCTCATACTCTATGCCCTATTTTATCAATGTCAACGAATGCAAAGGAATTTAAAGAGAAATCAAGAGTTGATGTTCTCTAGAATACAAAGTGATAGGGTAAGAGTATGAACCAATAGCAGATCTCCCCAACCTCCACTGCTATTGTCAAGCGCAAACGTTACGAGATGGAGTAGTCAGTATGAAGCTTGTTATCCAAGGTAAAAACATCGATATCACCGATGCAATTCGTGACTATGTACATCAAAAAATAGAAAAGGCGGTCAATCATTTTCAAAACATTACCAATCAGGTGGATATAAATCTATCGGTGGCTCGTAATCCTCGGATAAACCCGAAACAGACAGCTGAAGTAACCATTTATGCCAATAAGACAGTGATTCGTGCCCAAGAGGGGACTGAAAACTTGTATGCCAGCATTGATCTGGTGGCTGATAAGATTCATCGTCAACTGCGCAAATATAAGGAGAAGCAGCAATCCCAGAAAACCCGTAATCAGGCCAAGACAGAGGTAATACTAGAAGAAGAATCGGTGCCAGTTGATCTGATTAGCGATCGCACTCCTGAGCTACCCGAAGAAGTGGTGCGTATGAAGTATTTTGCCATGCCCCCAATGACTGTAGAGGAAGCCTTGGAACAACTAGAGCTAGTAGACCACGATTTTTATATGTTCCGGAACATTAAAACCGGGGAGATTAATGTAATCTATGAACGCAATCATGGCGGATATGGAGTAATCCAGCCCCGTAATGGCAATGGAAAAACTCACCACACTAACGGTAAGGTGCCTCAAAGCCTTAGTGCTGCCGCAGGATTCATATAAAAACTCTGTGGAAGGTTAAAGGTTGACCGTTGACCGTTGACCGTTGACCGTTGACCAGAGTTAACAAAATCTTCTCAAAGCTCCACACCATCGTAAAAGCTTGGTGTGGGGTTGTTTGCTATCACAATTTATGCCTGACTTTATAGTGTTTCCATGGAAATTGGAATTGTGGTGGAGCTCTTAGCACAGGGTTGTTCAACTGGGTTTTGGGATAAGATTAAGAGGGAATTTTCTGGTAAGTACCTGGATAGAAATAAACAGCACTTACGCCACCAACCTGGTTATTAACGGTAATTACACCGATTTCAGCGTTTGATGTATAGCGATGCAGCGCGGTCTTGGGGGTCCCCCCCATGAGCGACTGCATCAAGACAACCAGAAACCGGGTTTTAACGGTCTTGGTGCGTAAGTCCTGATTCAGTTAACTGTGTTAAGACATGTGTAAGAATTGTGTAAGACCTGTGAAGGCATTGAATCCCCTTCTATTGCCTGATAGGCAAGTTTATCGTTCCCAAGTCTTAACAGTTAACTTTAATTTTGTCCTACTACTTACACCTACCCTATCTCCCTTAACTGCCCTCCTTGCCTCACCTCACTCTTAACGTTGTGCCTTTTTTTTTCCATGGAATTTTTGACCATATTCCTATCAGGCTTAATCACTGTGGTTTCTGGGGTGGGTTTCATCCTCGACAAGGTGATCGAAAGCAATATCCGCTCCCAGCTTTCCCAGGTCGAGCAATTGCAAGTCCGAGTTAACAACACTCCCAATTACCAAATTTTGCCAGGCAAAGTAGACCAGGTTTTAATTGCTGGTAAGGGCTTATGGCTGACGCCAGATATCCGGATTGGTGTCTTGGAACTAGAAACTGATCCGATTGACCTTGATATAGAGAACGTCCGTAAAGGTGGTAAAGACTCACTAGCGAACTCTCTGAGGCAACCGCTACAAGCTGGAGTGCGTCTAGTTTTAACCGAGTCAGATATTAACCAAGCTCTAGAGTCGCCGGAAGTTAGAGAACAATTAAACGATTTGATCAATGCTGTGATCAGTCGTGGCAGTAGGCGTTATAAACTACTGAACTCACAAGTAGACTTTCTAGATGACAACCGTATTTATTTACAAGTGACATTGCAGCAAGGAGATAATCAACCCCTAGAGATTATCTTAAACTCCGGTGTGGGCATCCTGACCGGGAAAAGCATACAGCTAATTGAACCAAAGTTGTCGGTTGATGGGAACCCACTCCCACCTCAGTTAATCAAGTTATTTGTTGGTAGTCTCAGCCAGCGCTTAAATCTCAGTAATATTGAAGATGAAGGCATCACAGCCCGAATCTTACAATTTGAGTTAAGTCCTAGTGAATTAGAATTAGCAGCATTTGTCCGGATCAAGGAGTAAACCGTGTTAAGGATGAAATATCAAAGATGAAGGATGAAATATCAAGGATGAAGTCTCAAAAATTCAATTTGGTTTCGTGCCACTAGTCCTATCTGATCATAGTAAATCAAATTACCGTAAATCAACCTTTTGATTAATCAGTTATTATGCATGACCAACAAGACGATCGTGGTATTCCTCTCGGTGTGATTGCCAGTATTTCCATCCTAGTCTTAGCAGCAGGAGGTGGAGGTACCTGGTGGGCATGGCGTTCACAGCAATCTTCCCCAGAAGTGCCTGTGACAACTACACCCCAATCATCTACACCTAAGTCATCTCAGACTATACAACCCACAACTGAAAAACCCTCAACTAAGGAAAAAATTCAGGTCTATTGGCTCAATGATGTTGATAACCAAATTGTTTTAATTCCTAGTTCAATTCCCTTAAATAATAAGACCCTTAACAAAGGTCAGATATTAGAGAGCGCATTCGAGGGTTTATTGGCTGGACCGACCAATGGCACATTTACGACCACTATTCCCCAAGGTACAAAACTACGGGGTGTTTCTCTCAAAAGTGATGGTGTTCATGTAGATTTGTCCCAGGAATTTACCGTTGGTGGCGGCAGTAGCTCCATGAGCGGTCGTCTGGCGCAAGTTGTTTATACAGCCAGCAGTTTAGACCCCAATACTCAGGTATGGATTGAGGTAGATGGGAAACAACTAGAGGTTTTAGGTGGAGAAGGCTTAATGCTTGATCAACCACTGACTCGCCAAGATGTCAATCAAAACTTCCCACTCTAGAGGTTTCCCAGGTTAGACTGCTTTGAGCAGTTGCTCACTAGCGTTGGATGAAAATTTGTCAACCGACGCTGCGGCACATAAATATACGTTGGCAGACCTCTAATTCCCATGCCCAGCAAACCTATTTTCGCTTCTAGCAGCTATTATTAGCTTGACATCTGTCAAACCTATCTAAGGAGTAATCCTTAGTCAGGTTTAATCCGCATTAGTGCTTGACCATATTCTATTGGTTCTCCATTTTTTACCAAAATTTCCATTACTTGTCCACTCACTTCTGCTTCAATTTCGTTCATCAGCTTCATAGCTTCAATAATACAAACAGTTTGACCAGCACTAATGCGTTCCCCTACCTCCACAAAGGGGTCTTCATCAGGAGCAGGAGCGCGGTAAAATGTCCCGACCATGGGTGAGTTAATTTCCTCCCACTTTTGATCTACCCCTGGTGGAGGTACTGATGGGACTGTTGCTGCTGGTGTTGAGGCTACCTCTAGTACTGGTGTGGGAGCAGTGGGTATAGTGGAGCCAGAGATGGGAACCCCTACGGAGCCAGCAGCTTGATAAGGAGTGCTAGCTTCACCGGAATCACTAGTAGGGGTGATACTGACCCCTTTACGCACTGTGAGTTCAAAATCATCACTCTTGAGGGTCAGTTCTGTAATATCGGTTTGAGCAATAGCAGCTAACAGATCACGAAGTTGATTGATGTCTAATGCCACAATTTTTAAAAAGAGGTTAGGGTCTTGGGGCTAAAGGCTAAGGGTTAAGATTTTTTGGCATTATTTTGCCTTAGTAGTCAGGTGAGTCCATTATCTTGATTGCCATGATCTATTCAGGGCATCAAATCAGGGCATCAAAACAATTTACTCGCGACCAAGATAAGAATCATTACGGGTATCGATTTTAATGCGCTCTCCTATGGAAATGAATAGAGGAACCATCACCTGAGCTCCTGTTGAAACCTTGGCTGGTTTGGTACCGCCAGTAGCGGTATCACCTTTAACACCAGGATCGGTATCGACTACTTCCAACACTACAGAATTGGGCAGTTCTACTTCTAGAATCTGGTCGTTCCAGAAGAGGATGTTCACTTCCATTTCTTCATTGAGATACTTGCAGCGATCGCCAATCTGGGATTCACTTAGACTAGTTTCCTCGAAGCTTTCCATATCCATGAAGACATATTCATCGCCATCTTTGTAGGTATGCTGCATGGCACGTTTTTCCAGGTTTGCCTGGGGTACTGTTTCCCCAGCCCGGAAGGTTTTCTCTACAACATTCCCTGTCTGGACATTTTTTAGTTTGGTACGAACAAAGGCGGAACCTTTTCCAGGCTTGACGTGGAGAAATTCCACTACCCGCCATACGGATCCATCTAACTCAATAGAGACACCAGTGCGAAAGTCGTTACTAGAAATCATTAACCTGCTAACTCGGGCAGAACAATCGGCATCTTATTTTACCCTTGAGAGGTTGAAGGTTGAAAGTTGCACTTTGGAGGTTAAGGTAAAGATTTGTGCCAAAGTGTTGCGCTAAGTGACTTGCCCATCCTAAACTAAACGATACTTTTGGCTAATCACCTCAACGCTAGTTAAATCGATGGGGGGATAGGAAGCTTACAGGGGTAGGTTTTTTAATCAGGGTCGGGAGTCGGGAATCGGGAGTCGGAACCCACCCCTAACCCCTCCCAGGAGGGGAAGAGCGGGAAATGGGGAGAATTATTTCTAAAATTATTGTATATTTGGATACAGATTTTTCGGAGTTTCTAGGCATTAAAAGTAAGTACTCGCCCCAATGTTTAAAAACCTACCCTTGTGAGGGGATAGGCATAGGGGGAGAGGGCGATAACTTGGCTAGCTCAGTGGGTTATTGGTGTGATGGGCACGGACCCCAGCTGAAAGACCGAAGCTAATGGCTCAACAGTATCATAAACTACCTTGACATGGGAAGATATGAGATGAAGTTTTGATACGTTGTGGATCAGCCTTGACCCCACTGGTGTAATGCTTGGGGTAATTATTGTTTATGAAACTTTTAAAGATTTCTTTGCCAGATTGGTGGAAACCCTTGACCAAGACTACCCTCTTGGGGCTGCTGTTAATGTCCCTTTCCTTAGGTCTGAGTGGAGCTTGGTGGAACTTTAAGTTTAACTTTGGTAATCAAGAACCTGCTCGTGAAAGTCGATTACCAGGGGGTAATGCCATTACTGATGGTAGAGCTCTGTTGCGCTACGGCTTACCGATAGATAATCAGCCAGTGCGGAAAATACAAGCCAGTTTGGAGGATATTTCTCAACAAATGCGGGGCAAACGCTGGAGTCCCATCACCAGCGATATTACTAAAGCTGCTGTGGTTTTAACTAGTAGTGATCAGAAATTACTAGCGGACATTCCAGATGCCAGAAAACCCCAAGGCGAAGCCCTAATTGCCAAGATCCAAGCCGAAATTGCTAAGATTCGAGAAGCTGTGGAGGCTAAAGACAAGGAAAACGTCTTGATTGAGCGCGGGATACTCTTGGATAAAGTTGGGGAACTGGAACAATTGATGGTAGAGGAGTTTCCCTTTGAGGTACCCCCAGAGTATAGTAACTTACCTCAACTTAAGGGTCGCGCTACCGTGGAAATGACCACAAAGGAAGGTTCCTTGAAAATGGTGGTAGATGGTTACAATGCTCCAGTCACAGCCGGGAACTTTGTGGATTTGGTACAGCGGGGTTTCTATGATGGTCTAACCTTCAACCGTGCTGAAGATAACTATATCCTGCAAGCAGGGGACCCTCCAGGAAAAGCGACAGGCTTTATTGACCCGGAAACTGGTGAATATCGAGGGATTCCGATCGAAATCATGCTGAAAGGAGACTCGGAACCGGTTTATGAGTTTACCCTGGAAGAAATTGGTCGTTATCGTGAGCAACCTGTGCTGCCCTTCTCTGCTTATGGTACCCTAGCTATGGCACGTCCTGCAGAAGACCCCAATGGTGGCTCTTCTCAGTTTTTCTTCTTCTTGTTTCAACCAGAACTTACCCCAGCTGGTATCAACTTCATGGATGGGCGCTATTCTGTCTTTGGCTATGTGGTAGAAAACAAAGAGTTACTCAGACAGCTCAAACGAGGGGATGTAATTGAGTCGATGAGAGTTATTGATGGGATTGAGAATTTGGTTGAGCCCCAGGCATAGCTATCCTATCGGTTGAGCGGTTAGCTCCTTAACCCCTGCCGCGAAGCTAGGGATGAGCTTGACTAATTACTGATAACTAAGTTGATTCCAGTGGGAAGTATCAATAATTGCTCGTTTTCTCGTGACCCTTGAATTACTAAAAGATATTGGAGAACAAGGTCTTCTAGAACGGTTACAGCCTTTCTGTCCACCAGGGGTTGTAGGAGATGATGGAGCGGTAATTCCCCCTCCAGAGTCTGGTCAATCCTTGGTGATTACTACAGATGTTTTGGTGAATGGGGTGCATTTTAGCGATCGCTACGGTGGGGTAAGCCAATGCACTACTAGTCCAGAAGATGCTGGTTGGCGTGCTGCTGCTGCTAATTTGTCTGATTTAGCTGCTATGGGAGCATCCCCCCTAGGCATTACGGTAGGCTTAAGCCTGACAGGGGATGTAGCGGTTAGCTGGGTTGAGAGACTTTACCAAGGCATGACTCAGTGTTTGAACCAGTACAATACACCAATAGTGGGAGGAGATATCTGTCGCTCCCCGGTTATTACTATTGCTATCACTGCCTTTGGTCAAGTCTACCCCGACCAAGCCATCCGCCGCACAGGGGCGAAGGTGGGACATGCCATTGTGGTGACAGGTGTTCATGGTGCTTCCCGGGCTGGACTAGAATTACTCCTCAAGCCGGATTTCGGCAAACACTTAAGTCCAGAGGAACGACTATCTCTGATTAAAGCTCACCAGCGTCCCCAACCCAGACTTGATGTGATCCCTTTACTAAGGTTACAGGTTAACAGGTTACTAGAGTTACAGGTTAACAGGTTGAAGGTTGAAAGTTGTAACTTACAACCTGATAACTTTCAACCTGATAACTTACAACCTGATAACTTTCAACCTGATAACCTTCAACCAGATAACTTTCAACCTTCAACCCTTCAACCTTCAACCCTTCAACCTTCAACCCTTCAACCTTCAACCCTTAAACCTTCAACCCTTAAACCTTCAACTCTTCAACCTTCAACCCTTCAACCTTCAACCCTTCAACCTTCAACCCTTCAACCTTCAACCCTTCAACTATCCATTGCGGGTATGGATAGTAGCGATGGTTTAGCAGATGCTATTGTACAAATTTGTCGTGCCAGTGGTGTTGGTGCTGAGATTGATCCCAACCGAATTACTTTACCTCCAAGCTTGAGTAAATTGGTGTCCCGAGAGCAAGCTTTGGATTGGGCGTTGTATGGTGGTGAAGATTTTGAATTAGTGCTATGTCTGCCTACTGAAGCTGCTGAGGAATTAGTGGCACAACTGGGGGAGGGAGCAGCAGTAATTGGCAAGATTACTAGTGGTAATCAGGTTTGGTTAAAAGATAAAACTGGCACTTATGCTGATCAATTGCTGAGTTTAAATAAGGGATTTCAGCATTTTTGAAATTTTACCCTTAAAAGTTATTAATCAGATTTAATATTATTCCTTCTGTATCTGATCCAAATCATTAGTGCTCGGATATCATAACTTGAATAAATAAGCAAGATCCAGGTGCGATCAATTTTTTAGCTCAGATTCACTACAGTATCTGAGATAGTGTTAATTTTGAACAATTTGCCTTGGCCTACGATAACATCTGTAAATACTTAGCAGAAGAATATCCATCGGAGTTTTTTCACTGGCTATTGGGTGAAGAACCTCAGGATATTCAGGTACTTAAAACTGAATTAAGTGCTGAACCAATTCAAGCTGATGCTCTGAGTTTACTGCAAAGTACAAACCAAATTCTGCACCTAGAATTTCAAACCCTGCCCCAATCGGAGCCACCATTACCATTTCGGATGTTGGACTATTGGGTCAGACTACACCGCAAGTACCGATGTCCGATTGAGCAGGTGGTAATTTTTCTTAAGTCTACGACCTCACAGATGGTATTCAATAACGAGTTTAGAGATATTAATACCTGGCACCGTTATAGAATAATTCGCCTGTGGGAGCAAGACCCATTACCACTATTGGCCAATCGGGCTTTGTTACCCTTGGCAACTTTAGCCAGGAGTAATCAGCCCCTAGGATTGTTAGAGCAAGTCGTTGCTGAAATGGATAAAATTGAAGAAAAACCATTACGGGGAAATCTAGCGGCCTGTGTGGATGTACTGGCTGGTTTGCGGTTTGACAAAGATTTAGTGCGTCGATTGTTAAGGGAGGAAGTTATGGAAGAATCAGTCACCTATCAAGATATTATCCAAAAGGGAGTCCAAAAGGGACTCCAGCAGGGACTCCAGCAGGGACTCCAGCAGGGACTCCAGCGCGGCAAGCAGGAGGGAGTCCTATTAGTTGTGATGCGTTTGCTAACCCTGAGGTTAGGTTTACTTGACCCTGTGCTCCAACAGCAGATTGAGGGATTATCGATTACTCGATTGGAGGAATTGAGTGAAGCGTTGTTGAATTTTGAAACAGTAACGGATTTAGCGGTTTGGTTGGATAACTAGGGAATAGGGAATAGGAAAAAATAGGGAATAGGGAACAGGAAAAAATTCTGTTTATCCCTACTCCCGACTCCCTACTCCCTACTCCCTACTCCCTACTCCCTATTCCCTGCATCCCCTGTCAACGAAAATGCTGCCCAAAAATAAGGATGGGGATATGTTTCCCGTAAATCTTTCTGGGCTTGCTGTAATGCCTCGGCTTTGTTCATTCCCCCTTGCCAATGGCTGTAAAATTGCTTCATTAACAGTCCTGTCGCAGCATCATCCACATTCCAGAGACTTGCGATGATGGTGGGGGTTCCGGCATACAAGAAAGCACGGGTTAGTCCTACTACTTCATCACCCCGGCTCAATTCACCGATTTTGGTCTGGCAGGCGCTGAGCACAACTAAATTGGTGGTACTGGTTAAATCTAACCCGTAGACTTCATGAACTTCTAAGGAACCGTCGTGCTGGGTATCTTCTAGTAGACGGATGGCGCTGAATAGGGGGTTACGAAGGTTGTACTCCCCATGAACCGCTAGGTGTATAATTCCCGATTGTGTAGCCCTAGACCGGAGAGCGCTTTCGGTAGCCGCTTTCCCCACCAGGGCTTTGGTCTTGAAGAGCTGGGCAATGGTCTCTACTTCTTTTTGAGCATGAGTTAAGGGGGAAAGTCCGGGAATGGTGGGATCTCCCAGGGCGAGAAGACTGCCTGTGGTTGATTTGCCCTTGTCGGGTAAATAGCGCAGGATGCTAGCACTGGGGAGGGACAATAGGGCGTAGTTGTCACTGAGGTACTGCTTGCCGTCAGTGAGGGCAGCGAAGGGGAGATAGTGCAGGATACTGTGGGGAACAATGGTGATGGTGGTGGTGTTGAGATGGGGCTGGAGGGGTACAATTAGCCAGTCGTGCAGGTTTTTCAGTTCTAGGGGATGGGGTTCATCTAAGTCAGCAAAGTCTTGGAAGAGTGTCAGTTCTTCGGTCAGTTGTTGGCGAGTGACATTGAGGGGGACAGTGTGGAAGCTGTTGCGGGTGATAATGAAGGCTAGGGTGCGTTCATCCGTGACAAAGTACTCGACTAGGGTGGTATCCGCATCCAGCAAGCTTTGGATTTCAGGGAGGGAGGCAACCTCTACAGTTTTTAAGCTAGCGATTTCAGGGTTTTGGACTTTTAACTCAACCAGCAAGTCCTGGTATTTTTTTCGCAGAGCAGTTCGGTTGTTTTCGATTTCAGGAATCCTGTCGTTATCCCACTGGTTTTTGGGACCGTTGCGGAGGGTAATTAATTGCTGGCTGAGGGCATTGATTTCACCTTTGAGGTCTTGTTCCCGTTCCAGGAGTTTGGAGTCAGCCCCAGCACGAAAGTCTACTCTACCATTAGCGAGTTGGTCGAGGAAGGCTTTGGCTCTTGCCCGTTCGACATAGTTGAAGGCTGCTTCAAAGTCTTTTTGGTTCCACAGTAGGTTGATGAGATTTTCGTAGGTATTGACCTGTTGACTGGCATAAGAGGTTTTAAACTCTTCTACTTTGATGTCACCTTGGATAGATTCTTTAACCTTGATGGCTTGCTTGTAAAACTCAATCGCTTTTTGGTATTGCTCTAGGTTATCGTAAGCAAGGCCGAGATTGTTGAGGGAGTAGGCTTCTCCCTGACGGTGTTCCAGTTCCTGTGCCAGGGATAAAGACTGCTGAAGAAACTCAATCGCTTTTCGGTATTGCCCTAGTCTACGGTAAGCATTCCCGAGATTGCCCAGGGAGTAGGCTTCCCCCTGACGGTGTTCCAGTTCCCGAGCCAGGGATAAGGACTGCTGATGAAACTCAATCGCTTTTCGGTATTGCCCTAGGCTATGGTAAACAAGCCCGAGATTGTTCAGGGAGTAGGCTTCCCCCTGACGGTCTTCTAGTTCCCGCTTCAGGGATAAAGACTGCTGAAGAAACTCAATCGCTTTTCGGTATTGCCCTAGGATATCGTAAACAAGGCCGAGATTGTTGAGGGAGTAGGCTTCCCCCTGACGGTCTTCCAGTTCCCGAGATAGGGATAAAGACTGTTGATGAAACTCAATCGCTTTTCGATATTGCCCTAGTCTACGGTAAGCATTCCCGAGATTGTTGAGGGAGTTGGCTATCCCCTGACGGTCTCCCAGTTCCCGAAATAGGGATAAAGACTGCTGATGAAACTCAATCGCTTTTCGGTATTGCCCTAGGCTATCGTAAACAAGGCCGAGATTGTTGAGGGAGTAGGCTTCCCCCTGACGGTCTTCCAGTTCCCGAGATAGGGATAAAGACTGCTGATGAAACTCAATCGCTTTTGGGTATTGCCCTAGCTTACGGTAAGCAAGGCCGAGATTGTTGAGGGAGTGGGCTTCCCCCTGACGGTTTTTGAGTTCCCGCGCCAGGGTTAAGGACTGCTGATGAAACTCAATGGCTTTGCGGTATTGCCCTAGCTTACCGTAAGCAAGGCCGAGATTGCCCAGGGAGGCGGCTTCCCCTTGGTGGTATTTCAGTTCCCGAGATAGGGATAAAGACTGCTGATGAAACTCAATCGCTTTGCGGTATTGCCCTAGGTTATAGTAAGCAAGGCCGAGATTGCCCAAGGAGTTAGCTTGCCCCTGACGGTCTTCCAGTTCCCGAGATAGGGATAAAGACTGCTGATGAAACTCAATCGCTTTTCCGTATTCCCCTAGGCGATAGTAAGCAAGGCCGAGATTGTTGAGGGAGTTGGCTATCCCCTGACGGTCTTCCAGTTGTCGATAAATTCTTAGGGCTTCTTGCCAGGACTTCAGCGCAGCTTGAAATTGACTGGTCTTATCTTGTTCAATTCCCTGCTGTAACAGTTGGTCAGCTTTAGCCTTAAGTAACTCTGAGGGCGTGGCTGCTCGCCAACTCAGGGTATAGTTACCAGTTACTTGCTGATTGTAGGAGTTAGCCAAAATGACATAAGTCCCCGTGGTCGGTAGAGTAACCGTAATCCGGGCATTTTTGCCCTCACCACTGTTGTTATCCTTAGCAATCCGGTTACCGTCTGGGTCAATTAGAATCAGGGAAGGGTCAAACTCATCGCTGGTTAGTTCTATGGTAATCTGTTCGCCTGCTTTCCCCTCAAAGGTATGGCGATTGTAGTACCTGTTGTTCAGAGTCTCGCTGCTGCTATTAACGCGATCGCGAACTGTGGTACTCTTTAAAGCAATCCTTTGACCAGAAGACTTCATTAAGGGTATAGTCTCTGGAGCAGTTAGAGATTGTGCTGGAATTTCCCAAAACCTGGGGTTAGGGCGTGTCTTCAAACTCGGAGATCCCCCTAAATCCCCCTTAAAAAAGGGGGACTTTGAGAATGGCTCCCCCCTTATTAAGGGGGGCTGGGGGGGATCATAATCTTGGGGAAAACTTTGAAAACACGCCCTAGTCTCGGCTCCCAACCCTGGACAATTCCCCACTCCTAGCAACGTTGCTATGGTAAAAAATACAGACTTAAGTGGCACTGGCTTTGACTGGTAATTTCCAATAGAGAAGAACTGAATCAAATAGGAAGTTTAATGTAGGGTTTATGAAATGTTACTTTAACTCTGCCAGTCGCTTTTCTAATTCCTCTACCCGTTTGCGATCGCCAAACTGTTCATAGATTGCCTTCGCTTGTTCTAACAAACTCACTCCTTCTTGCCGATTCCCACGAGCATGCTTAACTTCCCCTAATCCAGCTTTGGCTGCTGCCAGTTCTTCCCAATGCTGATTTTCTGCCAGTTCGACTGCCTTTGAATAAGGAATCTCTGCTTCCAAAACTAGTCCTATCCGTCGATACAAATCACCCAGTAAGCGATAAATCGGTACTATTTTTTGATTCTTTTCTAGTCCTTCCAGGATTTCAATGGCCTCAGCCGTTAAACCGTAGTCACCATAGAGGTCAGCTAGAGCTAAGGGCTTGAACTCCTTTGGTAGATTCTGTCCCTTAATCAGTCCATCAATCACCTGAATTTTTTTAGCTTGATCCGACTCAATCAGCTTAAATCCCAGTCCTCCAGTCTTATCCTCTTCAGAGGTGCGATTGGTATCAGCCTTAACGACCAACTTATAACTAACTCCAGGTTTTAGGGGCTTATTCCCTGGATAAACAACCTGACAAATACCCTTTTGACAAACCTGGTCTCGACTAAATTCCTCAGTCCAATCCAATCCTCGCCCTCTCACTGTAACGGTGAAACGGCTAGCATCGGTGGCATCATGCCAGCGTAGAGTGGGCTTGTCAGTGAGTAAACGAGTTGCCCGTGGGCTGATAATGTAGGGAATATAGGACTCTGGCGGACGTGGTGTGACAATTCTCCCAGAGCTTTTTCTTCGCGGTGGTGGACATATGGCATTGATGCCTGTTGTTACCCCAGCAGTTACAGAGCGAATTTTACCATGATCACAAAATACCTTAACCCTAACCCCCGATGCTGGTCTGACCAGATCCCCTGGATTTATAGTGGTATAGTTAGGCACTGGATGGAAACGTGACCATCCCTCCCGTTCTAGCTCAACTCTACCTGTGGTTTTAAAAATCCAATGCCCTGCCAGTACTGGCTTACTCACCATACTTCCCAACATAATCATAACTATGGTCAAGATCGGGGCAGAGCAAATCAGCTTACTTAGTCGATTCACTAGTCTTGTCCTGAGCATCTATGCGTTCACGAGCCATCCCAACCCAGATATCTTCATCAGGGTTACGGATATCAGTATAGCGTAAACAAATTTTCCATTCTGCCAAGGCATTGTCTGGATCTTTTTCTGGTTTGTTTTCAATGACTTGAGCTAATAAACAGTGAGCCGCCGCCGGAGTTTGCTTAAACTCTTCCTCAAGTATTTTATCGAGTTCAATAGCATCTCTGAGATAGGTTTCGGCATCGGCATAGCGTCCTTGCTTCAACCTTGCCCAGCCCAAGTTTTTCAATAATGCATATTGAGTGTCATTTTGAATTTTAATATCCTCTGTTTTAAGTAGTTTATTTTGAATATCCTCTTCTTGCATATTCTCTAATCCTGTCAAAAGTAACGATACCGCTTGGGAATATTTTTTGTCTTGAATATACAACCGTCCCAATTCATTATAAGCAGCATCTAAGCCCCCCTGTGCCGCTAACCTATACTGAGTTCGCGCCTTCTTAAAATCCTGTAAATCTTCATAAATACGACCCAAATTATAGTGAGCGTCTGCATTATCTGGATTAAGACTCAATGCTCGTTCATAATTAGACTGAGCACTTGACCAGTCCCCGTCATCATAATTCTTTACACCCTTTTCATTAACGTAGTCCGAAATCAAGGGCAACGATGCTCGAAAGCCAATTAAGGAAATTAAAAGTACTCCCGATAGTCCCAATTTAACTTCTTGCCAAAGATATTTTTTAATCCCTAATCGTAATTGAATATCTTCAATTCCTGTACGACCAGCTTTGGTTAAAATTCCCCCAGCTGTCAACAAGGTCAATGCACTCTGGGAAATCACCGCAAAAGAACCTAGAAAACCCGGACTAGTACTCAAAAAACGGGAGGAAATATCTACCACTAGACTCACCGATGCGGTTAACAAGGCAACTGTCCCTGCATTCCAAAACCAGTCCAAATGGTCTCGTGGATGAGTAGGCGCTTCCAGAAACCACCACCAGTAGTCTTTTGGGGGATGAAAAATAATCCGCAAATCCGCTAATTGCACAGTCTGAGTAATCAAACCAGCCTGCTTTTTTAATCTGCTATCTAATTCAATCAGTTTAATCAGTTTATCTTTAGAAATGTGGGCAATATCAGCAAATTTTTCGTGAACAATATTGCGAGCAATCAGGACACGAAGAATGGCTTCAGCAGATGGTTTATTGTCAGTTTTTTCAACAGCGGTCAGGGCAGCTTCATAATGCTTGAGAGTAGAATATAACTCTAGGATGCTCATTCAGCTAATAGCAAAGGGAGTAGGGAGTAGGGAGTAGGGAGTAGGGAGTAGGGAGTAGGGAGTAGGGAGTAGGGAGTAGGGAGTAGGGAGTAGGGAACTTCGAATCAGGGAACAGGCAAGATGCCTATTCTACCAAGATGCCTATTCCACCCACCAGCTCAAACAGCTTTAATGAGATGCATCCTTCTGATTTAAATCTTATCTAAAGGTATTCTGTAAATCAGAACTACTCCGCTATCATAACTTGCATCAATAAACAAGATCCAGGTGCTATAAATTTTCTGGTTCAGATTTAATACAGTGTCTGAGATAGTGTTAATTTTGAACAATTTGCCTTGGCTTACGACAATATCTGCAAATACCTAGCAGAAGAATATCCATCGGAGTTTTTTCACTGGCTATTGGGTGAACAACCTAGAGATATTCAGGTACTTAAAACTGAATTAAGTGCTGAACCCATTCAAGCTGATGCTCTGAGTGTACTCCAAAGTACAAACCAAATTCTGCACCTAGAATTTCAAACCCTGCCCCAATCCGAGCCACCATTACCATTTCGGATGTTGGACTACTGGGTCAGACTACAACGGAAATATCGATGTCCGATTGAGCAGGTGGTAATTTTCCTAAAGTCTACGACCTCACAGATGGTATTCAATAACGAGTTTAGGGATACTAATACCTGGCACCGTTATCGAATAATTCGTCTGTGGGAACAAGACCCATTACCGTTGTTAGCCAATCAGGCTTTGTTACCCTTGGCGACTTTAGCTAGGAGTAATAGCCCTAATCGATTGTTAGAGCAAGTGGTTGCGGAAGTAGATAGAATTGAAGAAAAACCATTACGGGGAAACCTAGCGGCCTGTGTAGATGTACTGGCTGGTTTGCGGTTTGACAAAAATTTAGTCTGTCGATTGTTGAGGGAGGAAGTTATGGAAGAATCAGTTACCTATCAAGATATTATCCAAAAGGGAGTCCAGAAGGGACTCCAGCAGGGACTCCAGCGCGGCAAGCAGGAGGGAGTCCTATTAGTTGTGATGCGTTTGCTAACCCTGAGGTTAGGTTTACTTGACCCTGTGCTCCAACAGAAGATTGAAGGATTATCGATTACTCGATTGGAGCAATTGAGTGAAGCCTTGTTGGATTTTGAGACAGCAACGGATTTAGCGGTTTGGTTGGATCACTGCTGAGATTTAACTGTCAGTGTTCACCTTGTCAGAGGAAGTTATGGAAGAATCAGTTACCTATCAAGATATTATCCAAAAGGGAGTCCAAAAGGGACTCCAGCGCGGTAAGCAGGAGGGAGCCCTATTAGTTGTGATCCGTCAGCTAACCCTGAGGTTAGGTTTACTTGACCCTGTGCTCCAACAGCGGATTGAGGGATTATCGATTACTCGATTGGAGGAATTGAGTGAAGCGTTGTTGGATTTTGAGACAGCAACGGATTTAGCGGTTTGGTTGGATCACTAGGGAATAGGGAATAGGAAAAAATTCGGCGTTGCTGAATCAAGCAATGAATAGGAGTAGAGTGGGCATCCTGCCCGCTCGAAAATAAGTATGAAACTGGCAAGATGCCAGTTCCACAATAAGCATGAAACTGGCAAGATGCCAGTTCCACAATAAGCATGAAACTGGCAAGATGCCAGTTCCACAATAAGCATGAAACTGGCAAGATGCCAGTTCCACGCAAGATGCCCATTCCACCAACATGTCCATTCCAGAAAACTCTTAAAATCATTCCATTATTAAGCAACGCCCTAAAAAAAGCGATGCAGCGCGGTCTTGGGGAGCCAGTGCCGCCAAAGGGGGTTCCCCCCATGAGCGACTGCCGTGGTTTACCCCACTCGCTATTGCATCAAGAAAGCGATCGCATTTCCTAATCCGATCGCTTTTTGCGGTTCTTCAGTTGTGTCAATAGTTTGGTGCAGTCAAGGATTAGGATGCCAGGGCGACTTCCACGGTCTGCTGCAATTCACCATTTTGATACATCTCAATCATCACATCAGACCCACCGATAAACTCTCCGTTAATGTACACTTGAGGAATCGTTGGCCACTTGGAATATTCTTTGATTCCCTGACGGATGTCGAAATCTTGTAGTACGTCTACAGTTTCGTAGGGAACTCCTAAGTGATTCAGAATTTGGACAACATTATTGGAAAAGCCACACTGGGGCATTAGTTTGCTGCCCTTCATGAATACCAAAATTTTGTGGTCTTGTGTTAATTTATCTATTCTCTCTTTCAGTTCTGGTGTCATCGTTTTCTTAAACTCCTGGGATATCTAGATAGTTATTTTGATAGTCGATATTATATTAGTCTAGCGATCGCAAAATCCTAGACTCTTCTAATTATGACTTACGCCAGTTTACTGCTTGCCAGCCCACGCTTCAGGGGTATAGGTTTTTAGGGCTAGGGCGTGAATGGCCTCTGTTGCCAACTCTTGGCTTAGGGCACCATAAACCAGCTGATGTTGTTTCACCAGGGATTTACCTTCAAACTCGGAGGAGACAACAATGGCTTGCAGATGGTTACCACCCCCTAAATCTTCTACCTTTACCTGAGCATCCGGTATCGATGCTTTAATCTTTTCTTCAACTTGCTGTGTACTAATCGGATCCATTTTTTTTGTTCTAGTTTCTAGTCGAATTTCTAAAATATACTAAAATTAAACGTAAGCATATGCGCTACGCGCACCCGTGCGCGTTCAGCGCTCAGCGCTCAGCGCTCAGCTTTCCGTAACTCAGATGAAACCAATGCTTACCTCTTGTTTTATTCAAAAGCACCTCAAGTAGCGTGCCCATAAGCTGATAGCTGATAGCTGTTCGCGTAGCGTGCGCGTAGCGCTTAAGCTGATAGCTTACAATTTAACTGCCTTTATTAGAACCAGCGGATGAGGTGGGCTGGCTATTGCCATTTCTAGGAAAGGGAGAATCGACGAATCCTAGCTCAAACAGCTGTTGGTAGGATTTTTTTCCCAATTCCCTGGTTGGATTTTGAGACCGAATAATTTGAATTAACAAGGGGACAGCTAATTCTGGCTGGTCATTGGCTCGATGGACTAGGGCTAGCCGATAGGTAGCTTCATCTCGCTTTTCAGCAGTTTCCAGGGCTTTTTGCCGTTGAGACTCGTAGACTCGGTTGTCAATGCCAGAAAAACTGGAAGCCAGCTGTTGGTAAAAGTTAGACAACTGGTTGAATATCTGACGTGCTTCTTGGAGTTTTTTGGCAGCTACGCTATAGTTCCCTGAATCAATAGCGTTAGTCGCCTCTTGCATCATCCGCTCTCCCCCCGGCATACTCAATAGGCTGTCTTCTTGAGTCAACGGTCCGGTATTGTTGGGGTCAGTGATGTCTGATTCTACTTGGATATCAGCACCTTGTGCCTGGGCTGGTGGCAGTACTACCAAAGCTGCCATCACGGGAAGAGCAACGAAACAGGCGAGCCTGACCGAATTAAGAGTGCCAGAATAAACCATACTATAGCTTTGGGAATTGGTTACCTAAAATGATAGAGTAAATCCAAACTATTGGTATAGTACCATTACCAAACTGGATCAAGGGCTTCTTGGAAAGGTAAAGCAGGTACCAGAGTTGTTGGATTTAAGGTTCAGACTGAAACTAGTCCTAAAATGTTCCGTAGGGTATGTCAGTGTGCTGATAGCTGATAGCTGTTCGCGCAGCGTGTGCGTAGCGCATAGGCTGACTACTTACAGGTTAACTAGTTACCTTTAATCTGGTTGTTGGTATGGACTGTTGTGTTTTATATCCTAGCTTGGCGTCAGATTTATCCTATTCTATTCCGTTGATTAGTCAAGGGAGTAGGGAGTAGGGAGTCGGGAGTCGGGAGTTGGGAGTTGGGAAAGAGAGGGAAGTGTGGGAGATGGGGAGATGGAGAGATGGGGAGATGGGGAGATGGGGAGATGCTTACAAGGGTAGGTTTTTTAAAAAGGAGGTACTTTTATTACGTATAAATTAATAAAAATATGTATCAAAATACACTATAATTTCCGGGATAATTCTTCCCATTTCCCGCTTTTCCCGACTCCCGATTCCCGACTCCCGATTCCCGACTCCCGACTCCCGATTCCCTACTCCCGATTCCCTACTCCCAGATCCGCTGTTCCCTGTTCCCTGTATATAGATATAGCTCGTTAGTTAGATTTTTTAATTTCTTCACATTATATTCACAAGATGGTGATTTAATAAATTATACCAGTTGAGTCAGTATAATACAAGACATGAAGCTCAAGGTAAACCCGCCCAACAATCACCCTTTACGGTTGAAAATGGTTGTTTTTTTGATTTATAGTGGCTTAGTCTACTTAGGGATTGCTTCGTTATATTGGTTTGTGGTATTTCCCATAAATTTTATTGAGGGGTTTCTTGAAAAATCCCAACTCAATAAACTATTTTTTTTGGTAAATCAAGTAGAGCAAAAAGACAAAATTTTGTTTTTTATAGCTGTTGTAATAATGGCTATTGGACTAGTAATTTTGATTAAACTTTACTACTTAAACAAAGGTTTATATAACCTCTCAAAAACTGGTATAACTGTCAAGACTACTATCGGTACAGAAGACAAGCAAATAATTCAATGCTTGAATAATGCCCTGGAGTGGCTGAGTTCTGATCAGATTGCCCTACGGCTAGGTGGAATTTATGCCCTAGAACGAATTGCTAAGGTTTCTGCCCAAGACCACTGGAAAATTATGGAAATTTTATCGACATTTGTGCGATATCAGTCCCCTGGGAAGATTCATGTAGAGCAGCAAAAGCAAATAAATGACTCATCCAGTCCTCTTCCAATTACAGAAGACCAAAAACTCCCTATTGATATTCAAGGTGCCCTAACGGTTATTGCAAGGCGCGACAGCTCAAAAGAACTCGAAGATCAGAAAATTGATTTATGTAACGCCACACTGATTGGGGCAAACTTAACAGAAGCAAACCTGCAAGAGGCATACCTTAGTGGCTCCAAACTACAAGGAGCTTGTCTTAATCAGGCTAATCTAAAAGGAGCATATGTGATCGGAGCCAATCTAGAAGGGGCAGACTTTAATCAAGCTAACCTCCAAGGAGCATACTTGATAAAAGCTAACTTGACAGACGCTTGCTTATTTGATGCTAACCTAGAAGGGGCATTTCTCAGGAGAGCTAAGCTAGAAAAGGTAATCCTCTGGAACGCTAATTTACAGGGGGCATCTTTGATTCAAGCTAACTTGCAAGAGGCAAATTTAGAGGGAGCTAATCTCCAGGGTACAGATTTAAGAGAGGCTAACCTCCAAGGAGCTAAAAATCTGACCCAAAAGCAGATTGAATTGGCACAGATAGATAGCGAAACTATTTTACCAGACTACCTGATTAGGAATTAATATTAGTATAATAAATTGGCTGTATTTTTAGGAAACAGAAGACAGAAATTATATCGGGTGCATCTTATATTTATTTGTAAAAAGATCATCCCTCAAGAATTCCATTTAGATAATTTTTGAGGCCATATTCCCTACTCCCTACTCCCTACTCCCTACTCCCTACCAAGAATCGATGATAGCGGTCGGGTAGGGTACGCGATCGCATAAACTAATGGAATCTATAAAATTCCATAAAAGAGAGGGTGATCCGTGGCTACGGACTACATTTTGTTTATACATGGTGTCAATACTCGCCAAGATCGAGAAACACCCCAATACGCTGACAAGCTTTTCGATCTGATTCAAAATAATGTTGAGTCATCCGTTCAACTCAAAAAGATCCCTCTGTACTGGGGTAATGTGGTAATTGAGCAGGAGAAGGACCTGGTGACAGCATTACAGGCATCGAAGGTGTGGAATGAGTTCTGGTTCAGAGAGATACTCTTAAACCGTCATTAATCGGGATAATCCGGTATAAAACGGTCAAGGTGCAATTTATTGTTGCCTGAGGGAGGAGTGGTAGTCAGCAATTGGAGTCAAGCCTCCCACTAATCTGTCTAGGCGTTCCTGGCATCTCGGCCAGGAGTTCCTTAAAAGCCTTAGTTTTGCTATGCTTGCCATTAAGCCATCCAAGCTCGATGGCATCAAGTAAACTAAGTCCCATTCCTTCCAAGAAACGCGCGGTACGACGCAACAATACTGCCTGTACCTCGGTTTTAGCCATGTACCGGGTGATTTCCTGATCCGTACCTCTGTCAAGGATATTTTTGGCAGCATTATGGTCAGCCTGCAACACGACCCCATTAAATCTGGTAAAACTGTCCCCGCTTCTTTTCCCCAGAAGGGTTCCGGTCACGGAGTCAATTTGCGACGTGTAACTAGGCTGGACTTCTGTAACAACCGACCCAGTCCAATTAGCCCATTTCTGTAACGAATCCCGCATTACTCCTTTCATCCAACTATTGAGCTGGCGAGACATAGCCTTGGACTGGCGTTTATTCAATATTGGTTGTGTTAAATCTTCCGCAAAAACTAAGAGTGATTCGCCATTAAACAGCGACTTAGAAGCAGCTCCTATTATTGCTGTCAGCTCTGACTGATTCTGTCTGTAGCGCTTATTTTCTGTCTTTCGGTTTAAATTATTTTTTAGTATTCGAGCCGATTTGACTGGATCTAGTTTTTCCAGTTTTCTATGTATTGCCCAAAGCTTCCCTCGATTACGATTCTTGGCACAAATACGGTCGGACTTTTTAGTAGTCGCCTTGCCCAAGTTCAAACCATGCCCTTGGCCATCTGAGTCATAGAAAGCCTCTGTGTACCCTTTATCTATCCCAACAGGACGGCGGTTGGCGGGTACTTCTACGGTTCCATAGTCTACTAAGAAGTGAATCTCAAATCTTTGTAGGGTTTGATTGTGGATTAATCTAATCTGCCCACTTATTTTGCGATTAGATCTGACGATTATTCTGTTTCTTTTTCCTCTTCTTAATCCAGCTAGCTCTAACTGATAAGTGTTGCGGGAGAGCCTTCTGCACTTATAGCCTACTTGTTGATAAACTATCTGGTTCTTGACCCAGGAATGCCCCCGCTGAAACTCCTTTCTAATGAGTCGGTGAAGGAGTGGATTATCCAGGAAAGCTAAGGTCAGTAGTTGCGTGGCATATTCTTTTCTAGCCTTTTGGTTCTCTTTTCCGGGGAGCCTTTTATAGATTTTTTTGACAACGGCATCGGTACAGGCTGCTTGGCTCGCTGTAATGGCTTTTGCTACATCATTAATGGTCCAATCCATTAGCTTAGCAGGCAGCCCCAGGGTGTTGGGAGTCCTGAAGCTCTTTACTTCCGGGATGGCCTTTTTCCAGTCCAGTCCCCAATGGTTAATGCTTCCCAGTTTGTTGTAAGACTCAGCCCTGACGACGCCTAGTTTTTTCATTACCTGCAACAACTCAAACTCTACCGACTTACTCATCCCCACCACGGGGACAATTTGAGTCGATAGTCTCTTAGTTGCTCCTACTTTCAATGACATCGTCAACTGCTGTGTCTTCTTTCTTGATTATACTAAGGCGCTAGTAAAGTGTCAATGTCGGTTTTATACCGTTAGATACCGTTTTATACCTATTTATTGGGATTTAATTGCGCGACTTTCGTGAAAAGCAAATCTTACAATTCGTTGGAGACGGAGCTCTCTACCTCAGCAGACATGTTGGTTCTCTGGCTATTGACCAGATGAGTAGACAAGCTGATCAGGGATTGGAGGGATACCAAGATCAGGACCGTTTGCACCTAGTTACTCACAGTTGGGGAACGATTATCCTATTTGATGTGTTGTTTGCTAGTCGATGGGATGACCCAAGTATACCTGGTCATGAGAGTATTCAGGAGATTCGCAAAAGCATTTTGGGAATCGAATCTGAGCAAGACAGTGCCATTCCTCTGGCTAGTGTTCATACCATGGGTTCACCGATTGCCCTATTTACTCTGCTCCATATTGTTGGCAAAACCAGAGATGGCAGTACCCATGATATTAGTTCCAAATTAAAGGAGTTACTGGCAATTCTGACTCAACAAGGAGTGGCGTTACCCTGGCAAAACTTTGTACATCCGGGGGATCCGATTGCTTGGCCCCTAGAAGGAGTGTTGCCAAAATTAGTAGATGAGTATGACAAAGTTATCAAACTTGAAGATGTACTTACCTACGGTTCTGGATTCTTATAAAATGTCGCTAAACCGATACAATCGACATTTTTAGCATTAATCAATGGTGGCAGTGCTCACAGCAGCTACTGGACTAGTGAGAAGGTGGCTAAAAAAATTGCAGAGACCATTGACAATACAGCTAAAGGCTCCTATTTTTTGGGCCCATCCATAACGCGCTGATGGCTAAGGCTCAAGGAAAATTACGGATTACCGGTTACCGATTATCGATTACCGATTACCGATTACCGGTAAATTTCCCGTTTTAGGGATCTTGTTCATCCTCTTGATAGACTATCAAGTCCCCTGGTTGGCACTTGAGTGCTTTGCACAGAGAGTTGAGTATGTCTTCGTCAATTCTAGGTAGACGGCGATGCCGTTTTAGCCTGGAAACGGAGTTAGGATGCTTTCCAATTATCTCAGCTAGATCTTTGTTGCTGATGTTGCGCTCAGCCATTACTACTGCCAATTTCCAGTGAATTACCACTTTAGTGTTTAACCTCTTACCATACTAAACGCTCGTTACGTTTGATTGTAACCTCTCACAGCATGAATTGTTGAAAATAATACTTCTCTAATTTTTTTTTAAACTCAAAGTGTTGACAAACTGGCCAAGATAGGATATACTATAAAAGTACGCAGTTACAGTGATTGGCAATTCCCTCGCCAGCACAAAGCGATCGCACATAGGTTCTACAGGCCGGGATGTGCGATCGCTGTTCCACCACCAAAGAAACAAGGTGATATATAAATGGTAAACCCACGTTCTATGCAAGAGCTCATCAAAGCTCCGATCTATGATGTCCCTCAGGGCAAAACCCCAGTCCGCCTCCTCGCCTGTGGTGTACCCAAAGGTGTAGAGAGTGTGATTAACCAATTGCACGTGCTTCGCTTTGCGGAAGTCATAGCGTGGACCCCGCCAATTCCTTCCCCTGTCGAGGGTGAGATCATTCGGATTTTGACTCGCTATGTTCATTTGAGGCGATAGGTTTAGGTAAGCATTCAGCTATCAGCTGTCAGCTATCAGCTATCAGCTATCAGCTGTCAGTGATTAGCTATCAGCGATTAGCTTATGGGTTAGGTCACAGGTTGGAAGCCTGTGCCACCCTGTCTTGATGCAGTCGTTAGGTCACAGGCTGGAAGCCTGTGCCACCATACTTGAGGTGCTTTTGAATAAAATAAGCTGACCCCTGAGCACTGACTGCTGACTGCTGAGTGCTGAATACTGACCACTGACCGCTTTCGCTATATGACTAATCACAATCAATGGAATGCTGATGATTATGCTAAGAATTCTTCAGCACAGCTCAATTGGGCAAAAGAACTAATTAAAAAGCTATCACTAATCGGGAACGAAACACTCCTGGATATTGGTTGTGGAGATGGAAAGATTACTGCTGAATTTGCCAGTATTATTAACAACGGTAGTGTTTTAGGAATTGATTCATCCAAGACTATGGTTGAGTTAGCTCAGAATAAATTTCCTCCAGTAGAGTATCCTAATTTAGACTTTAAACTTATGGATGCTACAGCGATTAACCTCAACCATAGCTTCGATGTTGTCTTTTCTAATGCTGTCTTACATTGGATCACTGACCATGGGTCAGTTTTAAAAGGAGTTCGTAATCACCTGAAACCTCACGGAAAATTACTGTTTCAGATGGGAGGTAAAGGTAATGCTAGGGAATTACTACTGATCATAGATGAAATTATCACTGCTCCAGACTGGAAAGAGTATTTTCTATACTTTACCTTTCCCTATTCATTTTATGGCATTGAAGAGTATCAAAGATGGTTACCAGAAAATGGGTTTAAAGCTCAACGTGTGCAGTTAATTCCTAAAGATATGCAGCATCAAGGCAAAGAAGGATTGAAAGGGTGGTTAAGAACAACCTGGTTTCCGTATACCAATAGAATTCCTCAGGAATTGACAGAAACATTTTTGAATACTGTTGTGGATAGGTACATCCAGCGTTATCCAATAGATAGTCAAGGCTTGACTCATGTCAAAATGCTTCGCTTGGAGGTTGAGGCTTATGCTATCGAGAGGTAAGCTATCAGTTATAAGCTGTCAGTTATCAGTTATCAGTTATTAGCTATCAGCGGTCAGCTATTAGTTATGAGCTATTAGTTATTAGCTTATGGGTTAGGTCACAGGCTGGAAGCCTGTGCCACTTTGAGGTGCTTTTGAATAAAATAAGCTGAGGTTAGGTCACAGGCTGGAAGCCTGTGCCACAGTGCTTTTGAATAAAATAAGCTGAGGTTAGGTCACAGGCTGGAAGCCTGTGCCAC
>NZ_JAAHHX010000049.1:0-14439 GCF_010672065.1 Moorena sp. SIO4A1 | reverse complement strand
GTGCTTTTGAATAAAATAAGCTGAGGTTAGGTCACAGGCTGGAAGCCTGTGCCACAGTGCTTTTGAATAAAATAAGCTGAGGTTAGGTCACAGGCTGGAAGCCTGTGCCACTTTGAGGTGCTTTTGAATAAAATAAGCTGAGGTTAGGTCACAGGCTGGAAGCCTGTGCCACTTTGAGGTGCTTTTGAATAAAATAAGCTGAGGTTAGGTCACAGGCTGGAAGCCTGTGCCACAGTGCTTTTGAATAAAATAAGCTGAGGTTAGGTCACAGGCTGGAAGCCTGTGCCACTTTGAGGTGCTTTTGAATAAAATAAGCTGACCACTGACCACTGACCACTGACTACTGACTACTGACCACTGACCACTGACCGCTTACTGGTATTGAAAATTTTCTGCATAATCCTTGGTAGTTCGCCCGATAAGTCTATAGATACTTAGAAATCGGCGTTGCTGAATTAAGGAATGAATGCGCGATCATCTGGTTTTATTACAGCCCCCTAAATCCCCCAACTTTGGGGGACTTTGAGAGTTTTGTTCCCCCCAAAATTGGGGGGTTAGGGGGGCAAAACCATACCCATAATCAGCAACGCCTAGAAATCAGCTATTAGCACGCTGAATGCTTACCTTGTAACCTTTATAATCGGGTGTTAATCGATGTCACAGAAAAAGGATACCGTTACTGGTGATCAGCCGAAACAAATTATTTCTCAGACTTACCGCTATCAGTCCGAATACTACCATAACCGTCACCCATTAACCAATCGTCAAAGGCCAACCATTAACCGTCAAGGCTCAACCATTAACCGTTACCCAATCTCCGTAAACCGTGAAGAGCAAACCATTAACCGTCAGCCATTTATAGGTGATCCTAATGTGTTTTGGTTTTCAGAAATGGGCAGTGAGTGGAGTGGGACGATTAGAGAAGCGTGCTGGGAAACGATTAAGGAACCAATTGAAGAACAGGAGGATTTATCTAGGGATGAGAAAGGTGCTTCTACAATTGTATCAGCTTTGGCTTTATTGGGGATGATTGCTCTGGCTCTTATTTAAAGAATACATAAAAATCCTAATTGTTCTCCTTAAGGGAATTTCTCATCTGGTCTATAAGAGCACTAACATCTTTATATTCCTGAGCGATGATATCATCTTCAGGCAGATTTTCGATGTCGAAGTTCTGATCTAGCCTTTGCTGAATTTCCTCCAACTTTTCAATTCCCTTACGAACTCCTGGCTCTCCGCTTAGAGCTAATACATCTTGAGCATATCTACGGGTTAGTTCACTAAATAGCTCTTCAAATTCTTTGTTTCCTTGATAGTTGTTTTGATTTTGCTCAAATAGATTGATAGCTTTTTATAAGCTGTATAAATCTCTGTCTTTTATAAGTTTATAAATTGTCAATAAAACTTTCACTTGAGCTTCAATACTCAAACTCAATATCTGAGGGGGTGACATGAGCCCTGAAAAGCTTAGTAGATAAGGCTTTGATGCCAGTTCTCTTAGCAAAGATAAACTGGCCAATTGACCCTACGAATGATTTTATGGAAGCTCAAACCCTTATAACTACGTTCAAGGTCAGGCCAAAACAGCATGTATCTTTTTGTAACAGATCGGCTGAACGTACTACCCAGTAAGGATTTTAGCTTGCATGTCACCCCCTCAGACTCAATATATATCCAACAATACGTCTAAACCTACCAGTTGGACTTATTATTGCTGGAGACTCTAGTAATTTTAGCCAATCTGAGATTGACTGAGGTCTTCGCTTTTGCTCTAATTCCATACCTTGGAGAATGGCTCTTCTCAATGTTTTGTTGGTGACGAAGTTTTCCACATCTTGTTTTTGAGGGTCTCTTTTATATCTTTTTAGTTCATATTCCCGGTCTCTGCTACTAACTGGTTGGCGTCCGGTTAACAAGAAATATAAGGTAGCGGATAAGGCATAGATATCAAGGGGTGGGCCTGCTCTAAACCGGCGTAGTTGTTGCTCGGGTGGAGCATAATCTTCGGACCATTGTTTTGTTAGCTCTATTGTCCGGTCAGGAACAAATTCCCGGGAGATCCCAAAATCAATGAGGATTGCTTCGTCGCTTCCATGTCTTACCATAATATTACTAGGCTTGACATCTCTATGAATCAACTTAACCTTATGCATTGCTGCCAATGCATCGCCAACTTGCTGAATATATTTGATGGCTTGTTCCTCTGGAATTCCATTCCCTGGTTGAGTGAGTCTGTGTAGGTTCTCTCCTTCGATATAGTCCATCACGATGCAAGGACGTTTTATTGTTGGTTCATAGAAGTACTCTATGAATTTAACAATATGGTTATGGTTAAATTGGTTGAGTCGCTTCGCTTCATCTTTAAATTTTTCTTCTCTTTGGCTTCGTTGATTATTGGGTAGTTCTTCTCTTCCAATTTTTATGGCAACAATCTCTTCCTGACCATCGGGTAAGTGACGAGTGGCTTGGTAAGTCGTTCCAAAGCCTCCCTTTCCTAATTCACGTTGGATGGTATAGTCGCCGTCTTTCAGAGAATCTCCTGGTTGTAACTTTATCATTGGGTTATTTTAATTGAATTCATTGCTTTAGCGAATCTTATAACTTAGTAGATGATTAGCGGACTCTAACTTTACGATAGTCTTTTATTTGATATGATTTATACATTTGTAGTTCAAGCTAATTGTTACTATTAAGAGAATTTCTCATCCTCTTTATAAGAGCGGTAACATCTTTGTATTCCTGAGCAATTTTATCATCTTCCGGCAGACTTTCGATGTCGAAGTTATCATCCAGCCTTTGCTGAATTTCCTCCAGCTTTTCAATCCCCTTACGAACTCCTGGTTCTCCGCTTAGAGCTAATACGTCTTGAGAATATCTACGGGTTAGTTCACTAAACAGTTCTTCAAATTCTTTTTCTCCTTGATAGTTGTTTTTATTTTGCTCAAATAGCTTGAGGACTTCTTTGAAGTTGTCTACATCTTTGTTTTGTTTGAGTTTATAAATTGCCGATAAACCTTTGTCTTCAAGTTTCGTCCATTCATCACTGGTACTTGTGGGATTATCTGAATTAGATGGATTATCTGAATTAGATGGATTATCTGAATTAGATGGATTATCTGAATTAGATGGATTATGTATCAATGGAATGACAACAGCAGCTAATAGCAGCAAAACGAATATAACTCCAATCACCCATCTTGAAATATCAGTTATATTCCTTGGTGAAATCTCAGTTCGATTCCTTTCTTGTGAAGGCTCTAGTAATTTTAGCCACTCTAAGATTGACTGAGGTCGTTTACCTGGATTTAATTCCATCCCTTGGAGAATGGCTCTTCTCAAATTTTCGTTACTGACGAAGTTTTCTGCATCTTGTTTTTGAGGGTCTGGTTTATATATGTTGACTTCATCTTCCCTGTCTCTGGTATTAACTGGTTCGCGTCCGGTTAACAAAAAATAGAAGGTGGCGGATAAGGCATAGATATCAACTTGTGGACCTGCTCTAAAGCGGCGTAGTTGTTGCTCCGGTGGAGCATAACGTTCCGACCATTGTCGCGTTAGCTCTATTGTCCGGTCGGTAACAAATTCCCGGGCAATCCCAAAATCAATAAGGACTGCTTCGTTTCGATTTCTTGCTATAATATTACCAGGCTTGACATCTCTATGAATCAAATTAACCTGATGCATTGCTACCAAAGCATCGGCAACTTGCAGAATATATTTGATAGCTTGTTCTTCTGGAATTCCATTCCCTAGTTTAGTGAGTTTTTGTAGGGTCTCTCCCTCAATATATTCCATTACCAGGCAAGGACGGTTTATTGTTGGTTCATAGAAGTACTCTATGAATTTAACAATATGGTTATGGTTAAATTGGTTGAGTCGCTTCGCTTCATCTTTAAATTTTTATTCTCTTTGGCTTCGTTCATTATCGCTTAATTCATCGTTTCCAATTTTTATGGCAACAATCTCTTCCTGACCATCGGGTAACTTAAGAGTGGCTTGGTAAGCTGTTCCAAAGCCCCCCCTTCCTAATTCACGTTGGATGGTATAGTCGCCGTTTTTCAGAGAAAATCCTGGTACTAAGCTCATGGGGTGTTTTTATTTAATTGTTGTTACTAATTTTTTCCAAATCCTCTAGTTGTTTACGTAACCTATCGATTTGGTCTTGGTAACTATCTTGGACTTTGTCTTCAAAGGTGAATTTGTCCAAACCCTCCCTTTCTTCCTGTTCAGATACTTTGATCCCACCAGGCATGACGTGAGCAAGTAGATAAAAACTAGCTCTACTGGAGAGTAATATGAAAATAATAACAGTGGCAGCACCTAATCCTTGGACTATCAGTTGACTGGGATTGCCTCCCCGCAAGAAGCCTTGAGCAGGACCCTTTCCAATAGCGTAAGCCCAGCCCAAACCACTGTCTGGTCCGATACTAAACAATCCCACCGCCAGGGTTCCCCATAATCCACAACCAAAGTGAACCGGAATAGCTCCAACTGGGTCATCAATTTCCCACCAATCTAATAGCTCAGTAACAAGGGGCACAAAAATTCCTCCGCCGACAGCCCCAATCACTACTGCGTCTAATAAATTAACGTAAGCGCAGGGTGCAGTGATGCTAACTAATCCCCCCACAATGCCATTGATGATAAAGGCAAGATTGGGTTTACTGTATCTGACAAAGCAAAAGATAATCGAGCCAATTGCACCGGCTGCCGCTGCTAAAGTAGTCGTTAAAACAATGTGAGGAATGGCGGGGGAAGTGGCCTCTAAGGTAGAGCCAGCATTAAACCCAAACCAACCGAGCCAGAGAATCAGGCATCCCAAGGTGGCAAGGGTGATATTATGCCCGTTTAAGGGTTCAATTTTCTTATTAAACTTAGTTTTTTCCCGTGGGTTAAGTCGAGATAACTCTGCTGGCTTAATTTTACGATATTTATCAGCCCTTGCCCCCAGGGCGATGGTTCCCATCAAGCCAGCAGCTCCTCCCACGGTGTGGACTACCGTTGAACCGGCAAAATCCCAAAATGCCAAGTTCCCAGACCCTCCGAGACTGATCTGGTTCAGCCATCCAGACTCCGACCACGCCCAATGTCCGGTGATGGGATACAACAATCCCACTAGGAAGAAACTGAAGAGTAGAAAGCTCAAAAATCTCATGCGCTCGGCCACTGCTCCAGAAACAATGGTTGCTGCGGTGCCAGCAAATACTAATTGAAAGAAAAACTTGGCTTCCCTCATAGCCAGAGAGTCAGAACCACCGGGGTTAAAAATGTCCTGGCCACTAAAAAAGAACCCTTCAGTCCCGATCCAGGGATTGTTACCACCAAACATCAATCCCGCTCCGCAAAGCCAGAAGGCTACGGTGGCGATACTGAACACCACTAGGTTCTTTGCCAAAATGTTGATCGCATTTTGCTTGCGACAAAAACCGGTTTCCAATAAGCAGAATCCCGCATTCATAAAAAATACCAAAGAGCCTGCTATCACTAACCAGATAATATCCAGGACGTCCGTCAGTTCATCGTCTATTGGGGCAGTGTCTTGAGCCACTGCGCTATGACTCCACACCAGCACGACCATCATAGCTAGTGATATACCAGGGTAGACGCATCTTATTTTGAAATGCCTACTGGATATGAGATTCATAGGATAGGTAGTTTTGCTGATTAATTTTTACTGATTAATTTTTAAATAAAATATTTGTCTTGATGCAGTAGCGACTGGTGGAAACCCCCTGATTAAAGCGCTGCATTGGTTCTGAGTAAGGCTTCTAGAATTTAGATGGGTTTGACCTGAGTTAAATATATAATTAGACCATAACAACCATCTTTTGTGGCTGTTTGGTATTACCCTAGGGTCTAAGATACTGCTTCAGCTAGATCAGCTTAGCTTAGGACAAAATAAGTTCACTTAAAATCATCTCTAAATCATCAGGTGCCTTGGGAGTATGTCACTTATAGCATTTCTCAATTGCTTGAGGTGCTTTTGTGGTGGGTTAATCGGAGCAGAGACTTCGTAACAGGGAGTAGAGATGCAGCTCTGTGCTGAGGGTTTCACCCTTTGGCCGACTGCATCAAGACACTGACTGTCCCTCATAAGTACGATAAATTCTATATATAGTTGATTTTTTATTCAACGTTGACCTGCTCTCGGTGCTCTTCAGGACTTATCCCTTTTTGACTAGGACAAATTCCCAGGGATTCTGATGTTTACAGTAGCAGCTACAGAATCCCACCCAAGGTACCCATCCCCTAACCTAGAAGGGGGTAACATCTGCAATGCGCTTCCACCAAATTATGGAGCGGGGGCGCAGGGGGGGATAATATTTTTATTATAGCATATTATAGCAATACGCATTCATGTATTGACAAATTCAAATGAAGCAGAATTGCTAAAGCCAATCTCACTCCCTCAGGACTTACGCAAGTGCCCCCGTTGGTCCCCCAATTCTGGGGGACTTTGACATCATTACCCCCCAGAATTGGGGGGCAGGGGGGCAAAACCAACTAAACTTCGTAAGTCCTATCCCTTATAGGTGCGCGCCTCCTAGGCCGGGTTCCCCGGCCTAGGGTCGCACCTGTTGCTCATGGGAAACCACGGCAGTTGCTGATGGTGGCAATGCCCTTTGGCAACGTTATTTACCTACTCCCTACTCCCTACTCCCTAAAACCTAGGACGAAATTACCTCTCTCCATTAAGACCTGCTATATACTGCAAATAAGATAAGGACTTTTAGTAAATAAGGATACAGGTGATTGGCTTATTAAACAAGGGTCTAAGGAATCTCTGGCTTCGTGTAGTGGTTCCCAAAAGCGAAAAGTGTCTAAGCAATATCTGGCTTCGTGTAGTGCTTTCCTTCATTATTGCTTACTTATTTCTAGTGATATTAAGTGTATTGGAGCAAAGAATAACTAAAAAGTTTTTCGAATCAAAAACAACTGAAACCGAACAAGTTTGCTCACCTCAAGACTCACTCTGGGAATGTTTGGAAAAGCAACTATCGTTCGTCTGTAAAGTGGACAATCTTGAAGGTTTCGCTCTTTTATTTGGAGCGTCTCTTTACATGCTTGAAGGTCTAGAGCGCAGACAAAGGATAATCTATGAGGCATGGCAAATCGTTGATAATGCCGCAGGAGCAGGAGTAGCTACTAGTCATGCCAGAGTAAAAGCCCTTGAGGTTTTGAACAACTATGGTGTTTCGATGAGGGGGCTGGATGCCCCAAAAGCCGATTTGACTGACATTGACCTGGCGAATGCTATACTTCATCAAGCTACTCTCAATGACACTGAACTTACTGGAGCTAATCTTACGGGAGCTGATCTAACTAAAGCCAATCTTGCGAGAGCTAACCTTAATACAGCCAAGCTTAGTAAAGCATTGCTAATTAGAGCGAACCTCAGTAAAACCAACCTGAGTATTACTGAGCTCAGGAATGCTGATCTCAGGAATGCTGATCTCAGTGGTGCCAACTTCATGGGTGCGGATCTCACTGGTGCAGACCTCACTAGTGCGAACCTGACTGGTTCAGATTTCAGATATGCCAAGCTCAATGGTACAAACCTCAAACATGCGGACCTCAGTGGTGCAGATCTCACAGATGCAAACCTTAATGGTATGGACTTGACTGGTGCAGATCTAACTAGTGCCAACCTTGAAGGCATCTCTTGGAATCAACATACAAAGTGGACAAATGCTAGAGGTTTGGACAAAGCCGAGAATGTGCCCGATGCGTTGCGACAACAGCTTGGTCTGGGATAGGGAACAGGGAAAGAGAGGGGAGTTTGGTAAGTATGTAGCGAGATAGGGTAATTAAGTGGAAATAATCTTACAAGCCCAGTAAAAATTTCAGTGCAATCGCTTCCAGTTTCACTCCAGTCAAAATCATATCCAGTCCCAGAGCCACCTGCATCACCCCAAACACAAAACCAAGCACTCTTAGAGTCACGGGTTTGATGAGATTCAAAAGGGGATGGGCGACCAACATCACTCCTAAGTTGAGTACCATAACCACAAATAATAGCAAAAACATAGAACCCGGAGCAATTGCCATCCGTCCGAACATGGCGCTCATAGTCACCACAACAGCAATGCCATAGGGAGTTAAAATACTGGGAAAAACTAAGGGATTAATCGTTAACTTCAGAGAAGGATTTACAGGGTATTTATCGTTAGTTGTGGGGGGATTATACTGGGCTAATACTGTTCGCAGAGCCACTAAAAAAAGGATAATACCTGTTGCGATTAGCATTGCTGAGAGGTCAATTTGCCAGGATTTCAGAACATTTTGGCAAAGTAGTGCTACCGCAAAAATAACTAAGGTAGATATGCCAAACCCCCGTAAAGCAAGCTGGCGACGCAAGGCTGGATCCGCATTAGCTGTCAGCTTCACAAAAGGTACAATTAGCTTGAGCGGACCGACGGTAAGTAAAAAGATAATCAGGATATTTAATACCCCAAATCCCTCAAAAAGTTGCTCGAATAAAACCTGAGTTTTAGCATCAATCTCAGCCTTGACGGGTATGGCAATTTGATTGCTCGATGATTCCAGAGCTTGGGCTGAGATTATGGCTGTTTGCCCAGTAAAATCCCTTGCCAGTGAGGGAGATGGCGGTGTAGGGATGGTGGCTGTGGCACTGTTAAGTGCTAACATCGAGGCAAAATAAGCCGATGCGATCGCTATCCCTAGAATTCTCAACAACCTACCCATCTCTCCATCTCCCCATTCCTACAAGGAAAAAAAATACCAATTAAAGTAGGGTGGGCAAAGTTATTTTATCTACAAAACTGAAAAGAACCAAACAGTTTTTGCCCACCCTACAAGATTTTCTAGCGCAACTTCATATTGCTAAACAGTTTTGCCACTGGTTCCGGAAGATTAGGTAGATGGGGTAGGTCGGGAGTCTCGGACATGGCAAGGCCCGTGAGGTTGTTATCCTTGATCAGCCTTGGAATTTCGTCGAGAGCAAAAACCATGCCCCAGTCCCGCTCTGCGTTTGCCACACCTTTGCGATCGCCCTGCTTCAAGGAGTCAACGAATCCCTCAAAGGTTTCCTGACCTGACAGCTCGATGTAATGAGCTGGTGTATCCGTGGAGTTCCAGAAAGCATGGACAATGCCCCGTGGTTTTTGGACATAGCTTCCCGCAGGAGCTGTCAACCTTAGTCCATCTGCACCCCCAATCTCGAAGACAAGTTCACTCGATATCACGTAGACCAGTTGATCGCAAAACTTATGGCTGTGGGGTGACAGCAAGTGACCGGGATTGATCACACCCTGCATCACTGAGAAATCACCACCCATGTCTCTGGATCGAGCCATGATAATCATGTCCGTGGCTGTCCTTTCTCCTTCACCAGGTTTCTTGAGGAGATCCTGGGCATCAAATCGATCGTTTACATTATATTCACTCATTGTTCTACTCCTTTAATCTTGCTTTGCTGAAAAATTCCTTGAGTAAATTTAAAGGTGCAACCCTGTCATCAAATGCCTTAAAAATCGCAAACCGATAATGCAGCTCATGGGGCACTATAATGGTTTTGAAGCTATCAGCTATTAGCTATCAGCTATCAGCTATCAGCTATCAGCTATCAGCTAATGCGCACGCTGCGCGAACAGCTTTTGAATGAAAGAGGTAAGCATTCGTTGCATCTCAGTTCCCTGGCCTTTTGGCCTTTTGGCCACGCTACGCGAACGGCCACGCTACGCGAACGCCCAAGCTAGGAATTAATAGTCTTTGGCTTTGAGTCCGTTGAACTTGTCAGCCGAATAGCTTGTTTTAAGCTGACGGCTGAGAGCTGATAGCTGTTCGCGTAGCGTGCGCGTAGCGCATAAGCTGACGAGCTTTCTATAACCAAATTGCCATCTTTAGCAGAGGTGTGATAAGGACAATGGGCGCACCAAATCGGACATTTCACGACAGATTGCACAAACCCGAAATGCTAGCTAGCGTGGTGGCGAGTACCGTAGCTTATGCAGTGGCACGGGGAGTGGACATGGAACAGATCACTGCCGCCACAGGACTAACCCGTACCGATCTGCTCGATCCCGATGCCCACCTGTCTCAACACCTAGTACCAACGGTATGGCGCTTACTGACCAAGGCTTACCCAGGGGAAGCGATCGCACTCCACATGGCCAGCGCTACTCCCTTCTCATACTTTGGAACACTAGCCTATGGAGCTAGATATGCTGAAAATCTCAGAGAAGCGTTGCAGAACTTAGTGCGCTATCGGTCTGTGCTATCGGATCAACTGCAAATCGCCCTGATTGAGTCCTCCTCAGAGGGCATTTTACACATGCATCATCCCATGGATGCCGAAGATGGGGGTTGCGCTGCTGAAGTGGGACTAGCTTTGGGGTTGCGCTATATGCGGGAAATTTTAGGAGCAGATGATATCCTTGTGCGCGCGGACTTCACTCACCTGCCCTTCGGACCAATCCAGGTTTATGAAGAGTTCTTTGGTAGCCCAGTATGCTTTCAACAATCCCACAATGCCCTTGTATTTCGTCAAGGAGCCCTAGACCTACCCACCAAACAGCCTGATCCGGATCTGTTTCGTTATATTCAGAGCCATCTAGACCTGGTGCGAGAACGGTTAGCAGGTTCTAGTGATTCTCCAGAACTATCTAGGATCCGGAATGCGATCGCTCACAATGCTGAACGTTCTGAATATGGTGCAGAAGCCCTAGCACGACAGATGAACATGAGTCTTCGTGCTTTGCAACGCTTGACCCAAGACCATGGTATCACCGTTCGGCAACTGTTAGACGAAACTCGTCAAGCAAACGCACAACAGTTCCTGAGTGACCCCAGACTCAGTATCGAAGCGATATCTTGTTTGCTAGGTTACTCAGAAGATCGTGCATTCCGCAGAGCCTTCAAGCGTTGGACCGGGCACACCCCTGCCGAGTTCCGGCGGACTGTTGGTTAAGTATTTTAGTATACCCAATTAAACAGTTATAGCGTTTCTAGGACTCATGAGGTACACAGGATTGTTTCACTCTCGGCTCTTGCCTAATCCCTGCTCCCTGCTCCCTGCTCCCTGCTCCCTGCTCTATCAATTTAAATCTAAACTAACCTGTAACGTGTAACTTTCCGTTTTTATGCCTTGATCACCACCAACAACTTAACAACAATGGTAGAAACAATCCAAGCTAAAGACGTCACCCTCAAGCAATTAAAAAACCTAGTCAATCTTCAGCTAGTTAACGATAACCAATTCTTTCGCGAGTGGCAAGAAAACTTACCAGAAATCAGCGAATTACAACAGCAATTATTAGATGACGTTAAAGCTGGTTATTTTAATTTACTCTATTACCCACCCTTACTAGAAAAAACCGTTAATCTCGCCATCCTATCCCCCCTGATATTTATCGGAAAATTTTATCTAGAACCCTTTCACATCAAAGCCGAAAAAACCGTAGATATTTCTGTTGATGACCACGGCATTATTGTCAAAGGAAGCATTGATACCCTAGTCTTACATAACGAATTTTGGATGACGATTATCGAATCCAAACAGGCTAGCTTCTCCATAGAAGCTGGACTACCCCAACTTCTGGCCTACATGTTAGCTAATCCCCACCCAGATCAACCAAGCTATGGCATGATTACCACTGGTGGTACCTTCATTTTCATCAAACTAGTTAACGGTGAAAAGCCCAGATATGCCACATCTGCTGAATTTTCACTGCGCAATCCCGGAAATGATTTGTATCAGGTGCTTCGGATTCTTAAAAAACTGAGTCACATAGACATCTAGTTCTGAAGGGGTAACCAGCAGATTAAAATACTTAATAGCAATCCGTGTAGGAATTGTGATAATTTTTGATGCCATATTCCCAGGGAGTGCGCGTTCACGCTTAGCTTTGAAAAAGCGCGGGGTCGCACCGCTCCCTACTCCCTACTCCCTACTCCCTACTCCCTACTCCCTTTACTATATGTGTTATGAGTTACGACAGTACCCTTAAATATTTGGTGGAACAATATCCCCAAGCCTTTACCCGTTGGTTGTGGAACCAGGAACCACCAGAAGATATAGAAATTCTCAACACCGAATTAAGTACAGAACCAATTCGGGCAGATGCCTTGTTTTTTGTGCGGGTTGCTGATGCTATTTTGCATTTGGAATTTCAAACCCTACCCCAGTCTGAACCTCCCTTACCCCTGCGGATGCTCGATTATTGGGTGAGGTTGTATCGCCAGTATCGCTGTAAGATTGAGCAGGTAATAATTTTTCTGAAACCAAGCCGATTAGCGGGAGTATTTGTGAATCAATTTACCGAGCCGAACCTATCCTTCCACTACCGAGTGATTCGGATTTGGGAATGTGATCCACAACCGTTACTGACAACCCCGGGGTTACTACCCTTGGCAGTGTTAGCACAAGCTGAAGTCCCAGAAACATTACTCTCCCAGGTAGCAGCCAGAATCGATATGATTGAAGATACACAACAGCAGCGTAACCTATCTGCTTGCGTGCAACTGTTGGCTGGGGTGAAATTTGATGAGCAGTTAATTCAAGCTTATTTTCGGGAGGATATGATGCAAGAGTCGGTGGTTTATCAACGGATTATTCGTCAAGGATTAGAACAAGGATTAGAACAAGGATTAAAACAAGGATTAGAACAAGGATTAAAACAAGGATTAAAACAAGGATTAGAACAAGGATTAGAACAAGGATTAGAACAAGGATTAGAACAAGGAAAGCACAATGAGCTTAATTTAATTATCCGTCTACTTAACCGTCGCCTAGGTCAGCTCAATCCCCAATTACAGCATCAAATTGAGCAGTTATCCTTTTCCCAGTTGGAGGATTTAGGGGAAGCGTTGTTAGATTTTGAAACCGAAGTGGATTTGAGCAATTGGTTGAACCAGTTCAGGGATAGATAATATCAAGTCTGGTTGAATACCCATAATTAACGGGAGTGTGGGGAGTGTAGGGAGGGTGGGGAGTCTGGGGAGATGGGGAGATTTTTATTAAGGGTAATTATCCTCAGATGAGATCAGATTCGCTACTGCCATGGTTTCCAAAGGGCTTTCAAGGTGCTCCCCCAAGCCATGGCACACAGCTGTCTTACCCCTACTCCCTACTCCCTACTCCCTACTCCCTACTCCCTACTCCCGAAAACCCCAAGGGCGTAAGTCCCTCACCCAATTGAAAACTGCTATCTATGGAGAATAGGGGATTCGAACCCCTGACCTCTGCGGTGCGATCGCAGCGCTCTACCAACTGAGCCAATTCCCCCTAGTACCTTTGTTGATTGTGTTTATTCTAGCACCGGAACCCATCGCCCTGTGCCCCCTTGCCGTTTTATCCTCTATATTTCTCCTACTGGCTCAGGTGATACCCCAGAATAGACCTGCTGCACCCGTTCTAATTCCAGCTGATTCAAATAATCCACAGTCCAGTTAGCGTGACGCTGTAGCATATGAAGGGGATAAGTACTAGCCACTCCTACCACTGGCATGCCAGCTCGCTTCGCCGCCTCAATTCCAGCCAAAGAATCTTCTATTACTAGACATTCCCCAGGTTTTAAGTTCAGGTTACCATATACTTGATTGAGCCGCTCTACCGCTAGCAGATAGCCATCCGGTTCCGGTTTACTAGTAGTAATATCATCACCAGCAACAATCAAACTAAAATAGTGAGCTAAACCAGCGCGATTGAGCACCACTTCTACCTCATTCCGCAGTGCTCCAGTCACCAGAGCCATCGGTATCTGAGCACCCTGGATCTGAACCATTAAATCCTCCACACCAGGATAAATGGGCAAGGTTTCCATACTTTCTAGCTGACGTTGATAGGCAGCAGCTTTGCGGCTAATGAGCTGGTTTAAGTAATCCTCCGTAACCACCCGACCGCGACGCTTAAGTAACTCTCGCAGACAAGAGCGATCGCCTCTACCTGTACAAACCTGTCGAAACTCTTCGGAATCCGGACGCAAATTTTCCCCAAGAATAATTTCCTCAATTAGTTTCTCGTGAATCGGCTCATCATTGATTATTACTCCGTTAAAATCAAACAGAACTGCTTTCAAACTCATAAGTACCTAGACATAAATTCTGTTACTATTGTTGAGTAACTTAAAAAACATAACGTTACTCAACCCTCTTCTGCTCCCCGTTACCGGTTGCCTATTCCCTGATTTTAACAGTCAACTTTACTAATCTTAACAGTCAACGTTAATTGTGTCCAAGTGCTTACTGTAAAATTGCCCTATACCGCTGGAACCGGCACCCCAAGTGACGCAATATCATCTGGAAAACTCCCCTGAGATTGAGATTCCCAAGGAGTTGATTTCCCTACTGGCAAAGGTTTTAGACCCTGAGTTATTTGATGCAGCCACCACCATTGCGTAGTGCGCACTGCTTCAAAACTAGCTGCACCCATCCAAGCGTCAACACTACCATTAGCGTAAGCCTTGATATAGGGTTCTT
>NZ_JAAHHX010000489.1:0-1782 GCF_010672065.1 Moorena sp. SIO4A1 | reverse complement strand
AAGCACCGAAAGCTGTTGTAGTCAAAGTTTCCTGTTCCTTCCGACTTTTGTAAGAAGTCTAGTTTAGCTCTGGGTCAGCACTGTCAATGGTTCGACGAATCCGTCGTTTGCGCTCACTTCTACGCACACCCCCTGCCATTTCGTATTCAAAGCTGTTTTTGCCATACTTGACAGCAACTGCCATTAGCATTTTCTCACTGAGACCTCCCAATATCTCTTCTGCTTCTAAAAGATTATTATACGCTCCATCAAGAGTTGACAGGATAGTGTTATAAGTTTCTAATTTTTCTCTCACAGATTGGATAGACGCTTCCAACTCTTCAATTGTCATACCATTGCCTAAATCGAGCCTAGCGTTAATGGATTTAAGACTAGCAAGTCGCCGTTCTGCATTCATCAATTTTCTTGAACTTCGCTTGAGTCGAGCCATAGATTATCTTGCCATAGTTAAGCTTACATCAACTATAGTGCTCCAAAAAAACTAGCAATGTAATCAGAAAAATCCTCATAAAAACTGGGAGTAATTGATAGAATTTTTTTGAGGCGTTCAGTGAATTTATTGATATAGCGCTATGGGCAAGGGCATCGGGAATCGGAACCCACCCCTAACCCCTCCCAGGAGGGCATCGGGAATCGGAACCCACCCCTAACCCCTCCCAGGAGGGGAACGGGAATCGGGAAAACAATCCCTTGTAAGCTACTCCCTACTCCCTACTCCCTACTCCCTTTGCTATAGCACTGATAAAACAGCAAACTGTACTGGCATGTGAGAAAATAGTACTCGTTAAGAACAAACAGGTGCCTTTTTTTAATACATAAGTACTATTTTATTAGCAACAAGTACTAGTTACTGATAAACGAGTACTGGTATATGAGAAACTAGTACTCGTTAGTGAGAAACGGGTACTCGTTAACGAGAAACGGGTACCCGTTTGTTATACACCAGTACTGGTATGTGAGAAACGAGTACTAGTATGTGAGAAACGGGTACCCGTTTGTTATACATAGGTACCCGTTTGTTATACACCAGTACTGGTTAACGATAAACGAGTACTGGTATGTGAGAAACAAGTACTAGTTAGCGGTAAATAAGTACTCCTGTGATAGAAGTCAGTACCCGGTTTGGTTTGTGGTTGACCGTTGACCGTTGACCGTTAACCAGAGACTTCGGCGTAAGCATTCAGCCGTCAGCTGTCAGCCGTCATATCATGTCCGGTTGAATACTTACAACTCTTTTATCTTCATAACTGCGAGAAACGCTATATATTGACTGAATTATCTCTTATCAAAATATTTTTCATCAAAACTTTATTAAATTAAAGATTGAGTAAAGTTTACTTTTCCTAGCTCAATGAGTACTGATTTATATGTAATAGTATTGTTGGAAAATAAATCAGTCATCAACGTTAACTAGTTCATTGTTGTCATAGTTGCCAACCTAAAGCCGTCAAAGAAAAGACCCCCTCTGGGGATAATAATCAACAATAAACTCTATTTTGAGAGAGCGCTGCTTGAGTTCGTAGCGATTTTTCTCATTAGTTTAGTTACTTCCATGCTTAGACTACTTGGCTTGGATGGGTCAGATCATGGTGCTTGCTTATTAAGAGGCTCTAGATTTTAGAATTAATTGATTTGAGCCCCTTGATATTTAGATGCTTGGTGGTGCAGAAAACTCTGAGAAGTCTCAGGTTGAGAATCTAACGACCCTACTAAACTCAATTCGGCAGTTCCATTCATCCTGTTTTCGCAACGAAGCCGAAGCAGGAGGAGGATTGTATCTTG
>NZ_JAAHHX010000488.1:0-1782 GCF_010672065.1 Moorena sp. SIO4A1 | reverse complement strand
CGAAAGTTCCAAAACCCTCTATCTAAGATGAGTAGCGTTTTGGCTGGGATCAATTCTAACAAGTTGGGCACAAAGTTACTCTCATGGGTGTAAGGATTAGATTTAAACCAGGTTTCGACTGGAAAGCGTGTTTCTAAATCTACCACCGCACAGATTCTACCTCCTAATTGACCCAGAGGTACTGTTTCTAAACTTTTTAGCTTACGAAACAATTCCTCTCCGGTCGTTGCATCTACTATCCACAAACGTTCAAAATACTTTCTCGCTCTTTTAACGCTTACCGGACTTTCTCTGTTTCTTTGCTGCCAACGTTGGTTTAACAAAACTAGTAAGTCTTTTAGTACTCTTTGAAACAATGATGCTGGAAAGGTTAAGAATCTTTGAGATAGGGCTTGTTGAGACACTTTCACTGCCTTCGCCCACAGCAAGTTTTCCCTGTCTTGATGCAGTCGCTCATGGGGGAAACCCCCAAGACCGCGCTGCATCGCTTGCTAGCATTCGATTGAGCTCTGTTACTGATGGTACTTGCCTCCACAGTAAACTCAATACCACTGCCAGCATCAATGGTAAACTCAATATCCTGCTTCTCATGTCTAATGAGCGGTAGTAGGCTAGTTGATTGTACACGCAAGGTTTGACTAAATCTTCTAGTTGTTGAGCTATGACTTTGTTATCTATATTGGGCTGGTTTCGCGGTCTGGTGTGGTCTCTAATACTTTTTTGTGAATGAGCCATTCTCTTTTTACCTTTATAACCACCGATACTTCAGTTAGTCTACGGTTCGCGAGCCGCATATGCTGGTGCTCGAAGCGTACGCACAGTTTGGGGTTAGCGTACGCACAGTTTGGGGTTAGCGTACGCACAGTTTGGGGTTAGCGTACGCACAGTTTGGGGTTAGCGTACGCACAGTTTGGGGTTAGCGTACACACAGTTTGGGGTTAGCGTACACACAGTTTGGGGTTAGCGTACGCACTGAATAGTTTACCTAGTAAAGGATACAGCAATTTCTGGAAAGTACTTGACAAATTGCTCTTTTGCTTAACTTGTCACCAATGGGTAATGGGTAACTAGGTAATGGGTAATGGCTCAGCAGTAATGGCTCAGCAGCAATTACAATTACCAATTATCTTGTTACCCATTACCGATTATTACTGAAATGCTTTATGGGTAAGTATTTTTAGCGCTAAACTCCAGATAAACTTGATTTATGCAATCAGCAACATAGACTGGGATCCCACTGATGCTGCCCCGATTAAACTACCATTTGCTCCACCTTCTTAGTAGTCCAGTCCCCCTCTATTGCTTAGGAGTTGCGCAGAAACAACTTTCTGATAAGGGTCTAAAAATGAGACAATAGAATCGAAGTGATTGTTTCTGGGTAAAATGTCAATAATTGAGGATATTAGAACCAAATTTGAGGCTTTAATGCCATACATGGATGAAAAACTCAGACGGTTGTGGTCAGGAGCTGAAGCAGTATCTTTAGGGAAAGAAGGAATAAAAACAGTGGCTTTTGCGACTGGATTATCAAGTAAAACCATTAAAAGGGGAATTCAAGAACTACAAGTTCCAATTGTTCAAGATGATAATCAAAATCAAAGAAGGAGCTCAACTAAGATCCACAGAAAAGTGAGAAAACCTGGAGGTGGACGCAAAAGTTTATCGCAAAATGACCACACATTAATTCAAGATCTAGAAAAATTAATTGCACCAGCGACTCGTGGAGATCCAAGTTCTCCGTTACTCTGGACATCGAAAAGTACCGCAAAATTAGCCAAATGG
>NZ_JAAHHX010000487.1:0-1784 GCF_010672065.1 Moorena sp. SIO4A1 | reverse complement strand
GAAGATACTAGCCCTCAAAAAGCTGGCGGCTGCCCCCATCAACTTATCTATCCTCAAAACCTGGGTCTTAACCTTAATCCGGGCTAATGGCTATGATTCAATAACCGAATTCATAGACAGTTTAGGGCATAATCTGACTTATTTGTTGTCTTTTTGTACTTAGTCTGACTTTATCTCCATTTTACTCTACTATGAAACAGCCCTGCTCCCAGGAGGGGAAGGCAAGAGGCAAGAGGTAAAAAATATTGTGTACCTCAATAAACTAATAAATTAATATATTTAGTATGAATAATTAAGAATTATACTTCATATTTTTTGTATCATTTTGATAACAATTTATAGCTTTTATCATAGCTATATCAGCATTCAGCTATCAGCTATCAGCTAATAGCTGATAGCTTACCTATTTACTACTGCCCAATCTACGTTTTAAGGTTACCTGCCATTCTCCAGGTATTAAAGCTTTGCCTAGGTTCGTGATCATTGCTTTAAGGGTCGGGTAAAATAGCTGGTTATATAAACTGATTAGTTCACCCATTGACATAGTTGCGATCGAAGTCTTAGCAAGAATTGGATATTTTCGCGGAATGCCAAATCCTAAGTAGTTTAAAATGTCTGGACTAGGGTTATCTATAAACCCGACATTGACTAGGTTTTGCTCTCCATGACCCAGATAATTCTCGTTAATTTGCTCAACCTGGAATTGAAAAATATTTCGCACATGATTTCTGTCTTGGAACGGGCGTGCTCGATGAAAACCGTGTAAATCAAAGATTATGAGGTCACCCTTCTTCATCTCAAACGTTCTGATATCCTTACGGTAATGCTTCTGAACCCAGGCATCGCTAATATACCTCTCGCTGTCATAGTTTGATGACCAAAGCTGGGAACCCTCAATATATTGAAATGGGCTGATGTTTTGCTCAGAAAGATAGATAATAAATATTAGACCAGGCATCTGGTGCTTAACAAAAACTTTACTATCTAATTGTTGATTATTGTCTGTGTGCCAGGGCATATTAAACCCTCGACGAGTCTGAGCAAATTGATGACTTATCAGCTGATATATTGCTGGTAAATATGAACGACAAATATCTAACACCTTTGGATAGGTAATCAAATCGTAGGCTGTTTTTGATCTGGTTAGACAATTGGACAAGAATTTTTGGTTGCCAGAATATACCACACCTATTTCATTTTTATTTACTGAAATATTATCAATATTGACTTCTTTTAAAAGCTGATCTGCTACTTTTAAATCAACTGCATTTTCTATAAAAAAGTAGCCTTTTTCCCTAATATTTTGAATAATTTTAGGGGTAGGAATGATATTGAGAGTGTTCAAATACATAAAAATACGTAATTGATACTAATTCTTTAAAAAAGCAATGTACCATAGAAATCAGAAAGGAAATTAAGATATTCAAGCTGCTGCTGGACTCACAATATCTGGTTGATAGTTTTATTAGAGGATATCTCCCAAGTTTTTTGATACTGAATTTTGCCCCCCTAGCCCCCCAATTCTGGGGGAAGAATCCATTGGCTGGTAAAAGTCCCCCAAAATTGGGGGACCAACGGGGGCTTGGATGTAGCAAATGAGACTTCTCAGACAACCTCTTAGATCCTTAGGCGTCTACCATTGTAGAATTACAGCGGTTTGCAATTGGGTGAGGTACAAATTCCTGGGTTTTAGGGAACAGACGAGAGGCACCCACCCCTAACCCCTCCCAGGAGGGGAAGGCAAGAGGCAAGAGGTAAAAAATCCTGTGTACCTCATTAGGATA
>NZ_JAAHHX010000486.1:0-1785 GCF_010672065.1 Moorena sp. SIO4A1 | reverse complement strand
CAAATATTTAACCCTTTTCTGCATAACCTGCTAACTATAAAGGCTCCACTATCTAAGGTTTCGTCTCCGGGGGAACCCCCAAGACCGCGCTGCCTTCCCAAGACCGCGCTGCATCGCTACGGTAAATTCAAGACCTAATTCGACGGGGTATTCTTTTCCCTCTCAAACTCTCCCACTCTGATAAATCAGAATTTAGAATGAAGAATGAAGAATGAAGAATGAAGAATTCTAAACTCTAAACCTGAAGGTGATCTGGGCTAGATGTGCTATGGCATGGTCAATGGCCGGGTTTGGATGGTACATTAGCTGCAACAGTATATTTTGTGATCAGTGATCGACACCCCCGGTTCGCATCTACTATTGAAAATTGTATATTTACTTGGAGTGGTAAGCCATGGTGAGGCAGATTGAAACCCTATCGAGATCAGCTCTGCAAACGGAAGTATCTCACTTACGGGAAGAGTTACAGCTTAGAGACCAGTTAGTGCAGCAGCTGTCTCAAGAACTATTCCGCTTGGTGAAGGGGAATGCTAATTTCAAACCTCCCCAAGAGGTGTCTGAGCGCCATAAGGCTCAGATGGTGGTCTTGCGAGAACAGTTGCACGATGTCGAGCAGCAGGTGGAATTTTATCAACAGCAAATTGCCACCCGTGACACGGAAATTAAGCAATTGCGGGAATCAGTAGAAGAATTAACCGAGCGCTCTCGTCAGTTAGAACAAGTGGTACAAGAGCTACCAAAAATTTATCACCAGAAGTTTTCGGAACGGATGGCACCAGTCAAAGAGAAGGTGACCATGTTACAGCGGGAAAACCGACAACTCCACGCAGAACTCCAGAGTGTCAGTTACCGATTAGCGGTTAGAAGCCGCAATATCACCCGGGTTGATCTACCGAGCTTCAATCGTCAGAATGCTAGTCCAATCCCAACTTTTGGTAGTGTGTAACAGCCTTTGGGTTAGGGGTGCCTCATCTGGAAGGTTGTTCGCGTAGCGTGGCCAAAGGCCAAGGTTGAAGGTTGAAGGTTGAAGGTTGAAGGTGGGTTTGTCGAAGGTTGTTCGCCTTTGGCGTTACCTAAGGGTAGGTTGGTTTGTTGTTCGCGTAGCGTGGCCTTTTGGCCAAGGTTTCTGTATAGCTGACGGCTGACAACTGACGGCTGACAACTGACGGCTGACAGCTGCTGACGGCTGACAGCTGAGGGGTGACTGCTGACGTTTATTGCTTGGTTTGCAACAGTTAACATTGGGGAAAACTTGGGGAAAACTTGGGGAATACTTTCAACAAATCTGTCAACTGGCTAACTTGTCAACTTGCCAACCCTTCGACTTGCCAACCCTTCGACTTGACCACCCCATATCATGAGCTACTGTCTTAATCCTAAATGCCAAAATCCCCAAAATCCCAATCAGGCCAGGTTTTGTGCCTATTGTGGCCATAGATTACGATTAGGCGGACGCTTCCGTGCTCTGAGGCTAATTAGTATTGGTGGTATGGGGCGCACCTTTCTGGGGGTGGATGAGGCAGATGATAGCAAGACTAAGTGTATCATCAAACAGTTATCCTTACAAAATCAAGATACCAACAATGCTCAGAAAGCGGCTGAGTCTTTCCGCCAAGAAGCGACTAGGCTGCAAGTGCTGGGACAACATCCTCAGATTCCGGAACTTCTGGCCTATTTTGAGGCGGATCATCAATTAGGTATCGCAGGAGAACCGGCTCTAGTCCACAAGTATATCGAGGGTGAAAGCTTAGCCACAGAACTGGAAACAGAAGGGACGTTTAGGGA
>NZ_JAAHHX010000485.1:0-1789 GCF_010672065.1 Moorena sp. SIO4A1 | reverse complement strand
GGGTGCGGCTCTTTTAAGAAGACGCAAGTCCAGTCAAAAAACCATCGCTTTGTATGAAGTATTTGTACAAATTGAAGCTTGAATAACACTTTTAAGCAAAGGAATACCAGAAAAATACTTTGCTTGGTGATTGCGGTGATGTTCTTTTTGCAAATGAAAACGCCAATAGTCGTTCCAATCACCACTGACGTGAAGAGAACGAAGACGTAAAACCGCCTCAGCACCCTGAAGGCTCCACCGGGCTCCAGTAATATCCATTCGGTCTTTAATCAAATGACGACAAGCTCCTTCAATTACTCCCGTAGCAACAGGAAATCCTTCAGCCAAGTAAAGATCGTACCGAAGATAATCTCGATTATTGAGTAAATAGTTTGCGCATTTATCTACGGCAGAACGTTGCTCTGGTTTGAGTTGAAGCCGGGTTGCACAGCGGCGCATACCCGAAGCAACGTAACTTGATTTACCTTCAAGAATACGAAGCAAACGATCGCTAACCCAATCTTCAGCTTCTTTACTGCTAGGAGCATGAAAGACAAAGGCAGCTTTCCAAAGATACTCAATTACATGAATCAGATCCAGAACAATTGTGAGCTGAATTTTATGTTTCTTGGCCAACTGATCAAGCCGTCGTAATTGCGTCTTATTACCATCAACTAATGCAACTAGCTTTTTTTGTCGTTCTCGATCGCGGCTTAAAGCTTCATCAAATGTTTCATTAATTACTTGTTCTGCCTCTTTTGCTAAAGAAGCCCAAACTCTTTTACCTTCGGGACGCGGACGTTTTATCTTGGCTAATTTTGGGGGATTGACTATTTGTGTTGCTGTCCGCACTATTGGCTCTATTGTATAAACAGCAGCTACTGTCGCCATGCGTTTTGAGTTTCGTTTTTCTCCCTTAGTTAGACGTTTTTGTAGCTTTTTTTGACCGGCAGCTCTTTTCTTGGTGTCGGGGCGTAAATCCTCTTGGCGCATGACTACGCCCTTGCCATCGACACTAATAACCAGAATATCTCCTGTCTTTTCCCCAAGCTGATACTGTGCTTGTTGGGCTTGATAGAATTCCTCAAAATCACGAGAACTCGATAGTGCTAATTCTTCAACCTGACGCTTTGCTACTTTGGCTGCGGTTGTCTTGTTAATGATGTCTACTGTTTGGTTATATCCGTTGAACGCTACTGATGTCGCTACTCGCTCTGATAGTCCGTGAGAATACTGTTCTGGTGGCAGATTTAATTCTCCATCCAGAGGATTTAGACTATGAATGCCTCTTCCTCCGTAGCCAAGGCGATTGACTATTACTATCCCAAATATTGTCTTCAGTTTTCTCGATTGGTGACGTTTATGGGTTCTTTTTACCCCGTCACTACCTATACAGTCTGACTCTATTTCATCTGACTTTCTCTTATCTAAATAACCTTGTAATAATCTTCTTAATAGTTCGTTTCCGTTGACAAATAGATTATTCTCCAATTCACTGTGTTCCAGACCACAAGAACTCTCTGAACTTAACCACGTTACCATTTCCTCAAATAGTTCCCGTGCTTCTGTGAAATCTCCGTCCTTGTTTTGGTTGGTGGGTAGCATATTGTTTAGTTGCAATTAGTAGAATGTTTACGAATGTTCTGGTGGAGGGGAATTTTGGAGCAGTTTTTCTTGCCGATGCCCACGATCGCGCTGGGTTAGTATAGCTGCCTACCGCGTAATCCCCTACTGAACCAGTAGGGGATTGTCCTCGCGACCCCTGGCACGTTTATGAGTATAGCGTCTTTTTAAAAGAGCCGCACCCAAA
>NZ_JAAHHX010000484.1:0-1791 GCF_010672065.1 Moorena sp. SIO4A1 | reverse complement strand
CTAGTGCAGCGCGGCAGAAATACTTGAGCAGCTGCTGATAATGGTAAAATAGAAGGATGAACTGCTTACCTACTCGATGCTCAGCTTACCCTATTGTACTCTTCACAACTTGTGCTATGCCTGACCCCCATCCCCTGAAGATTAAATTATCACAGCAACAGCGAAGTTTACTCGAACAGTTAGTGCGTCGTCACAGTAGCCCTCAAGGATTAGTGGAACGGGTGAGGGTCATTTTATTGGCTGCCGAGGGTATGAATAATACTCAGATAGCTCAAAAGTTGCAACTCGCACGTAATACTGTGCGAACCTGGCGAAAACGCTGGTCTGTTGCGACCGAGCGTTTGATAAGTATAGAAGCAAAGGGTATCACTGACAAAGAACTGCTACAAATGATGGTAGACAGTTTAGGGGATGCACCACGACCAGGTACACCAGCGACATTCACCACGGAGCAAGTAGTACAGATTGTTGCTACCGCTTGTGAGTCGCCTCCGAGTTTTGGGCGTCCGGTGAGTCACTGGACAACCAAAGAATTAACCTCGGAAGTAGTTAAACGAGGCATAGTGGAGCAGATTTCTCAACGCAGTGTGAGGCGTTTTTTAAAACGAGGCGACTCTACAACCCCATCGAAGTCGTTATTGGCTCAACGCTAACCCGGATGACCCAGAAGAATTCAAACAACAGGTGACAGCTATTTGTCAGTTGTATGAACAAGCTCCAACTTTGTCAAAACAAGGGGTTCATCTAGTAAGTACCGATGAGATGACAGGCATCCAGGCACTTGAACGTGCGGCTGAGACTTTACCGATGAAACCAGGACGCATTGAATGTATTGAATTTGAGTACATTCGCCATGGTACAGTGAGTCTGATTGCTAATCTGGAGATTGCTACAGGAAAAGCGATCGCTCCTACGATTAGTCCAACTCGTAAAGAATGTGACTTTGCTAACCATATTGCCAATACCATTGAAACTGACCCAGATGGGGAGTGGATTTTTCTGGTTGACCAACTCAACATTCACAAATCAGCTTCCCTGGTGCGACTGGTTGCTGCTTGCTGTGAAATCGACACGGACTTAGGGGTCAAAGAACAATTTGGTATTCTCAAGTCCATGGCAACTCGTGCTGCTTTCTTGTCTGATGCCAGTCACCGTATTCGTTTCGTCTACATCCCAAAGCATACCTCTTGGTTGAATCAGATTGAGTGTTGGTTCAGTATTTTGGTCAGGCGCTTGCTCCGCCGTGCCAGTTTTACCTCTACTGTGGAATTAAGCGATCGCATTCTAGAATTTATTGATTACTTCAACCGCACTATGTCCAAGCCTTTTCAATGGAAGTACAAAGGAGGTCAACAGGTTGAGTAATCTAATCTGGTGGCAGCTGAGATCATGTCCACCTCAAACAGCCTGAGTTATGTCCAACCTTGTACCAAAGGTGCCTGCCTTGATGATGTAGTGTCAGGCTGTTGGGGATTCTGGTACAAGGTTGGGAGCAGTTTGGGCTACCAAGTTAAGGCAGGACTTGAGAAACTCAAGGAGAGAGTCAGAGTTGAGAACTAGTTCGCGGCATAGTGCCGCGAACTAGTTCCTTTTTTTGAGAAGACATCATGCCCTCAGCTGGTTCACTGTTACCGTGCTCATTGCATCCTCAAGGGATGGGGGTTAGGCATAGCCTAGTTGTGAAGAGTGTAATCGGATGAGCTGAGCATCGAGTGCGAGTGGGTCAGCGGTTCATCCTTCTGTTTCACCATTATCCGCAGCTGCTCAAGCATTTCTACCGCGCTGCACTAG
>NZ_JAAHHX010000483.1:0-1792 GCF_010672065.1 Moorena sp. SIO4A1 | reverse complement strand
AAATTTAAGCGCCGGATGTTGTTGAAACGGCTTAATGCTAGTTGGTCTGAACCCCTAGTTGACATCCACTTTTCTCCAGCTCAGTGGCGGAAAACACAAGTTTTGGGCAATGGCTATTCACAATCTGAGTTGACCCCAAACCATAGACATCCTAGCACCATCTTGCCAATGTCTTCATCACTGGTTTCTGAGGAATTGGAGTACACAGAAAACAGAGAAAGTAGTGAAGCCACTGACAAAACTACTGACAAAACTACTGACAAAACTACTGACAAAACTCAGGTACCCCAAGCAGCGTTTAAACGTTGGGCAAAGATGATGCAGATGCGATCGCAAAATTTACCACTTTGTCCTCAGTGTCAGTGTCCGACTCCACCAGGAGAACTTCAGCGTTGGGATGTCTGTGGTCTTTGTGCTATTAAGCAATGGCAAATTTAGACCAAGGCTTTAGAAGGGAGAAGGGAGTAGGGAGAAGGGAGTCGGGAGTCGGGAGTCGGGAGTCGGGAGTAACGAGTAACGAGTAACGAGTAACGAGTAACGAGTAGGCAGTAGGTAGGGGGGTGTGGGGCGCTCACAGGGGTAGGTTTTTTACATTAAGGTCAAACATGGGGCGACCCAGAGGGAGAGGAAAAGGAAAACAACGAAGAAATGATGCAGAGGTGCGACCCGTGGCGAATTTAATTCGCCTACGGAAAGCGCACCTAAGCCTTAATGCGGGGGAAACCCCCTGTTCCCTTGCTGCATCGCTTTCTTATCCCCCACACCCCACACCCCACACCCCACACCCCACACCTGAGGAAGTTGTGTGGTTTCCAGCACTGGTGCTTTGAATCAACGGTGCTTTGAATCAACAAAAGCTTTTAAATTTGCTCTAATACTTTGGTATAAGAGGTAGAGCTAATTTTGCTGTGGAGGCTAAAAGCCAGTCAGCCTCCCCGGCTGACCCTTGATTTTTAGAACACTGAACTGATACTTTTTCATAAGTTAATCGGGATAGATTCAGTATCTAAATATACTTTTGGTGTTTTTTTTTGCTTGATCCCTATGGGGTTTTGGTATAAAACAAGCCAATTCTTTCAGAATCCACCTTTTTTTGTGACTTTTTGTCAAATAAAATGTTTCTATTTGTAACAAAATAATTAAGAAAATATTAAAGCTTTAGGGGCTAACGATATGGCTATAACCTAGGCTGGTCAACAGCTTGCTATCTATAACAAGCTGAGGTAGGAGGTAGCAGAATTAAATGTGAAGAGGAGATAAAATTTTTTTCACAAAAAAAGAGTTATCATGAAAACATTGAATTTACCTGTATCTAGTTGCAGATTTTGTCAGTATTATCAGTCAGAAGGACGACGAGGGGGTATGTGTCAACAACTTGGGGTGCCTGTCAGAGCTACCTGGAAAGCTTGTGCTTTTGCTATGCCTACCTTTTCTTCTTCTTGGGAGAAACTAGAAGAGATTTGGCAAGATGAACAACTGATGCTCACAGAGGAGCTATCGGTAAAGTGCTCTGAAAAATCCTCTGGGACAGACAAGACCATTCAAGGTGAGACCATCACCTCTAAGAATTCGTCAACAGACATCATGCTGGTGTAAATTGTTGATGTAAATTATTCGTATTATCAGTAATATCAGCAGTAACTTACTAGTAACTCTACCCTTAAGACAATCAATAATTCAAATAAACAAATTTCACAAAAACCAGTTTAAACCAAATCTTCTAGTTCTAGTAGTTACCTGCTCAAAGGTGTCAGCTTAAAAAGCCAAATAATTTCATAAAAATCGGCACCTG
>NZ_JAAHHX010000482.1:0-1792 GCF_010672065.1 Moorena sp. SIO4A1 | reverse complement strand
ATAAATTCAGGAAATAATAATTCCAATTTTTGGGATAATTTTACTATAAAAAAATAGTTGTTTAATTTTAATTAAAGATATTTTTAATAATTAAAAATATTCGGTAAAGCCCGCCATAAAAAACACTCAAAAAAAACCGGTTCAATAAATACTAAAAAATCGGTTCAATAAATTATAATTGAAACGTGATAAAAATCAGCAGGAGAATGGGTGGATTCTTACCCATCTTCCCCATCTCCATAAATCATCTCCCTACAGGTGCAACGCTCCAGATCTATCTGTGGGGAGTCGTCAAACCTAACCAGTGCTGATGGTACACACCCCACTAAAAACGAGAATTACGGGCTTGCTCCATCAATTGCTCAGCCCTACGTCCCCACTGGGGATTACCTTGGCTATTGTAAAGGTCTCTAGCATACTGCAAGACTTGCAGAGCATCACTAAATCGGTTTTGGCGCAGAAATACTACACCAGCAGCATAATAGGCATTAGCGTAATTCGAGTTAGCTACCGCTGCTTGCTGGAAGGCTGCCAGAGCACCATCCAAATCTCTCTGAGTAAATAAAATTCCCCCGATATTGTAGTGGGCTTCGGGGTATTTAGGATTGATTTTGATCGCTTGCTCAAACGCCTTTTTTGCTTCCTCTAGCTTGCCCTGTTGCTTATAAATCAGTCCCAAATGATATGCCGGTTCGGGAGCATTACGGCTAAATTGCATTGCTTGTTTAAATGATGCGATCGCTTGTTGGGGTGTTCGCAACTGGGACATAACTAGACCCATGTTATAGTGAGCAACACCGAGTAATGGGTCAAGTTCCAGAGATCTTTCTAGATATTCCCGTGCCTGAGACAAATTCTTTCCTTCCAACAGGGCAGCCCCTAAATTAGCAAAGGCTAGAGCAAATTCTGGATCGGTCTGGGTTGCCCGATAAAAGGCATCGGCTGACGCCTGCAATTTACCAACCTGCCGCAATGCTAGACCCAAGTTGTAGTGTGCTGGTGCTAGCTTGGGATTCAGTTGGGCTGCCTTTTCGAACGCCACGATCGCTTCAAGTACCTTACTCTGTTGAATTAATGCCAGTCCTTGATTAAGTTGCTCAAGGGCTGCGGGTTGAGTTGGTTTGAGTGCTGGTAGATACTGAGACTGAGCGATTAGTCTAGTACTGTAACTGTAACGGCGAGTCAGGGGATGATGTCTACTCAGTCTCTCTGGTGAATCATTCAGATTATCTGGGTTAACCCCTAGGGCGTGGGAAACTAGTGGCTGTGTCAGCACCAACAGCGAACTCACTCCTAGGCAGAAATAGCCTCTGGCAGTGACTTTTCTGTTAACAAAGATTAAGTTTAATGGGAACAAATTTTCCTTAAGATTTTTGAAACATTTTTTTTTATAGTTGTTACGTGTATTCATATTTTTTAAAAATTAGTGACCTAGAGTTATCTTACTTAACAGTTTTAGTAGTTTACATTACAAGACATTGCAAGTTCGATCTAGATCAGACCAAATTAAGCTAATCTCACAACCAGATAACGTTGATCCCATCTCAACAAAACTTACGCATAAACCAGTAGTCAGGAGATAAGTAGGTAGAATGATTAGGTAAGAGAAGCGTTGATATGGCACGTTTTAACAAACTCACCTCCCTACCCGATCATCCCCTTAATGCTCCGCTTCAATGCATAAGTCCAATTGAAATAATTTGGGGGTAAATTATGAACGGCAAAGCGTGTAAAGCCACCCGTAATGTGGCAATTGTTGGTCCGTATCTCAGTGGGAAAACCACTCTACTCG
>NZ_JAAHHX010000481.1:0-1795 GCF_010672065.1 Moorena sp. SIO4A1 | reverse complement strand
GCAAAGCAATACTCATTGCTACAATATCTGCCAGCATGTGAGCCGAATCAGCTTTGAGAGTTAAACTGTGGCTAACAAAGCCGACAACCATTTCGAGTACAGCAAAGATTGTGATTAATACAATCACCCTCTTCAACCGCTGAACCTTACCCAGAGATACGCTGGTCTGGCACAAACAACCTAATCTGTTGCAATTGAGCATAGTTTAAATTACTTTGGTTAGTCAACTGGGAAAATAGTCTTGCCTCGGAAAATAGTTTCCTGCACCTTGATATCAATGATATCCATTGGCTCAACGTCCAGAGGATTGTCAGAAATACTCACAAAATATATTGTTTTTTAATAGAAATTTCCATGATTAAATTTTCTTTATATAGAGAAATTTTTTCCCTAATACAACATAAGTAAATCTGAGTAAAAACTTGTTATCACAAGTTTAATTAATGTCTATAACACTAATCTTATACTGTTGTCAAGCCAATGATAATTTTAAACAATGTGAGCCTTAAATACCATATAGCCAAACCTATTTTATTGTCAAAATTTAGTTTTCTTGAAAAATTTAATTTTAAGGAATTATATTTGAGATAGTACCAAAGTCTATCAACGCTTCTTGATGCAGTCGCTCATGGGGGAAACCCCCTTTGGCGGCGCTGCATCGCTTTACTATGCTTAACGTACCGCCGTTTAAGTGACCTCAACAAGTTGATAAGATCACAACTTTATTGATTAAATTTTCACAACTTTATTGTATTACACACATATTACAAACTAGGCGACTCAGTAGGTAAGACACCGTCATATGAACAACTAAGGGACTTGCGTGTAAAAAAAAATACCAATTCAAGTAGGGTGGGCAAAGTAATATTATCTAGAAGACTCATTTGAACCAAACTGTGTCTTGATGCAGTCGCTCATGGGGGAAACCCCCTTTGGCGGCGCTGCATCGCTTTTTGCCCACCCTACAAACTCCCAAATTAGTTTTTTAAGTTTTTTAAGGTTTTCATCCTATTTATACTTTTTGTATTATTACAAAAGGAAGGAGCCAGAAGCCAGCGCGAAGATTCGACAACTGGCGCTGGCTTCTGGCTCCTTCCCTTAGACTTCCTTCTAGAGAATTTTGAGGAAATGCCGGAAAAACTCCAAAATTTCCTCTGTCCCCCAGATTAACCAGATGGGGAGATGGGGAGATGGGGAGATGGGGAGATACCGAAAAGTAGGGCAAGAGCCAAGAGGCAAGAGTTAATAAAGTATAGCGCTGCATCACTGCTCCCTGTTCCGGTGATCCGCTGTTCCCTGATCCGAAGTTCCCTGTTCCCTATTCTCTATAAAAATGTATCTCACCTAATTTAAAACCGTTTATTCTAAGATACTGTGTGTTAGGCATTTTAATTCTTTACTAAAAATTAACAATATCTTCTAATTTTCTTTAACACTAATATCTTGACAGTTGTAAACTAGTATTAGCTATCGTTACAAAACAAAACTATTTCGGTGTCGCCATTGAGAGTAGTATTCCTCAAATTTAAAGTGCCTTTGTAAATCAAATAGGATGACCTATTATCTCCTTTATTGACGGAGACTTAGAGACTAGTTCGTTTTCCCTTTATTACACAGGTATGATTTACCATGTTTCGTTATTTTTATAGTCATAAACAACAGAATAAACCACAAAAAATGGTAATGTTATCTGTTTTATTTTTCCAGTAGTAAACAGGGGTGATTTGACTTGATTGGTTATCAAAAATTACTAAAAACTTACTAAATTTTAATTACTAATGAATGCATCTGTTTT
>NZ_JAAHHX010000480.1:0-1796 GCF_010672065.1 Moorena sp. SIO4A1 | reverse complement strand
CGTGACCATCCGCCTGTACCAAGGAAGTAAGAATGTACTGGATGGGGAGCGAGTTTCTCTTTGGATCGCTGTGGCAGAAAACCCCACAGCCCTAAGTGTTCCTCTTAATGCAATTGTCTACCGAGACCAGAAACCCTATGTATTTGTTGTAAATCAACAAGAAAAAGTCGTCAAACTGCGTCCGGTAACAGCGGGGATTAGGGGGATTTCTATGCAAGAAATTTCAAGTGGTGTTGAAGTTGGCGACTTAGTGGTCACAGAAGGACTAAATCGCTTAGTTGATGGCACACCAGTTGAAGTGATTGACTAGCAATTTGGAAAGTTTGTAATTGGTCAGATGACGTTTTCCTTTGGTAGGTAATTGATGAGTAGTAAGCTGGTTTCATCCAACCCTAAACCTGAGGGTTTACAGGATAAAATACATCATAATGGGCATAATGGCCATGATGTGCCTGATGTTAACCGAGCCTCAGGTTTAGCTAAATTCTTTTTCCTGAAAACAGTATTTGGTATTCTCTTGATCGTTTTGCTAACCTTGGGTGGATTGATGGGTTATCAGTCGATGGTCAAAGAAGCCGATCCAGATGTGGAAATTCCCATGGCGATAGTGACTACTAGTTGGCCAGGGGCTGACCCAGAAACCATAGAAACTCAAGTCACAGATAAAATTGAAAAAGAACTCAAATCCCTAAAGGGATTGAAGAAAGTTGAGAGTGCTTCTTTCAACGGTTTCTCCCAGATATCAGTGGAATTTCAAGCGAATGCCAATGTTCAGGAGTCGATGGCACTGCTGCGGCAAAAAGTCGATGATGCTGAACCAGAGATTAATTCAGAGGCTAATCAACCAAATATAGAGCAAATCTCTGCCCAAGATGTCCCAATTTTCTCGATTGCTTTATATGGTAATCTCGATCCGGCGGTGTTCAGTCGGGCGGCGGAAGATATTCAAGAAAGACTCGAAAAAGTCTCGGGTGTACGGGAGGTTAATGTAGCAGGACAACGGAAAGAAGTTATCAATGTCCAACTTATCCCCAGCCGCATGATTACTTTGGGGATTTCCCCAACCACAGTAAGTGACCGCCTCAGAGTTGCTAACCAGGATATGCCCTGGGACCAGATTGAAAATGAACAGATTGGGGCTCAGGTACGATTGTACGGTAGGTTTCGTACCTTGGAAGATTTACGTAGCTTGCCTATCACTCGTTTGGGTGGTAGTTATGGTAGGGTAGTGCGCCTAGATGAAGTTGCCTTAGTACGTCGGGATTTGGAAAGGGAAAAGTCTCGTGCTTTCATTAGTTGGCAGGGTTCTGAGTTTGAACCCACCGTCAGCATGGATGTAGTGAAAGTACCAGGGTCTGACTCGATTAACGTCATCGAAAAAACCTTAGAAGAACTGGAGTCTCTCAAGCAAGACCTCAATGTCTGGCCTTTTGGGATGGATTATCGGATTACCTACAGGCAGGACGAAGAGATTCACGATGAGCAGAATAACCTGATCATTAATGTGATTCAGGCAGTGGTTGGTGTTTTTATCATCTTGTTCATTGCCCTGACCTGGCGAGAAGCCATAATTGCTGGGTTATCGATTCCTTTAACCTTTCTCGGAGCTATATTTCTGCTCTGGCTTGGTGGGTACACCCTCAACAATATGATCTTATATGGGATGGTCATAGCACTAGGATTGCTGGTGGATGTATTCATCTTAATGATGGAGGGGATGCATGATGGACTGTTTGTGGAAGGGTTAACCTTTAATCAGGCAGCCCTTAAGACTGTGAGAACCTATGCAGCACCAG
>NZ_JAAHHX010000048.1:0-49624 GCF_010672065.1 Moorena sp. SIO4A1 | reverse complement strand
GAATCGGGAATCGGGAATCGGGAATCGGGAATCGGGAATCGGGAATCGGGAATCGGGAATCGGGAATCGGGAATCGGGAATCGGGAATCGGGAATCGGGAATCGGGAATCGGGAATCGGGAATAGTAGACAATAATTATCACAATTTATTTAGAAAATCTATCTAGTAATTACTATTGAAATAATTAATCATGACTTATAGCAATTTGTAGATATTTTAATTATAAAAATGAATGGGATAAAAAAGATTAATTAAATTTTGAAATTGGCAATGATAAATAACTTAGGTTGAATGCTAAATACTCTATTCCCTGTTACCTGTTCCTTGTTCCCTGTTACCTGTTCCCTAAAAACCTAGAAATACGTACTTAATAAAGTCGCCAACCGCTATATGAACAATGAACCTATTTTTAAAGTGCGTGACGTGACTAAAACCTATCAGATGGGGGAGGTGAATGTTCAGGCACTAAAATCAGTTACTATTGACCTCTATGCAGGAGAATTTGTAGTCTTGCTTGGTCCGTCTGGAAGTGGCAAGTCCACTCTGCTGAATATTCTCGGAGGACTTGATGTTCCTTCCTTCGGACAAGTCAAATTCTATAATCGTGATCTATCAAGTGCTGATGATCGTGCTCTTACCCGCTTTCGTCGGGAGTGCGTGGGTTTTGTGTTCCAATTCTACAATTTGATTCCCAGCTTGACGGCTCAGGAAAATGTTGCTCTGGTGACCGAAATTGCTCCTCGTCCGATGCGTCCTCGGGAAGCTTTGGGACTAGTGGGACTAGCCCATCGCCTTAACCATTTTCCGGCTCAATTATCTGGGGGTGAACAACAACGGGTTGCGATCGCTCGTGCTATTGCCAAACGTCCTCAAGTGCTCCTATGTGATGAACCAACCGGAGCGTTAGACTTTCAGACCGGTAAGCTAGTATTAAATGTATTGGAGCGAGTGAATCAGGAATTGGGAACAACTACTGCTGTAATTACTCACAATGCTGGAATTGCGGCTATGGCAGATCGGGTGATTACCATGCGTAGTGGTGAGATTATTAGTGTACATGGTAATCAGACTAAGATTGCTCCTGAGGATTTAGACTGGTAAGTGAACGATTGAGTACGTTAAGAATTAAATCAAATTACTTCGCTCGATAGAAAACGGGAGGTATAAAAGAACTAGGGGGAGTCACAAAGTAAGAGGTGTTAGCTATGATAGCAATATTATTAACAACTTTCTTAGTTTGTTTTCTGTTTGGTTTGACGTTAGTGTGTGAAGCTTTGTTTTACAAAGAAGAGAAGCAGTTATAAAAAATCCGCCAATCTTTTGAAACCCATTAGAAGGCACTAGTTTTAAGCTGATTGGCTCTTGAAGTTGGTCTTACACTTCCATGAATTCCCTAGACCGTAAACTCTTACGTGACCTATGGCAATTGCGAGGTCAGGTAATAGCGATCGCATTAGTAGTAGCCTGTGGCATTGCTAGCTTCGTTCTAGCCAGGAGTGCGTATAGCTCTTTGCGACTAACCCAAGACACATATTACAACCGCTACCATTTTGCCCAAGTTTTCGCTTCCCTCAAACGCGCCCCAGAAACCCTCAAAGCCCAAATTGCTGCTATTCCCGGTATTGCCCAAACCCAAACTCGGATTGTGGTTGATGTCACCCTTGATGTCCCTGGTTTAACAGAACCAGCCACAGGAAGACTAATCTCAATTCCTGAGCGTCGTATTTCCATACTCAATGACTTATTTATTCGTCAGGGTCGCTATATTGAACCAGGACGAGGAGACGAAGTACTCGTAAGTGAAGCTTTCGCCCAAGCCAATCAACTCAACTTGGGTGATACCATGGGTGCCATTATTAATGGACGTTGGGAAAAATTGCGAATAGTAGGAAAGGCGCTATCACCAGAATACGTTTATGAAGTGCGAGGTGCTGGAGAAATCTTCCCAGATAATCGGCGATTTGGAGTGGTTTGGATAGGTCGGGAAGCCTTGGGTAAAGCCTTCGACCTTGATGGTGCCTTTAATGATGTCACCCTTTCGTTAAGTCCAGGAGCTCAAGAAAGGGAAATTATTAGCCGTTTGGATCGATTACTGGAACGCTATGGTGGGTTAGGTGCTTATGGAAGGGAAGATCAGTTATCCCATCAAATCCTAGCAGATGAACTCAGCAGTTTGGAAGTTTCTGCTACCTTTATGCCTTCGATTTTTTTAGCGATCGCATCTTTCCTACTGCATGTTGTCCTCTCTCGCCTGATCGGAACCCAACGGGAGCAAATTGCTGTGCTCAAAGCCTTTGGTTACAGTAACCTAACCATCGGTATCCATTATCTTAAATTTGTCCTTGCCATTGTCAGTGTAGGAGGTATCCTTGGCACCCTAGTTGGTCTTTGGCTTGGTAATGGACTAACCCAACTTTATGCTGAATTTTATCGCTTTCCCCTACTACGCTATGACGTCAGCTCAGACTTAGTCGCCACCGCAATCATAGTCAGCTTTACCGCAGCAGCAATTGGTGGACTAATGGCGGTACGTCGGGCAATTTCTCTTCCTCCAGCCCAAGCCATGCGTCCCGAACCCCCAGCTGAATTCAAACCTACCATTATTGAACGGCTAGGTCTACAGCAGTTTTTCTCCCCTGCCGGTCGCATTATCCTACGTAATTTGGAACGCAAGCCCATCCAAGCTTTCCTATCCATTATGGGAATAGCTGTTGCTGTAGCAATTCTCCTGACTGGGTTTTACATGGGAGATGCACTGACATACCTGATGGATTTTCAATTCCGCCAAGTGCAACGGGAAGATCTCACCATTATCTTTAATCAACCCCGTCCCGCACGTACCCGTTACGAAATCACTCACTTACCAGGAGTTATTCGTTCCGAACCCTTCCGCATCGTACCAGTACGTTTACGCTTTGACCATCATACCTATCGCAGTGCTTTAACTGGAATCGACCCAGCCGGAGAATTCCGCCGTCTGCTAGACAAGAATTGGTACACCGTGCATCTACCCCCAGACGGAGTTGTCATGACTACCAAACTAGCCGAAATCCTAGGTGTTACTCCTGGAGATACCCTAACCGTGGAAGTCCTGGAAGGAAGCCGTCCCGTGCGTCACATTCCTGTAGTCGGCTTGGTGGATGAACTCCTCGGTGTCTCAGTATATATGGATATCCATGCCCTCAACCGACTGATGCGAGAAGGACAAACTATTTCTGGTGCTTACCTCTCCGTTGATCCTCACCTTGCTAGTCAGCTTTACTATCGCCTCAAACGTCTACCCGCCATTACCGGTATTGCCACCCGTGAAGCCAGCCTAGAAAGCTTTGAGGAAATTAGTGCTAAAAATCTGCAAGTCTTTACAGCAGTACTAGTAATTTTTGCCTGCATTATTACCTTCAGCGTAGTCTATAACTCAGCACGGATTGCCCTATCAGAAAGAGGACGAGAATTAGCCAGTCTCAGGATTATGGGATTTACTCGTGCTGAAATTGCCTTTATTCTCCTAGGTGAACAAGTTATTCTTACCCTACTCGCCCTTCCTATTGGTTTTGGACTGGGATACGGTTTAGCTGCTTTAATGTCTCTTGCCTATAATTCTGAACTTTACCGTTTTCCCTTAATTATTACTAAAGATACCTATGCTTTTACATTTGTTATCGTAATAGTAGCAGCATTCTGTTCTGGATTAATTATCCGTAGACAGCTCAATCGTCTGGACTTAATCGCTGTTTTGAAAACCAGGGAATAAGCATCAACATCGTGATAGTTAGTAAGCTATCAGTTATCAGTTATCAGCTATAAGCTAATGCTTACAGTATTAATTAAATAGTAGTAATTAAATAGTAATAATTAAATAGTAGTAATTAAATACTGTTGCGATCGCACAATCGATTCCGCGAGTTGAGACACTTCATGAAGCACCTTCCTCAACGGCTAACTTACCTTATGGTTGGAGTTGGCATCATCACAGTAGTTGTCCTAGGATTTCGTCCTGCACCGATTCGGGTTGATCTAGCCGAAGTTAAACGCAGTAGTTTGCAAGTAACAGTGGATGGAGAGGGAAAGACCCGTATCCGCTCCCGCTTCGTAGTTTCAGCTCCTGTTGCCGGTCGGCTGGCGAGGATAAAACTAGATGAAGGAGATAAAATTAAACAAGGGGCAATAATTGCCCAAATTGACCGCCTTCCTCTAGATTCAGACGTCCGAGAAGCTCAAGCACGGCTAAGGCAATGGCAAGCAGAGCGTGATGGGGTAGCAACCAAGCGACCAAAACCAGAAGCTTTATTCCAGGCTCAAGCCCGCATCCGGTCAGCAATAGCCCAACAGCAAGAAGCTCAAGCTCGGGTCCAGCAAGCATTAGCAGCACTAGAGCAAGCAAAACGCGATCGCAAACGCTCCCAACAGTTACACATTGATGGCGCAATCTCTCGTAAAGAGCTCGAAACAGCTCAATTGCTAGAAACTACCCGCCAGAGGGAATTAGAAGCAGCGCAACGGGAAGTGGATAGTGTGGCCGCTGAAGTCGTAGCCGCCAAAGAAGCCCGTGCCATTCTCCAAGCCGAACAGCGAGACCCTGACTATTTACTTGATGTCTACAATGCTCGCATTGCCAGTGTTCAAGCTGAACTTGCCAAGCTAGCTGATGACGCAGCCCGTGCTGAAATCTACTCCCCAATTGATGGTTATGTGCTACGAGTCAATCAGGAAAGTGCTCGATATGTACAAGCCGGAACCCCCCTGTTGGAAATAGGGAATCCTGCTGACCTAGAGATTGTCGTTGATTTGCTTTCTACTGATGCAGTCAAAGTCAAGCCAGGAGCAAAAATGTTTATTGAACATTGGGGCGGAGAGCGCACCCTAAACGCTCAGGTCAAGTACATCGAACCCTCAGCCTTTACGAAAATTTCAGCTCTTGGGGTAGAAGAACAGCGAGTGAATGCGATCGCTAATTTTGTAGATTCCCCAATTCCTTTAGGTGATGGCTACCGGGTAGAAACACGGATTGTAGTTTGGGAAAGCTCAGATGTGCTAGTCGTTCCCTTAAGTGCCATTTTCCGATGTGACTCACAACAAAATAGGGATGATTTGTCCGTGTCTGTAACAGGGGGAACACAGGGAAGTAAGCAATTTTCAGATCATCAAGGGAGTATCCAGCGCTCCAATTTCCAGACCTGGTGTACATTTGTGGTGGAAAACAACCAAGCCAAGAAACGTCAGATTATAATTAGTCAGCGCAGTAATCTTGAAGCAGTGATTCAACAAGGACTTCGAGAAGGAGAAATAGTCATCTTGCATCCCACTGAACAAATTCAGGAAGGAAAACAAGTTGCACCCCGTTGACTAGCTATCCGTTGAATAGCTATAATCAGTGATTTTAATTTCTATAATTTACATTTGAGATGTGAAACTTAATTGATAGCAAAAGGGATTGGCGTTCCTGAATTCAGGTATAATCTTAAACTAGCCAAATTAGCGTAGGCTAAATCACAAATCAATCAGCAACGCCGGAAATATTATAAGTTAATCAACATTTAACTGGCATATTTTTTCTTCAGCGCTCTTCGTTAACCTACCCTACGGGAACGCCAAAGGCGAACAACCTTTTTGAATTAAGAATTAAGAATTAAGAATTTGGAATTCTACATTCTTAATTCTTAATTCTTAATTCTGCATTCTGACAGACAACCTTTAACCTTCAACCTTTAACCTTCAACCTTTAACCGTTAGTTACAATTGCTCCAGGTAACTCAACAGGTCTGCCATATCTCCAGTTTGAGGTTGAAACTTAGGCATTGGTGGTGTTCTACCACTGATCACTTGCTGAATCAGGCTGACGTCAGACTTTCTCTTAGAGATATTCAGTAGACTTGGTCCTACATTACCATCCCCGTTGGCTCCATGACACCCAGCACAGTTGATTTGAAAAATAGCATTACCTCGGACTGGATCACCGTTCAGGGACAAAACCTTTTGTACATAAGGATCCGAATCCTGCATCATGGGAATTCCGATCAGGCTAAGACTTATAGCAAGCAAAGCCACTAGTACTATCAAGGTGACTCGCCGCACTAGAACTCTAGGTTGGACAAGCTGGTTTTCCAAAGGATCTCCTGTCAAGTTGACTATCGATAAAGCGCTTGTAATCTCGATAAAACTGAACCATTGATTAAGTTGTGTTAAGCAATGATAAGTAAATACTTAGACTAAGTATTATTTTTGTTTATAAACATAGCTTAAAATTTATGGAGTCATTAATCAAGATCTTGTGTTGTATTTGTATTATATGCTACACTATGCCTCCCTCTATATACCTGATACTAAGGGAATAGATCTAAGGTATACATTTTAGTATATAAGCTGGGATATAGGAAAAAGTACTCAAGTCAAGTCAGGGCTTAGGTCATTAGGTCAGAGCCTCCTAAGTGTGACTGAGCAATCTCAACCCATGGAACTCAGGATGCTTGATAAATTAGTGTTTGACCACCAGCAGCACCCTAAGGTTGATCAGACCTAGTAATATGAGAAACAGGTAAAAAAACTTAATTAGGAGACTTAGTGTGGTAGAACCGTTGCTTGTTGGGATTGTCCTTGGCTTAATACCTGTTACTCTATTGGGGTTATTTTTTGCTGCCTATATGCAATACCAACGGGGTAACCAACTTGGGGGTTAGTTTTTCCTTCCCATGAGCTGACCATTACCCCTGACTTAAACTAATGGGCAATAGAAGGTCAAGGCAGTATTGCCATAGACCTTCTGGCGACAAATTTCTAAATTGGGGATTGGTTGTGGTTGCCAGTAGTTAGAGCTATGCTCAACAGCTAACTCACCATGGCTGTCGAGGAGCTGGTATTGAGCGATCGCATCTAACACTGGCTGGTACAAATCACTAGCGTAGGGGGGGTCAAAATAAATGTGGTCAAACTGCTGAGGAGCCAAGGTTTTCAATCGCCTGACCACATCCCCCTGCAACACCCGAAATTCTTGCTGCGCCTGAGCCATCTGTTGCCAGTTTTGACGAATAATTGAGCAAGCTTTTGCCCATTTGTCAATCCCTACCACTAAAGCAGCTCCCCGACATAGAGCCTCAGCACCCATTGAACCACTACCAGCACATAAATCCAGCCATCGGCAATTCTCTACACTGCCTTGCCAAATATTAAATACTGCCTCCCGCACCCGTGCTGGTGTCGGGCGGGTAATTTGTCCTGGCAAAGTTTTCAGTTGGCGATTGCCGTAAATTCTCATCCAAACACAGGACAGTGGGGAGCGTGCTGATTAAATCAGTAGTAGTAGCAGAATTTTAAGAAGAATAATTTTCAGGCTTTGGTGACAAGTGTACGATCATGGCAGTAACTCTTGACCTGAGCCACGAAATTAGACAAAATTTGCAGTCCTGTAGTAGAAGACTTTTCCGGGTGAAACTGTACTGCTACGACATTATTGTAAGCGATCGCAGCCGTCACCGTTTGACTCCCATGAGTAGTAGTTGCGGCTCGAATCCCAGGGTCAACTGGGTCAACATAATAAGAATGGACAAAATAGACTCGGGGATTGCCCGATAAATGCTGCCAAAGGGGACAATCTGGTTGAGTAAACTCTAGCTGGTTCCAACCCATATGGGGAATCGTAATACTTGGTTCTCGACGAAAGCGGCGCACTGTGCCAGGCACAATCCCTAATCCAGGTTCTGTGCCTTCTTCACTAGCCTCAAACAGAATGTGTAAACCTAGACAAATACCTAAAAAGGGTTTACCGCTGGCAATAGCTTGTTTAATCGGTTGCTCCAGGTTACGCGATCGCAAATGTTGTATCGCTGGGTCAAACGCCCCCACTCCCGGTAGTACCACCGCATCCGCCTGTGCTATATCTGCTGCTAAATCTGTCACTAAGGTAGTTGCACCAGCTTTCTGTAACCCTTTACAGGCAGAGTGCAGGTTCCCCATGTCGTAGTCTACAACCGCAATTACTGGCATTAACCTGCTTTCCCTTACATTGAACTATTGAAGCTATTTTTATTTTAATTGGTTCTGTTGAATGAACAAAAAAATCCTCTTGACATCCTTTCAAACCTGGCTACCGGATCAGGTATCTAACTCCTCTGATGATTTATTAGGGAAAATTGCTCAAATCAATGATTTATCTGCTTCCCTGACTTTTCTTAGACAGTTGCCCGTCGATATTGCCGAAGCTAGTGCTCAGGTAATTGCCAAAATTGATCAAATACAACCCGATCGGATTATTTGTTGTGGAATGGCTACTAAACGGCACAAATTAACCGTCGAATCCTGTGCTAGTCGTGAAGATGACTGCCTTCAAACCCCAGTGAACTTAGAGAAACTAGTAGCTGCCTTGAGTGGATGTGAGATTAGCCATGATGCTGGTAAATTTGTCTGCGAAGGACTCTATTACGAAGTGTTGAAGTATCTTGGAGAACATCACCTCAATACTTCTTGTATCTTTGTTCATGTGCCTGTGCTGAATCTAGACAATTTGCCTAGTATCTTGGCTGATTTTAGGATAATTTTGGAACAAATGGCACAATAGACTTTGTCGCAGTTGTCGGTAACTTCAGATCGGGTAACTTCCGATCAGCACAGAATAATTGAGAAAAACATTATCACGAAAGCAATGCAGCGCCTTAATTAGAGGGTTTCCCCCACTCGCGCTTTGCATCAAGACAATACATTTACAAGAAGCCTAATCAAAACAACCTTGGCCAATAGGCCACGCGATCGCGTTCAACTTGCCAACCTTGGCCTTTGGCCACGCTACGCGAACAGCCTTCAACCTTGTCCAATAGGCCACGCTACGCGAACAACGTTCAACTTTGAACAAATACAAACTTTAGTTAAGAAATATTGATGCTTATAGCAGTATCTATTAATACAGGTAAACAGAGCTTACGCAATTCAGCCATCGACACACTACCTGTAGGGGTTAAAGGGTAACTGTTAACACTACCTGTAGAGTTCTTGCGTAAGCCCTGCATCAGCTGTTTCGGTGCTCAATACTGATTATAGGACTGATTGAAAAACTTTTCCCTCGGCAATATTACTGAAGTTGGTTACGCTAATTAGCTCAAGTCATCTGTCTCAAGTTAGGTTTAGCTCCTCAATTCGCTTCCTCGCTTAAGTTCTGGTATTTCTTTTTCAATAGATATTGACAATATTGGTTCAATAAGACTTAAATTCTTTCCTTTTATAGACAAACATATCCATAGGGAACTTAGGCCCCCTAGAAAGACTATCTAGAAAGACTCCCTAGTAATACTCCCTAGTAGGACGCTCACTAGCTAGTACTCACTAGTAGAATCGGGCTTGCAATTTTACTTGTGTAGATGCTGTAAATGCTAAGGATTTACATTGGTGGTACTTAGGGTAGTACTTCTGGTGGTACTTCCAATGCAATTGCTCCGAGTAAACCCTTGCGAAAATCCCCCAATAGTTGCCGCGCTGTACGTTCGATGTTTCCCTGATAGCGATAGTCGGCTAGACCATGTAAGTAATCTTCAGCGGTTAATGGGTTTGGGTCTAGTTGGTACCTCTTTTGTAAAGAAGACTTTAATAAAAGAGTGTACTCCTTCATATTATCTAAATCTTTCAGGAATGCAACCAGTGCTGTTGCTACCCGTTGGTTGTCGTAAGATGCTTCACCAATGTCATCACAGATAGCTAACTTGAGCGCCTGCTGCTGATTGTTTAACTTGGCAGGAATAACACCAGGAGCATCAAGTAGTTCAAGTTGGTCAGAAATACGTATCCAACGCAATTGGCGTGTCACACCGGGACGACGAGCACTCTCTACCACACGACGTCCCAAAAGTCGATTAATTAAAGCAGATTTACCGACATTGGGAAATCCAATTACCACAGCTCGGACAGGACGAGGTCGCATTCCCCGTGAGCGCCTACGTTGATTGATTTCCTCCCCAGCTGTCTGGGCGGCTTTAGCCACAGCGCGGATACCCTTACCCTGTTGAGCATTAGTGAAATAGGGGATATCCCCTTGCTGTTGAAACCACGATTCCCAAAGTTGGCGCATCCTTGGCTCAATCATATCCACCCGGTTAATCACTAACACCCGAGTTTTATTACCCACCCACTGGTCGGTTTGAGGATGATGAGTAGAGAGGGGAATCCGAGCATCCCGCACCTCTAATACCACATCGACTCGCTTCAACTGTTCCTTGAGTTCTCGCTCGGCTTTGGCAATGTGTCCGGGATACCACTGGATTGTCATGAGTCATTAGCCATTAGTCATTAGTCATTGCTGATTAGTCATTGGTCATTAGTTAATTGAAAATCGACCATTGGCAATTGACAATTAGTAACCAAGGAATTTTATGAAACCAATGACTAATCACAAATTAGGGAATAATCAAAACTGGGCAAGGGGACAAATTAATCACTCGATCGGCCACGCTATTAGCTATACCTTCATCTGTCAACCCTAGCCCCCTAGAGCCCATCACAATTAAATTTGCCCCAATTTCGTCAGCCACATCGCAGATCACGAAGGCAGGCTTTCCTTCCCGCTCCAGGGTTTTGGCTTCAATGCCTTGCTGAGCAAATAGTGCTTTGGCACCGTTAAGCAGTTCTGTTACTACTTCAGGGGATGTCATTGCCTCGGGAGCAGCAGCTGTACCCTGGCCAGGGTCAGGTTTTTCAACCACTGACAGCAGATATAGATTGCTGCCGTACTTTTGCACTATGTTCCCAACAACCTCAGCAGCTTCACGGCTTTCTCGACTTGAGTCAATGGGAAATACAACGGTATTGAACATATCACAGATTTCCTCCAGGATCCGGACTCCGGTAAAATGTGAACGGTCTTAACAAAAGAATACCTTTTGTCCTGGTCATTCAGCTGGTGACTTACCAGTTAATGTACAGCGAACTCTCTGACGTCAAATCATCCTGCAAGACGGCTGATAGTCGGGGATTAGCAGGCAATAGCAATTAGGAGATTAATACTGTGTCCAAGAAAAGTGTAGCCAATTTAAGTGAATCAGATTTAGCCGGAAAAACGGTATTGGTCAGAGCAGACCTGAATGTACCCCTGGATGACAATGGCACCATCACCGATGATACTCGCATTCGTGCTGCTTTACCCACTGTTCAAGATTTACTTAAGAAAGGGGCAAAGGTAATCCTGTGTAGCCACTTGGGACGACCCAAGGGACAAGTGAAGGAAAGTTTACGTCTAACCCCCGTTGCTGAGCGTCTTTCAGAACTTCTGGGTCAACCGGTGACCATGTGTAAAGACTGTGTTGGAGACGAGGTGGCTGCCCAAGTTGGTGCTTTGGCAAATGGTCAGGTGGCTTTACTGGAAAATCTCCGCTTCCACGCTGGAGAGGAAAAGAATGACCCAGAATTCACCAAACAGTTGGCATCCCTTGCTGATTTGTATGTCAATGATGCCTTTGGAACAGCGCACCGGGCTCATGCCTCTACTGAGGGAGTCACCCATTACCTGAGTCCTTCTGTAGCTGGGTACTTGATTGAGAAGGAACTGCAGTATTTACAAAACGCTGTAGAAAATCCCGAAAAGCCTCTAGCTGCAATTATTGGCGGCTCTAAGGTGTCCAGTAAGATTGGGGTGATTGATACTCTATTGGAGAAGGTGGATAAACTGCTAATTGGCGGTGGAATGATTTTTACCTTCTACAAGGCCCGTGGTATGAGTGTGGGTAAGTCCCTGGTGGAAGACGATAAGCTCGATTTGGCGAAATCCTTAGAAGCTAAGGCAAAAGAGCGTGGTGTGCAATTGCTGTTGCCCACTGATGTGGTGATCGCAGATAATTTTGCCCCTGATGCTAATTCCCAGACTGTCAGTATTGAAGCTATTCCCGATGGCTGGATGGGTTTGGATATTGGTCCAGATTCTGTAAAGGTGTTTCAGGATGCTTTAGCAGATTGCAAAACTGTAATCTGGAATGGTCCGATGGGAGTGTTTGAGTTTGATAAGTTCGCTAAGGGCACAGAAGCGATCGCAAACTCTATGGCTGAGCTGACCAAGACAGGTGCATCTACCATCATTGGTGGTGGTGACTCAGTAGCTGCCGTCGAAAAAGTTGGTGTTGCTGACCAAATGAGCCACATTTCCACCGGTGGTGGTGCCAGCCTTGAGTTACTCGAAGGCAAGGTTCTACCTGGAATTGCTGCTTTAAATGATGCCTAATTAGTGTTTTTTTTAACGCATTGTTTTAAATCATAGTTTTAAATAGGGAGATAGCATTGCTGTCTCCCTATTTATCATTATCTTGATGGTGAAATTTTTTGGTTTCCAATCAATCAGCATTGGTTTTTATAATCTATTTGGAAATCCTAGATTGGGACTAAGGGCGCAAAAGTCATAAAAAAAAGAGCATGGCGTAAACGTTACCATCAGTGATTTTTTGGTAAACCTCATGCAGCATTGCTCCTGCAACCTGCAACCTGCAACCTGCAACCTTCAACCTTCAACCTTCAACCTTCAACCTTCAACATTTAACCTTTAACCTTCAACATTTAACCTTAAAACTTCAACTTCCAACCAAAACTTATTCCCAACTTTGGAATTGATTCATCCAAGCTGTAATCTGATCACGGCGAGTTTCAAAGGTAGCAGCAATCCAGATAAACCCAATTCCCACAAACAGCGCTACCACCCATTTAGAAAATGGATAATCAACGCTAAAAATCAGTAGTTGGTAGATCGCATTAATTAAAAATGTTCCCGTCCCAACATAAAGAAATGCTCTTACTTTCATCGCCAATCCAGCAAAAATTAGCACTACACTAATTCCCCCAGTTAATAACCCAAGCCATTGAGCAGTCCAAAAGGAAACCAAACAAATCATACTAGTCCCGATTAACCGGAGATTGTGACGTATTTGTTTTTGGGGGGGTTGGCTTAGATAGGGATCGACTTGGGCAATATAGAGTAAGGATAAACTCAAGGGGAGAACATACCAAAGAGCAGCAGTTAAGTGTAGTTGTCCAAACCAGCGGAGCAACATCCAGTCAATTACTATTACACTGATAAAGGTAAACCGAATTTGCTGATTAAAAATTGCGAGAATAATATAGAAAGCTGCGATAATCAGCAAACTAGCTAAATTACCGCTATAGGGATTTTCTGCAATGGCAATCAGGGGGATTAAGAAAGCAGCGATTTGCCAAGGACGTTTTGACCAACCCCAATTTTCCCAAGGTAGGAAATACAAAAAGTAAGCGACTAAGGATGCGATCGCACCTTTCCAAGGCACTAATGGTCCGGATAACAGACGCGCCACAGGGGTATTAATCCAATACAGCCGCATCCCCCATGCTTCAGCAAAACCTAAATAAACCCAGATTTCTCCAAGCAAGGGATTCGACCGATTCCGTCCTTGAGAAATAGCATAGATAACTAAAAACGCGCCAGTACTAAATCCCAGCATCATAGCGGATTCAATGGGCTCAGTTGTTGCTGCTATCAACAAACAACTACTCCATATCCAATGGAGATAGGAAATAACCTTTAGTTCTTTTGGGGTAAAATGTAGATATCCTTTCAGCCAAGGAGAAAATACCCGATAGGCGTACATAATACTAGTGCCAAGCACTGCCATTATAATCAATCCATCCCCTCTTGCTCCTCCTCCTAACTGGGATAATTGATAGAACAACAGTTGATAGGCAGAAACCGATATCCCAAATAGCGCCAGGTAAATTAGAGGTTTAAATTCTGCACGGCGACGCCCTACCCCAATGGCAATTATTGCTAGGGCAAAAGAGGATAAACCTGTCCAATTGGTAAAGGTTCCCCAACTTAAGAGCGGTCCTAAGCTACCGTATAGCAGGGGAATAATATGCCAGCTACTAGGTATTTTGTCGAGATTAGATCGGCGTCGCCACCAATCTCCTAACAATTGAGCAATTAGTCCTAATATTATATTGGCAATGGCTAAATTGATCAGTGAATGCTCAAATAAGCCCAGCGCTTCTGTTAAGCCCAGCGTTTCTGTAGTTAACAGTTCCACACTCCAACCAATCCCATAAATAGCCCAGTTGGATGGATAAGGAAAACTGCGATACGCGATCGCTCCTAAGGTCACTGCATTTACAATGAGCATAAACCATGTTGGTGACCAAAACCCAATGTAGACTATCAGAGAATAACAAGTCAGCAGAATTAGCTGAAAAATACACAGTGCGATCGCCCACCCATCCATTGCTTGTGCATAGAGTTTTGGGAGGTTAGTTTGTTGTTCGCGTAGCGTGGCCTTTTGGCCAAGGTTAGATGGTTGAAGGTTAGATGGTTGAAGGTTAGATGGTTGTTCGCGTAGCGTGGCCTTTTGGCCAAGGTTGGATGGTTGAAGGGTTGAAGGTTGAAGGGTTGAAGGTTGAAGGTTAGTTTGTTGTTCGCCTTTGGCGTTCCCTTCGGGTAGGTTGGCTTGTTGATTTGAAGTTTTGAATTGTGATTGGTTATCCTGTATCTTGCTAATACGAAGTAACCAGCTTTGCCATAACCATAAGGTTAAAATAGCGATCGCTCCAACAACAAACCAATCTTGTCCGGACGGTTGGGGAAACCCAAGGATGCCATCCCAAAGCAGGAACCCGACTAAGCTGATGCCGCATCCTACGGTAATTGCTGCTGATGTTAATTGCTTTAAATAGCGGGTATTAACCAACATCAGTGCTGTAGCGGATGCTAAACTGATTAACCTAATTCCTGGTATTCCTAGGATCAGCAATTGGGATAGGATGACAGCAACTACACTCAACCGGATCACAAACTTGTCTTGAGGGGGTTGCCAACTGCGATAACCACGTGCTAATCCAGTCAGAGATAATGGAGTGATTAGCCACAACAGACCCCATGCTCTCTGGTAACTATCTGGGTTAACGTCGTAGGGACTATAGTTAACACACAATAATACATAACTCAGACCAGCTAAAGTTAAACCCAAGTGCCAAGCACTCTCTCGCCAAATCTTGACATAGTCAGAAGTAGCGGGAATCTTTAAACTCAAGCTCCATTCTGCTAGCATCAGGGCTAATAAAATTGCTGAAAAGCCGCCTAGATGTAGGTTGGGAAAGAGATAGTTAATGGCACTGATAACGGTTGCGATCGCACTACTGTGGGTTAGGTAGACCCTTAAGCGCAGATGATGCTTAATCCCTAACCTATCCCGTCGCTGAGTCACAATCCCTAAAGTGATAGCAGAATTAATACCATTAATCGTGAGTAACAGGGGATTGGAAAAACATAGAGTAGTTAGAGAAACTCCTATTCCTAGTGCAATGACTTCTGCAAATTCTGCCAGATCATGTTTTTTGCGCTGATATAACCAATCTGCTAACCCAACAATTAAAACCAGATAGGGAAACAGTACTAAACTCAACAATACATAGGGAGTTTCTTGGGAATGGGTTAACGTAGTTGCTGTTTCCAGTAGCGAGGTTTGTATTGATGGCGGAATCAATCGCCATGAAAGCCAAACCATCTGTAAGCCAATGGCTAATATGGCGGCTAAATCGGAACGTCGCCAAGATTTTAGTAAACGATTGACAAATAACCACACCCCTAGCCCACTGACAATCATGGCTTGCCAAGGAATCTCAGCTGCTACACAAACTAGCCAACCCAGCACCAGCAAGCTACCCCCTAACCAAATCATAGGGAGACGGGGAGACGGGGAGACGGGGACAGATGGTGCCTGAGGCTTTTGGGATAGCCAGTAGAGAAACCAACCACACATCCCAATAGCTAACCCCAGTTGTTCAATATCGACACCTATGACAAAAATGGCTCTAAATAGCAGGATGCCGATGCCATAAACTAAGATGCGGAAGCCAGCAACATCAAAAATAAATGCTGAATTTTTCTTTCTGGATTCTATATATAAGGTAGCGATGGTGCTACCGATGCCCAAATAGACTGCTCCTATGGGAAATCCAGGGATACCCCAAGCCCAATTTAGGTAACTCAAACCTAAATAATTAATAATGGGTAAGGGAAATGATTTTTGTTGTCGTAATCGTAAAAATCCGTTCCCGTAGCCGCGACCTAAGAGTATCGAACTTAGTACTATCGCACTTAGTACCACTGTCGCCACTGCTACCACTAGCCAATTTAAGGGATGACGCCACAAACCAAAGCCATCCATTGCCCAAAAATTGACTGGGATCAGCAACAGAGTTACAACTCGCAAGGTCTGAGCCGTTAACGGTAAATTCCCTTGTTTGGTTGTCCAAGCACTAATCCCCCAAAAGCTCAAGGTATAGGCAAGCAATACTCCATACTGTCCAGCAGCTGGGAAATTGTCCCATTGACTAGCAGCCAGTACCCCAGAGGATACCACCACCATAAACATACCCAGGAATAGCAACCAGCGGACACTGAATTCTGCTTGAAGGGATTGCCACATTTGAGCAATCGAGTTGGGTTTCTTCGCTTTGGGTGTCTCCGGTGCAAAGTCATTACTAGCTAAGGGTGAGACTAGTTGAGGCGCTGGTTTCGAGACTGGTAGAGCAGAAACCTTTGGAGTTACACTAGGTTCTGGTAAAGCACAGGTGAGATGTTCTCGACACAACCGTTTTACAAAGGTTTCCTGGAGCAAACCCAAACGTAACCAAGCATCTAATCCCTCTAAAAGAGCCGGATGGGATGCTTTAGTTTTAAATATGATATCGATGCTAGTCTCAGAGAGTAAACCTAGCTCTTGCCATAGGGCTAAAGCTTCCAACAGTTTAGACTGGGAAGTATTGGTTTTGAGGGCAATAGTGATAGAACCCTCCCGTGGCGATGACATAAGCAATATTCCTAGTTAAATAGGAATGCAAGGGGGGCTGATTTAGGATACAGATACTTACTATTGTCTACTAAAGAGCCGGAACCTTGCTAGATACCACATTCCACCCTATCAACTGTCACAATAGAATCTTAAAGTTGGCAGTTATGACCCTATTAAGCCTTGATGATCAGCACTATTGCACGTCTTGATCAATAGTCGTTAGCATAATGCTTCCTGATTGATTATTGCGATTACCCTATACTATTTACTTAGATGTAAAGAATTGTAAATGCTGCTCAATGGCTCAACCCCTCAACCTTTTAACCTTACCGAAATTGCTCAATAAATTATTATCTTTGCTCCCAGCATTAAGGCAGGAGATTTGGATTCTAGCAACCGGTCGATTGTTATTGCATATCGGTCAAGGGTTTACTTTAGTTTATGCCTCGATTTTTTTTGTTAATCAGATTGGTTTATCCGCCACCCAAGTTGGGATTGCTCTAGGGAGTTCTTCAATTTCTGGAGTATTAGGACGCTTGATATCAGGGACTTTGGCTGATTCCCAGTTTTGGGGACGCAAGAAAACTTTGCTACTCTCGGCAGCTGTTTCTGCTCTAGCAAGCCTTTGTTTAGCGTTTACCTATAATTTTCAAACTCTGGTTATTGCTAACTTACTGATGGGTTTAGGGATTGGTCTATATTGGCCTCCTACTGAGGCAGTGGTTACCGATCTAACCACTCCTGTTCAGCGTAATGAAGCCTTTTCAGTGACTCGTTTAGCTGATAGCTTAGGGCTAGGATTGGGAGTTATTGGGGCAGGGCAGTTAATTGCTGCTTCTGGGAGTTACCGTACTTTATTTGTGCTCAAAAGTATTTTTTATGTGATTTTCTTCGTTGTGATTTATTTAGCGATCGCAGAAACAAATAACGTTCAAGAGGTGCCTCAATCCCCTACCCAATCCTGGAAACAAGCACTAAGCGATCGCTTTTTGATGATTTGGTTACTAGGGAATACTCTCTTCACTACCTATGATGCTGAACTCAATAGCATTATGCCCCTATATTTTGCAAATTTTGTTCCAGGAGGAGGAACAGAAACCGGATTAGCTCCAGAAACGATTAGTCTTATTTTCTTCTGGCATGTCGCCTTTAGTGCCATTTTCCAACTACCTGTTGCCCGCTTTCTAAACCAGTTTAAACGCACCAATATCTTGATGGTTTCTTTACTGCTGTGGTCTGGAGGATTTGTGTTAGTGTGGCTCACAGGAATTGTTGATAATCTTGCAGTTATTCCAGCATTTTGTGCTTTGTTACTCTTAGCCTTAGCTAAGGTGATTTATATCCCTTCTGCCTCTTCTTTGGTGGGGGATTTAGCTCCACAATCTTTGCGAGGAGTTTACTTTTCTCTTGAATCTCAGTGTTGGGCAGTAGGTTACTTGATTGGACCGTCTTTAGGAGGTTGGGCATTGGACCAATCTCCAGAATTTACCAGTGGTTTTTGGTTAGTGACTGCTAGCAGTGTGGGCTTAGGTCTTGGGATTTTGTCCTATCTGGGCAAGAAGAGTGATGAGGTTATAGGTGGGTAGTGGTACACAAGTAGTGATTTTCGCTCCCGTTACCTTGACCAAACCCTACTCAAAGCACTACAACTTTACCACTGCCAGTTTTGTCAGTCAATCAGGATAGATGCTTTACTCTCTTAGCCTAATACTTAACATCTTTAATACTCAAATCTCTCGATTAATCACAATTGTTAAAAATACTCTGTATTTTTGACTACAAAATTAGATGCGCTTGCCCTGGGGAAGACCTCCAGCTCTTACTTTTGTCAGTCAAGCAGGGCAAGGCAAATAGTTTTAATGTAAACAAAATTAAAGATAATATAAAGAAATCATAAAGAATAAAAGGTGTTCATTAGTTTCCATCCAAAATAAACAGTGTCATCTGAAATTTCGGATGCAGTACACTAATTCCCAACGAACGGGAGTAAATCCAATGAAAAAAGAAATCAAAAAAGAAACACAGCACAAAGAAACCGCAAGCAAAAAGCGTAAACTCGAACAAGTTGACAAGAATACCCGCAGTAAACTGGGTAATGTTTACTGGTAAGTCAGAACTGGCTTAGAACCTAGCAAACCAGCGTAAACGCATCTTATTTTGAAATGCCTACTAGATATGAGATTCATAGGATAAGTATTTTGGCTTATTAATTTTGAAATCTTTGCTGAGTAAGGCTTCTATAATTTAGATGCGTTTGCCTTGCTTAGGGAACAAAGAGATCTTTGCCAACTTTTCTTTCCGTGCGGTCGCGAACTCTAATAAATCTTGCTTGGGAATCGTTGATATCGGGAAGTTTCTTACTTATAGTAGTGAGTTTGTAAAGATCTCCTAAAGCAATTTGCTTGCGACTTGATTTTCATTTTTCCACCCAAAAAAAAAATACTGTTATATCTGAGTTTAAGGCTTTATTGTAAGCCAGCAAATCTAGGTGAGTATAAGTAAGACATTAAGGTGGATATTCGAGATTTTTATAGATCGTTAATTCAAAAACAAGTTCCAATTATTGTAGATAACTCTCAGCTGCTTACTTACCTCGGAGATCGAGGATATGAAACGATATTGTTTGAAAACTATGACTTTACAAAAAATCAAGTTGTCTTCACCATAGTTTCAGATTATGACTGCTACAGGCGATTGCTAGCTCTATCCAATAGCTCGATAAGTACAATCGTACAACTCGCAGCAGTTAGGCATGATGAAAGCTTGGAGGCAATTGTTTATGCATTCGATCGGGTTCTAGGTTGCAAAATTGAAGAAAATTTAGAGCGAAGGAGTCAGATATATGACAGAATCGCCAACAGCTCAGAGGAGTTATATTTAGCTGATGAAAGAGGCAGTGAGTTGAAGTTTTGGTTTGCAGAAACTTTAGAAGTTGTCAATAGCGAAAATAGTCTTAGAGCAGGATATTTTTACTCTATTTCTGAGTTTTGGGAAACTTCGATAGTAAATATTCAAGGTAATAAATCCAGTTTCTCGGTAGAAGGAAGGCTTTTTTTCGATGGAATGATACACGGTTCTACCCTACCAGAGACGAAAGAGCGCAACAAAGAAGCATTAAGCTGCTTATTTAGGGCTGTAACATCCAGCCGGAAAAAATATATTGATATTGAAGATAATTCAATCGCTCGACTAGTGATAGATGGTCAGGATAAAACGAGTTTATTGCTAGACCTAGATCTGGATGCTGAGAGGAAGATGAGCATTACCGAAATTGGTTTTGGTTGTAATGCCATGCTAATAAAAAGAGTGGATTGGAAAGTAAATTCCATAATTAATCGAGTTATACATGGCATGCATTTAGGGATGGGAACAGCATACAAATGTCCATATGTTAACTTTATCTCCCAGACTATCAAAATAGTTGAGGATTAAAGGCGATAAATTAGCAAAGTTTAAATAAATTAATGCGTATTTTAGATTTTTACGAGTCCCTAATCGGCAAGAAGATGATGATCATTGTTGATAATCATCAATTGCGTTCCTACCTTGATCGGGAAGGATATCAAACCATTCTGTTTGATGATTATGATTTTAGAAATAGAGAGGCCGCATTTGTTGTCTTTTCCGACTACGACTATCATGACCGTCTGAAAGAACTATGGAATGTATCCGAAAGTACGGTTGTCCATTTGCCAGCAGTCAAGTTTGATGGCAGTTTTGAGGGAATTGTTTATTCGTTGGAGCGGCTGCTAGAGGCTAATAGCCTCAATCTCGAACAAGGGCTAGTGCTGAGAAGTAAGACTTATAATAAAATTGCTGAGGTTCAAGGGGGACTATATTTGTCCGATGACAGAGGTAGTCAACTAAAGTGTCAGTTGGCGGAAAGCTTGGAGGTTGCTAATGCTGAAGATGAATTACAAGCAGGTTGGTTTTACTCCATTGCTGAGTTATGGGAAAGTTCGGTCGTAAATATCAAAGGAAATAAATCCAGTTTTTCAGTGGAAGGGATTTTTTATTTCGACGGTATTCTTTATTCTGCAAATAAGCGAGTGATAAAAGAGCGCAACCAGATGGCTTTAAAAGCCCTATCCGAGCGCATCGCATCTAGTCAAGAAAAATATATAGAGCTGGAAGATAACTCTGTAACTCGCTTGGTATTAGATGGTCGCGATGAAACCTCTGCATTACTTGATGTAGAACTTCATCCAGAAAGACAACTAAGTCTCACGGAGATGGCTTTTGGTTGTAATACTGGTATAGTAACTTGTGTGGATTGGGAAGTCAATTCGGTTATGAATGAAGGAATTTATGGGATGCATTTAGGAACGGGAATTCCCAATAAAAGTCCTCATATTGACTTTATCTCTAAAACGTTGAAACTGGTTTAAAATTTAATTGGTTTTGATAAACCCTCAGAGACAGCTTGAAGCAATTCGTGATTTTTGAATCCGGCCCTCTCATTATCCAATGTCCAATATTGTTTTCTTTGACCTTCCAATTTACTCGCGAATGGCGACAACGGTTGGAATAACGAATGAACTAGCTCAGCGTGGAGAAGAAATAGCTTGTTACTGCTTTGAGGAATTGCGAGATCTGATCGAGTCTCATGGAGCAAGATTCTGTAATCTTCCCAAGATGAAGGAAGCACCCGAGGATGTGACGCTTCAATCCCGCGTTATAGAGTACACTTTAGATGCTGTACCGATTTTGTTAGCACAACTCGAACGTGATCGACCCAAGTTACTCATTTTTACATCAAAATGCTTATGGGGAGCTGTGCTGGGTGACTTACTCAATCTCTCAACAGTTTGCATTCACACGAATTTCCTACTACCGCCTAGTTTTTTTCCCCCAATACAGCTTTTACTAGAAGCCTATCCGATTGCTGAAACTCCTCGACATCTACGCCTCTTTAATCGAGATAGGCAGCTTTGGCGACAATTGATACAAAAGTACCCACTCAAGCGGATCGAAGAGCGTGATGTTTTTAAGCTGCAACCGAATTGTATGAACTTACGAGGGGATTTAAATATTGTCTATGCATCCGAAATGTTTCAGATCCAGCGTTCGAAATTCAATAAAAACTATCATTTTACTGGACCCTGCTATATCGATAGACCTTTAGAACCCGAGCTACCATTAAAAACAATTCAGAACAACTCAATCATTTATATATCCTTAGGATCAGTTAAATTTTATAATACAAAATATCCTTTTTATGAAAAGTGTTTACAAGCATTCAAAGACAGCGATCGCACGATAGTGATGGCCGTAGGTGAGATGGTTGATGTTGAATCGCTCGGACAGATTCCATCTAACTTTATAGTAAGAAATTATGTACCGCAGCTAAGTATTCTCCAGCACGCTAGTGTTTTTATTACCCATGGAGGAACAAACAGCACTTGGGAGGCAATTCTTAACCAAGTTCCAATGATTGTTTTTCCTCAAGGAGGAGATCAATATCTAGTTGCTAATCGAGTGGAAGAATTAAGGTTAGGACGATGGGTGAAGCAGAAAAGTATTCAGCCTAGAGAATTCAAAAAAATTGTTGAACAGGTAATAGAAGATAATGAAATTCGTGATAGCATCAAACGGCTAAGCAAATCATTTCGAGAAGCAGGAGGAATCCAAAAAGCTGTCGATATCATTTTGGAGTACAAGAAATGAAACTAACAAAAGATCAGATAGAACAATATGAAGAACAAGGTTTTTTATTCATTTCAGAGTGTTTTTCCTCCGAGGAAGTTTCGGCAATCCGCGCTCAAGTACCAATCGTTGTAGCTGATGAGACATTGGGGCGAGCTTGGGAAGAAGATGAGGAAACCTTACGCACCCTTTACGGAATTCATCTCACCAACCGGATTTTTCGCAGTTTAGTCCGTCACCCGCGCTTACTTGAACCCGCACAACAGCTTTTCGGTCGTGAGTTATACGTCTTCCGTAGCAAAATAGTGATGAAGTCAGCATTTACAGGAGGAATGTGGGGATGGCATCAAGACTCAGCCTTCGCACAGCATTACGAAAAAATTTCCGCGCCGAAAGGGGGAAATGTCATCCTTTTTTTAGACGAGGTTAATGAGTTCAATGGGCCAATTTATTATATACCTGGGTCTCACACACAAGGTTTACTGGATTGGGATCACAGCGTTGTACAGAGTCCCACAGCCAGTGTACCATTGACCGTAGATCGAGGAACGTTTGTGAAATTTGTAGAGAAGTCAGGGATTTCAGCGCCGAAAGGTCCTGCTGGCTCAGTTTTGTTCGTACATTACGATACATTGCATGGTTCAGTTGCCAACATTTCTCCCTTTGAGCGTCGAAATTTTGTAATTACATACAGCTCACTTGAACAGAGCGCCCTTCCCAAAAAGGAAAGTCCAGCCTTCTTTTCAGATCCAGAGCGATCGCCGCTAGTTCTGCTTAGTGAAGATGAGGCTAATCGCTATTTGACTTCCAAAGGGTAGCTAATTATGGCAAATCCCAGGAGCAGATGTCTCAATTAAGGCCGACTTCCATCCTGAAACCTTTTTCTGGCAAAGATTTGATGGGTTTTCAACCTCAGCCTTCCTTAAACAGGAATAGGGTCTCCTGAGTTTTTAATCGTAAGGCAAGCTTATCAATTCTGAAGCCGTTGAATGGAGACTTTTTTTCGTGTAAAGCAAGTAGTTTTTTGTATGATGGCGAACCTTTTCAAGCACAAACCCAGGAGACCCCAGGGATAGAGCCTTTTATTTTTTTCAACTCCCCAACATCGAATCAAACAAGACAGCACCATGAAGATAAGGAAACATAGCCTCAGTGGGAAGACGGTCTGGATTTTTCGCAAAAACATACCAAGTTTGTCTTGGACGAAACCAGGGGATTGAAATTCCTACAAGCCCCACATCCTGTGCTAATTGCCTAATTGTCGATGGTCGAAATGTTACACACATCGGGTATTCCCAACTATCTCCTTCAGTGTCAGAATCTCCCTCCAAAAAGGTAGCAAGGATGAGACCATCAGGTTTCAAATATCTAGCAAAGTTCTGGAGACAAAGCCTCACTAGGTCAATCCCAGTATGAGTCAATATGGACTGTGCGAGGATAAAATCAAAATGGGTTTCAAATTCGGCCAAAGAGAATTGATCATTGTAACTAAAGAACGGTTTCTTGATACGGAGGAGATCCTGTCCAACTTGAAATTTTATCGCATCCTCGATTAACCACCTGTTAGGATCGACCCCGTAATAGCAACCTTCATCAAGGTAAGTCAGGAAAAGCCGACCTGCACGAAGTGAGCCACAGCCGAAATCGAGCAATTTATGCTTGGACCGAAGTCCCAGTGTACAGAGCAACCGAAATTGAGATGCTCCCATGAAATCGTACTCTTCTGCGGGACCCACATAATCGTTATAGTTTTCTCCAGCAGTTATCCCCAAATCTGTCATCGATATTGTTAAATTAACGAAGCCACCCTACTATGGTAGCAGTTCATGAGTTGATTTTGACACGATCGTTCAGAACAATATTAGCGATCCCCGCTATCTGGGTAGAATTGGATTTTCATACCAAACCACTCCTAAGTTAGTGGTTTCTTCGCTGGTAAGTACGTCTAAATCTCCATCTCCATCTAAATCGATTAATTGCACTAAATCAAACTTAATCCCCTCTAAACCGCTAATGTCGTAAGCTGCTAAATCGGAGTTAATGGATTGTGCTGCATCCGATAGCCACATTACAGAGGATTTATCCCGTGCATTTTCGCTGCTGAAAACAATATCTAGCTTTCCGTCTAAATTAATATCGGCAACTTTCAGGCTTTTAGCATTTCCAGTATTTTCGGGTAAGTTAATCGTAAATTCTTCCCATTGGTCGAGTTTAGCTGAAATTTGACGAAAGTAAATTAATTCTTGCCCTCTGATGGCGACTAAAATATCAAGCAATCCATCTTTATCTAAATCGACAAGCTCCAGAAACATTACCTCTCGATCGCCATAACTTTCTACATCACCGATCCGATGGAGGGGCCATTTTTCGGCCATCGCTCCTGGCAAACTGGGATTCTCGAACCACAGACAACCGCGATTTTGGCTCAGACGATCGGAGGCTACAAGATCTAAATCCCCATCTCTGTCTAAATCTGCCGCTACTAAAGACATGATCCAGCCAGCGTCGTATAGAGAATGCCACTGCCAAGCCGATAAGTCTCGGGGATTCTCTGGAGCCTCGAACCAACCAATTTGAGCTTTCCTATTTTTGCCTCCAGCTACTAAATCGAGGCCATGTTTGCCATCGAGCTGTAAGGGCAAGGCAAACATCCACTGCTGCTTATTCAAGCTTGCAGGAATGGCCTTGGTTTCCCAGAATGACTCTGAGAGATAATCTGTTTTTTCCTTCGGTGCCCAATGTACGGATAAGGTTTTAGTTTCCCCCTCGCTGGAACTAATTACATCGATCACTCCATCTCCGTCCAAGTCTGCAAATACAGCATCTTCTGGGGAAGCAACTTTACCTACAGTGACTTGAGGCCAAGGGGCCTTGGACTTACTATGGCCAGGGTTGAGATAAATTTTAATTAGACCCGCTTCTTCCCAGGGGGTGGCAATATCCAATAATCCATCGCCGTTAACATCTGCCAGGCGCACTCCGTCAGCACCGCGCACCTCATCAGTACCTTGCTCGATGGTATGTCTCTGCCAGGGTGAGGCGGCTTCTTCAGCCTTGACATTGGCTGGAGCGCTCGCCCACAGCATGGCCCAAATCAATAATTTCATCAAAATTACCGCCACTATTTTGAATTTGGCTCTCTTCAAGGGTAAAAAACTTGGGGACATTGGATTAATGATTCCGGTTCTTCTGGGGTAGTTATGCTAATTTAGCATAAAATAAACCCTAAAATCTTTGCTAAGCAAGGATTTTAGGGTTCAAAAAAAGCAATTATAATGTAAGCATTCAAGTAACTGGGGTTGACAAAGCCACCCCAGTTACTTGAAAACTGGAATGAGAGAAGCTTGTCAAGAGGTTACCAACCAAAAATATTGTTAATTGATGCTGGGTATGGTAACAATAAAAGCTTTTTGAAATAAGTATAAAAAAGAAAGCTAAAATATATAGTAGTAGTTGCTAAAAACTAAAAAATAATAATCAAAAAATCAGTAATTAAAATAAAACTTAGTCTAGGTAAATTATAAAAAATCTTGCCATAATAGTAATTTTAATAAATAAATTTAAGTTTAGATAAACTAAAGACGGTTTGGCTAGCAACATTCAGTGGGAGATTGTCTAGTCTAGAAGGATAAAGGCTCTTCCGTACTTGTTATGCTAAATAAACAGTATGTAAGAGGGAACAGGGAACAGGGAACAGGGAACAGTGGTCAGAGGCCGTATAAAGGAAAATTTTGTTAGTTGAATAGCCTAAGAATCCTTATACAGTAAGCTTTATAAGTTTTTTAACTGGAAATTTAGCATACCAGGTACTGAAGAACCAGGATAAAGAACTTTTGCTATCGTAATGAATGCTAGTTCTTTTGAAGAAGCGACAGATATTGACTATTTTATCACACACAAATGTTGAGTCAGAAAAAGTAACAACATAATGGCTATTATCAACCTAATTTAAAATAAACTGAGGAATTTTTGTTATCGAAACTACCCAAGAAAAATATGATTATAAAAAATATAAATGAGGGAATACGAAGCCTTATTAGGATTTTTGAAGTTATTGGTGTTTTGTGCCTATGTTTTTATTATTTTTAATGAGTTAAATGGAGGAGTATAAAGAATATGTTATAATCAACATTTGAAGACATTTACTGAAGCTAATAAAGCTTTTCGTAAAGCTATGTATTGATAGTTTATTCGATTGGCTGACCAAAAATAGGGATGTATTTGCTGCTCACAAAGAGGGTTTGGGGTCTATTTGGGCTTAAACTTCGTTTAAGTCCCACTGGGAATAATAAAAATGTAAACGTCCCATGCCACTTTTTGTGGTAATAGTAAAGATGTAGTAACTTGAGCGCAATCGGCCAAGGGGTTTGAGATGCTCAAACACTACTTGCGATCCACTACCCCAGCGACAATTGACACATGCATAATTACGTTGATGCTTATCTAATTTCATTCCCTAAATGCGGACGTACATGGTTGAGATTAATGATAGGTACAGCCCTACAACAACAATTTGATTTATCTCATCCCGATATTAAACAGAAAATGTTATCATTGACACCCCTAGCGGAGTTGCACCCGAACATTCCGACAATTCTGATAGATCACGATGATAACCCCCAATGGAACAAACCAGAGGAACTTCAAACATCGAAAGATCGGTACAAAAATGTCAAAGTTATCTTTTTGGTTCGAGATCCAAGAGATGTGGTTGTTTCTGCTTATTTCGAGCAAAAAAAACGGGTTTATTTATGGGCAGATGGTTTCAAACAAGATAAAAGCTTAAAAAAATACCTAGATAGGATTAAACCTTATGAAGGTAATTTGTCAGAGTTTCTTTATGAAGATGTAGGTAGCTTAAAGACTCTATTGAGATATTACAATATCTGGGAAAAAAATCGACATATACCTAAATATTTTTTGCTAGTACGTTATGAAGATATCCACGAAAATCCCCACCAAGAATTAAGAATAGTTCTAGATTTTTTGGGAGTGCAATACCGAGATGAGGTAATTAACGAAGCGGTGAATTACTCTTCTTTTGAGAAGATGCGAAATATGGAAAAAACGCAAAAATTCGATCTTAAGCTAAAACCTGCTAATCTAGAAGATGAAGAATCCTACAAAACTAGAAAGGGTAAAGTTGGCGGGTTCGCAGAATACTTAAATGAAAAAGAAATTGCCTATATTAATCATTTGATTAATGACACTCTGTCCGATTTTTATGGATATAAGGCATAATTAGGGCTTGCTTGCGAAACTGAAAAAGTTGAGTTACTTCCTAATCGTCCAGAAAGGCAAATACTGACTGGGATTGGTTGTGATGCCTTCAAGCCCATTATGAGCAAAAACAAAATCCTTGTTTTGCCAAAGGGGAATGTAAGGAATCTCCCGAGCTAGGATGTCTTGAAGTTCTGCCAAGATTTTGTGGCGAGCTTCTGGGTCTCGCTCTTGGCGCTGCGCGTCAATTAACTTATTGGCGCGATCGCTATAGAAAAATGAACCTAGACTTTGAGCAGCACCTTCCTTACAACCTGTTACCTCAGAGCCCCGATCGCAATCTAAAAAGGGTTGAATATAGTTATCTGGGTCTAAAAAGTCGGGATACCACTCTAAAAGAAAACTGGGATAGACTCCTTTAGATAGATTACTAGCAGCAGTGGCAGTGTCTACACTCTCGATCTCAAAAACTAGCGCTCCATCCAACTCTTTATCCGCCAAAGCTCTCAAAGTAACAGCTACTAATTCGTAAGTTTTAGAACCAGCAGGATACCAAATTTCTACAATTGCAGGATTTTCAGCCGAGTAACCAGCTTTTTTTAACAACTCTTTTGCCCGATCGTAATCTCCATCCCCATAGGCTTCTTCAAAGACTGGCTTATAAGCATTAAAGACAGTAGGAAGTAGGCTATAAACTGGTTCTACCTGATTCTGGAAGACTCGCTGGACGATCGAAGAACGCTTGACCAGAGCCGCGATCGCTTGGCGTACCTCCAGTTTATTCAAGGGTTCTTGCCTCAAATTCAATACCATGTAGCTTAGGGAAGTTCCCGAGGCTTCGATCCCTTGCCAATCTCCTCTAGCGCTGCCTTTTTGCAAACTTTTTATCTGTTCTGGCTCCAGGGTTCGATAGGCAATATCGACGGCATGAGTGCGAAAACTATTAAATAAGTTAGCGGGATTATCAGCGTAAATCTGCATATCCACCCCTTTATTAGCTGGTTTTTCTCCCCAGTAATCCTCAAAAACATCCAAGCGGATAGAATCGGTGTTATACTCAGCCAACTTATACGGGCCGGTGCCAACAAAGATTTTAGGATTAAACTTTTCTTTACCAATTTCATAAGCTTTGGGAGAAACTGCACAAGTACCAGGGAAAGCTAAGATAGCAGTAAACCCAGAGAATGGTTGTTTCAGTTTGATGCTGAGTTCATATTCTCCTGTGGCTTCTACAGATTCGACCAGCTCTGAGAGCAGGAATGAAGGTTTGCCGCCATTTTTGATAAAGCGTTCCAAGGAAAACTTCATGGCTTCTGCATTAAAAGGAGTACCGTCGTGGAAAGTTACTCCTTTCCGCAAAGGAATTTTGTAGAGCAAATTATTTTCACTTATTTCCGGCATTTCTGTTGCCAGTTGCGGTTCTAGCTCGGCTCTGCCCAATTTGTTAGCGTAGAGAGTGTTGCTCAGGTTATAAACTACATTAATTCCAGCCCATCCATAAGTAGCAGCAGGGTCGATATTTTGAAGTTTTAATGTCGTTCCAATAGTAAGGCGATCACTTCTCTGGCTTTTATGTGAAGTTGAATTTTGATAGTTCCCAGAGTCATGACAGGCAACGACTAAGCAAAAACCAATAAAAAATAGACCGATAAATTTGCTAAGGTAACAATAGCTATCGCTCCATTTATTTAATGTGTGGACTAATAATGTGTGGACTAAATAGACGCGATGTCTTGTTCGCAGTTTTTTATATAGGTCATAGATTAAAATTATCATGTTTTTCTCTGTTGCTTTTAATGACCTGTATGTATTTATCCCCAGATTAATCGTGATTAATTTGCGAGATGGATCGCTCTCAACTCGCTGTCGAAGTGGTTGTCGCATTCCCAAGATCGTCCCGCAACGTCTCTAGCAACTTTACCCCCAAGGCGATCGCCCTTACAAGCGAATATAAACACATTGCAAACCACAACAGGTTATTGCTATGCCAATACCAAGCAGCAATTGCGAGCGGCACAAATCCTATACTAAAGGCCGCCAAGCTAGAATTGCGCAAAATTTTTCCTTCTGTCAGTCCTACAAAGTATCCTTCTAGGCTCGAAGTCAGGGCGGAAAAAATCTGGAAAGGTAATAGCCACAGAAGATAGCGATAAATATTTTCAGTCACTTCTGTATGGTTTGTTAAAAGCGTAAATACGGAGTTTGGAAAGAGTATACATACACCAGCTAGAGAAAGGGCAATAAACAAGCTTGTCATTCCAGCGATCACGGCAAGATTTGCCAACTGCGAAGAAGCTCCCTGACCTTTAAAGTTGCCTGCCAAACTTTGGGTAGCAAATCCTACACCCTGAACCACAAACAGGCATAAAGCTGCTGCTTGCAATAGTACAGTATTTTGGACCAGTACAATAACCCCCATAGCTGAACTCAGATTGGTGAAAATGGATAAAGTTGTGACCTGAGTTAAACTTTGGACTAACAGATTCCCGTTCAGCTTAGAGGTAGCTTTGATAACCGACCAGTCCAGAACCTTTTTGATTGTTGCTAACACGGCTGACCAATCGATATGGAAGCATACTACGGTTAATCCCCCTAACAACATCAGATACTGACTTATGGCTGTGGTTACTCCTGCTCCAGTACTGCCCCACCCCCACCTAATAATAAATATATAGTCCAGTACCACATTGGCGACACTTTCAATTACAGATAAAACTAAAACAAAGCTGTTCATTTCTCGCCCAAACAACCAACCGATGAGGACGAAGTTTAATAAAACAGCCGGTGCTCCCCAGATACGGGCATTAAAGTAGTCAAGACCTGCATCTTTCACCTCCATCGAACCAACGAGGAAAGTGAACCCTAGCTTTTGTAACGGGTACTGAAGAGTCAGAATTAGGAGAGCGAGTCCCAGAGCGATGAGACCATTCCTCAGTAGAATCAGTAGCATAGCTTCGTCATCCTCTGCTCCCATAGCTTGCGCAGTCATACCAGTGGTAGAAGAACGTAAGAATTTTAAAACCCGATACAAGTAGCTAAAGACGATCCCAGCCAAGGCTACCCCTGCTAAGTAACGAATATCGGACAAATGTCCTAAGAATGCTAGATCTATTAACCCAGACAGAGGCACAATAATGCTAGAAAGAATATTGGTCAATACGAGTCGGTAGAAACGAGGTAAAAAGTCGTACTGGGAAGGTAGAGTAAAATTCATTGTGTCAGCTAGCTAAAAGGTTATATACGAGCTAATGCCCAGACATGGTAGGGAAAGTCAGGTTCGTTTTCTAGCGAGTGAACTTGGGGATTGTATGGAATCCATTGAGAGAAGTTAGCAATAATACATTGGCGATTTCCCCAAGAACCTGTTTGAATAGTCTCTAGAGGAAAACCGCATTCGTGAAGAAAGTATTTGAGTCCTGTTTCTGTCCACCGGGTACAGTCTATGGGGTAATTATGAACCTTGACTAGAAAGGGAACGGAGATGAGAAAATACCCTCCTGGAGAAAGCATAGAAATGACATTCCGACAAGCTCGATAGGGATATAATAGATGCTCGAAAACTTGCTCTGCTATAATTAAATCAAAACTTTCTGCTAGAGAATTCGAGCAAATATCGTACTCAGGATAACTGATCGTATGATATTCCCGGAACCCAAAATCTCTCCAAGTATGCCCAGAAATTTCCAATGCTCGCCATTCTGGGTACGGCAAAGCTTCTAGAAGCTTTGCCGTTTCCTGATTCATTATCACTCGACTCCAAGTAATCATAATACCTCGATTAAGCTGATTGAAATGAAATAGCGTTACTTATAAAAAATTAAGCCCAAATGAATGAAGCCCAAACTTGCTTGATCAACGGCAAAAACGTTACAATTCATGGTTAACCAATCAAAAAATCGAAAAGACATAACTGTCTTCCCACTCCCTCTGTCAAGTGGTCACTTTTTTGGTGACCATAATCATCAATTATCAATCTAAAACCTCTGCTGATTATTGTCTGAATAAACTTATTCATTATCTCCAAGCGACATTCATTGATCTTTGTCCCAGACCAGGGTGCTTTTGTTAAAAAATGCGACAAACGATGGTAGGTCACACCTACAGCGTTCTCTGCCATTTGAAATAGGTTTTTTCTTTCACATTACCCCAATAATCCTCCTGAATAATGTCCAAACTCCCTTTTTTGAGCTTTATGAGTAAATAGATCATCAAATCGTTTCCACCATTTTCCAAAACACGGAAACATGGCTGGCGTTGCATCAATGCGGAATGATTTTATTAGTTTTGTGGAATGGGCATCTTGTTGTGGAATGGGCATCTTGTTGTGGAATGGGCATCTTGTTGTGGAATGGGCATCTTGCCCGTTTCCTGCCTCGGGCGGGGAGGATGCCCACCCCACTTATATTCATGCCTTGATTCAGCCATGCGGCATTGCTACGGGGGTTGTCTCGTTCATTAGGGGTCACTTTGGCGTGAAAGCTTTGCCGACAAATCATTATACCCTTTTTTATTCTTCTATTTTCTCTAAATCCCGTTATGTGTTAGCTTGGATTTTTGCATTATTATGCATCATATTTGAGTAATTAAACAAAAAAAAGCCAACTTTGGGTATATATTTGAATTATAAAACTCTCTTTATGAGTAATAAATAATCTTGTTTTTCTTTATGATTAGGCGTTAAATCCTAAAACCCGACACCTAAGACCTATCACCTATAGCGTTTGTATTTGAGATGTAAACCTAGGAGGTCTTTTTTTATTGGACAATAAAACTGAGGATCTCGAACCCCTCTTGCCTCTTGCCTCTTGCCTCTTGCCTCTTGCCTCTTGGCCTTTGGGAGTATGTTCACAACCGATGATACAAACGCGCTTATCACCTATCATCTTTATTTTCCACTCAAGAGGTAAGGTTTTCTGGCTTTATAATTGGAGGATAGCCAAAAGTAGATGCTTTGCCACAATCAAAGCATCTACCTTTGGAAAGAGTGTTGTTGTCTTCCCTGTTGAGAGAGTTGAACCGACCTTGCTAGCTTTGCTAAAAACCCTTATCGACATTATCAGGCGTTGGTGGTCGGAGTTTACCCTCCAGACCAAGCTAATGGCAGCAGCAACTCTGGTTGTCTCATTGCTCATGAGTGGCTTGACCTTCTGGGCGGTGAATACGATTCAGCAGGATGCTAGGATGAACGACACTCGCTTTGGTCGTGATCTCGGTCTCTTGCTGGCTGCCAACGTTGAACCTCATGTTGCGGCAAATAATTTCGACGAACTAGCTCGCTTTTCCAGCCGCTTCTACAGTAGTACCTCTAGTGTGCGTTACATTATCTATGCTGACGAGGATGGGGAAATAATTTTTGGTATTCCTTTCTCCGCAGCAGAAGTAAAGAATTCTTTAACTATTAAGCGTCGGATTGAGCTACCCGAGGGCTACGCCAAAAACTCTGATCAGCCCATGGCACGGCAGCACCTGACTCCTGATGGTCAAGTCACTGATGTGTTTGTTCCCTTAATTGACGAAAACAAATACTTAGGGGTTTTAGCTGTCGGGATTAACCCTAACCCTACGGTGGTGGTTTCCTCCAATTTAACCAGAGATGTGACTATTGCTGTGTTTATCTCGATCTGGGTGATGGTGATTTTAGGTGCAGTGGGGAACGCCTTGACTATCACTAAGCCCATTAAAGAACTACTAGTAGGGGTGAGAAATATTGCTGCTGGTAATTTCAAGCAGCGGATTGAGATGCCTTTGGGAGTAGAACTGAAGGAATTGGTGTCTAGCTTCAATGACATGGCAGAGCGTTTAGAACGCTATGAAGAGCAAAATATTGAAGAACTTACCGCAGAAAAAGCTAAGTTAGAGACTCTAGTTTCCACAATTGCTGATGGTGCTGTACTGATTGATACCAATTTTCAGGTAATGTTAGTCAACCCGACAGCACGGCGGATTTTTGGTTGGGAGGAGGAAGACATTGTCGGTAAAAATGTCTTATACCATCTTCCTGATGTGGTCACAATGGAACTAACACGACCGCTGTATCAAATGGCTACAGCGGAGAAACAGACAGAAACAGAACGGGAATCCCGCGAAGGTGAAGAGTTTCGTATTACTCTGACCAAACCGGTCTCTCGTACAGTTCGCATTCTTTTAAGTAAGGTACTCAACCAATACCGGGAAAATATTAATGGAATTGCTATCACTGTTCAGGATATTACCCGTGAGGTGGAGCTTAATCAAGCAAAAAGCAATTTCATCAGCAATGTTTCCCACGAACTCAGAACACCTCTATTTAACATTAAATCATTTATCGAAACCCTCCACGACTACGGGGAAGAACTTAGTGAAGCTGAACGCAAGGAATTTCTTGACACGGCTAATCGGGAAACTGACCGACTAACCCGTCTAGTTAACGATGTCCTAGATTTATCACGGTTGGAATCTTGTCGAATTTATCAACTTGAACCCTTTGACATTGTTCGACCTATAGAGCAAACCCTGCGCACTTATCAGCTCAACGCTCGTGACCAAACTATTGAACTGGCTCAGGAGATTGAACCAGATTTACCACCAGTTATGGGTCACTACGATTTGTTGCTCCAAGTCTTGGCTAATTTAGTGGGCAACTCCTTGAAATTCACTCAGTCTGGTGGACGAGTGGTAATTCGTGCTTATCAATTAGAAGCCGAACTCAAGCCCCAAGAAGGAAAAGGGAGGGTGCGAATTGAAATCTCTGATACGGGAATTGGCATTGCTCCAGAAGACCAACAGGCGATTTTTGACCGATTTTTCCGGGTAGAAAACCGAGTTCATACCCTGGAAGGGACGGGATTGGGGCTTTCAATTGTCAGAAACATTATCGAAAGACATCATAGCCGAGTCCACTTAGTCAGTGAAGTGGGAGTTGGGACAACATTCTGGTTTGATTTAGAGGTGTGTGAAGAAAAAAAAATTACGGTTAAAGAACATTTGCAAGTAGACACCTCACAGACAACACCAACCGACTCAGCGACTGCTAGCAATCTGTCAATTTCGTAGTGCTTAGTACTATCATGTCTAGTCGATTCAATGTTGACGGAGTACTAGTTAAATTAAACTTAGTTTAATTTAACTATTTGCCATCAGGGCTAGCAAAAAGCTAGCAGCGATTAATACCAATAGACCTAGTAAGGCTGGGTTTCTTTGACACCAGAGCCTGACCGATTCGAGTAAGCCACGCTGGGGATTATAAATCTGCTCAGGCTCTAAGGTACTTTCAGAACTATCGTCGTAAAGGGTACACTGCTTAGCATAGGGACGTTGGGGAAAGTTACAGGTATCATCAGCATGATAGGTACAGGTTTCACACAAGGGTGTATCTCCTGTGGTTTGGTGTAAGGTAATCCCCGGATGACCATAGGCTTTAAGGATTGCTCCACAATGGGGACAGGTAATCACCTTGCTATTGATAGGTTGATGGCATTTGGGACAATTGGTCATTAGTCATTAGTCATTTCTCAATAGTCAGGACTTACCCATTTGCCCCCGTTGGTCCCCCAATTCTGGGGGACTTTGACATCATTACCCCCCAGAATTGGGGGGCTAGGGGGGCGAAATCAACTTAACCGCGTAAGTCCTGATAGTCATTTCTTCATCTTAACTGTCTTACACATCCAGCTGATTTCCCTTCTTTGCCTCTTTAGCGTTTAATCATGTCCCCCTACTTAATTATTTGCCCCGGTATCCATGAGCCCCAACTGACCCAGGATTTTTTAGCAAGCTTGGAGCTATCAAGTCCCTGGACTGAAAAAGTCTTAATTTTTCCAGCTCAGGACTACCCAGCTTACTCAGCTATTCATATTTTAGAGTTCTTGCAACGTCACATTGGTTTGGTGAAGACTCCCATAGTCTTGATCAGCTTCAGTGCTGGGGTAGTGGGTGCGATCGCAGCAGCTTGGGGTTGGCAGCTACTGGGAGGAAACATCCAAGCATTGATCGCTATTGATGGCTGGGGTGTCCCTCTGTATGGCAATTTTCCCATCCACCGGATTAGTCACGATTACTTTACCCACTGGAGTTCAGGGCTATTGGGGGCAGGGGAAGACAGTTTCTATGCTTCACCACCAATTGCCCATTTGGATTTGTGGCGATCGCCCAGATGCCAAGGCTGGTGGGTTCAGGTGCCTAGAGGTGAGCAACCCCCAGAACGAATTTATATCACTGCGGCTGAGTTTATTATCGAGTTATTAGTTAAATAGTAAAATTTGCTTGAGTATTACCAGGTTGAACTATTGTGGAAGATCACGAAATAGTGACAATTGCTGAGTATCAAGCAACAGCAGAATCTTTCCGGGAAGGCACCTGGAATCACGATGTGTCTCAAAATCGCAACGCCTTGGTGGATGCTATGCCCCGTAATCCAGGCAAGATTCTGGATTAGGAGGTGGTCCTGGTAGAGACTTGGTTGCTTTTAAAGACCAGGGTCATCAAGTAATTGGTCTCGATGCTACACCAGCATTTGTGAATATGGCGCAACAGATTTCAGGATGCGAGGTTTGGCAGCAATCTTGAACTCTCCACGGGTTGAAACCGCGTGGATTCTAAGCTGTTGTCACTTCGCGGGTTGAAACCGCGCTACGTGACGCTTCACGATAGGATCTAGATAGTGAGTCTAATCTATATCGTTGTGGCAGGTTCAAAACTGCTCTACCGACCTCGACTAGGGGAAACCCTAGCTGTGTCGCTACTTTTCTTAAAATGTTGCCAGCTCCGTTGCAATCGGCATTTATTAATTCGCCTTTGCCTGACCGATAAAATCCACGCTTTACTCTCTTTCCGCTTGCTTTCCACCCCTGCGCTTTGGCGCACGCTACGCGAACAGGTTTCGCGCCGAGCACAGGTATAAAGTCACGATCTAAAAAGCTAGCTTTACTGGTATAACTCTCTTCGGTTTCGACAAATTTAATGCCGTATTCAATGCACAGTTGCTCAATTCGATTCTTCAATTTAGCAGTAGGGATTTGCACAAACTGCTGGTTATTATTTTTGCCAATATTGATACTGTCTTTGTTCCGCTTGTTCCATCCAAAAACTACTGTGCTGATTTGATTCCTTTGGCACCAATTGATTATGAATCTAGCGACATTATTTACGTTGTCACGCATTTGTCGGTTGCGCTTCTCGGTCAAAGAGGCTAGCTGGTCATCCCAGTAGTCTTGGGATTTTCCTCTTTTAATCGCAGCTACACGCTTGTTGTACCATTGGTTCTGCGACTTAACTTTTCTGCCATCTATAATGAATGATTTTCCCACAGTAGAGACGCAGGTTAACCAATTGTTGAGACCTGGATCGATGCCTAGAACATTATTCGTCTGTAGTACTGGCTCAGGGCTTTGCCTTTCATACACAAACTCCAGGTAAAAGCAGCCATTCCTAGGAACAAAACGATATTCTTTGATTGATTTTAAATCGATATTGGATGGCATCGGTAGTAAGAAGTGGTCAATCCCAAACCAAGCTTTAATCTGCTTCCCTAAAGTGAATTTAAGTTGACCTTTTACTAGTTTTACCCACCGAGCGGGATAACTAACTACAGCTAGACCTCCCTTTTTGCGATACTTTGGGACTCTAGGCTTGTCAGTCAATTGCCCTTTGTCGTACAGCTTCTTGAGAGCCTTGTAAGACTTGAAAGACTCAATAACTCCGTGTAATGTCTGTTGAGCACAGGCAGACCTCATTGCCTTAAAGTGGACATTAGTCTTCATTATTTTGTCCAGCTCTGCGTTGTTGAGGTATTTACCAGCTTTGAACAACATTTGACGGCAATAATATAGTCCACAATTAGTTAGCTTGTTAGCTTCTGAACAGATGAACTCTATAACTGCTTGATTCTCAGGTGTCGTAGCTATTAAATGTTGCTGGCAACCGTACATATTATTGTCACTTCCTTGTATATATAGTATCTTTAAAATACAGCAACTTTCAACACTTATGGCCATCAAAAACCAAAATATTTTTAGGACAAATCCTCATTCGGTAACACTACTCAACTATCACTTTGTGTGGTGCCCAAAAAGAATAAAACCTGTACTAACAGGAGGAGTAAAAATGAGGCTGCAAGAAATTATTTTTGAGTTATGCAAGGATAACAACTGGCGATTGATTGCCTTAGAGATAATGCCAGATCATGTTCACATGTTCTTGGAGGTCGATCCTACTTTTGCCCCATCGGTAATAATCATGCATAGTAAAAGGTCGAGCTTCTCACCATCTTAGGAGAGAATTTCCTGAATTGTTAAAACTCCCAACTCTTTGGTCTCCTAGCTATTTCTGCTCAACCACTGGAAACGCTAACACAGAGACAGTTAAAAGGTATATAGAGAATCAAAGAGGCAAATAACACGAGAGCCGGGATAAATCCCGGTGCGCTCCCCGGCCACCCAATAAATTAGGTGGCTAACTCTCGCTCGTTATTTCTCTGTTTCTGAGCCTCAAGCTGCCACCAAAGAGCTTTGATGGGATCTTTGCCAATGCATCCCTGATTCATATTCCTCGTGCTTCGATGGTTAGGGTACTTAAGGATTTAAAGCGATCGCTTGTTACCAATGGTGCCATAGTTATGTCAATGATTCGTGGTGATCATGAGGGTTATAGTGTTCGTCCAACCGGCTATCGCTATGTTGTAGGTTGGGAATATAAAAGCTTGGCTCCCTGTGTTGAACAAGCAGGATTTGATATTTTTGATTATTACTACCGCCCACCTGGTTTACCCTGTGAGCAGCAATCTTGGTTAGTAATTGTGGCCCTTAATCGAGTGCAATATTAGTGGTAAATAGGGCGTTGCTGAATAAAAAAATGGTATTCTAAAAAGAAAACTATGGAATGCCCGCGCATGTCATGTTTTTATTTTCATTATAGCATTCTTTGATTCAGCAACGCCGAATAAAAATACAAGATTGAGACATTATTTAGCCAGACTACATCGACGAACTCTTTGTTACTCTAAATCTGAAGAAATGTTGGAGTTATCAATTAGGCTTATTATTTATTAGAGCTGATTCGTAAACTCGCTGTAATCCTTGTAGGATAAGGCTTGCGCTCAAATAGAACATTTGAACTATTTAATAAGCAAAAGACAATCATAGCAAAGCTTTCAGACTTCTTAAGATTTACTTGACGAATCAGCTCTTATTTAAGAGATCATAAAATCCCCCTTTCTGGTTAAACCATTTTCATATTCAGCAACGCCGATTCAGGAGCATAGAGACTCTCAAACAGCATCCCTTCTTGCCTCGGCGACAAGGGGTAGATTGATTCTAGATTCCTATAGTTAATTAATGTGAGTAAACTGTCGAGTTCGGTTTGACTCAACTGGGCAAGAGGAAAGTCGGAAGGACTATATATTCTCGCTTCTAGAGATTCTATTCGCTCTTGTAAGTTCACTATATACTGGTCTTTTCTGCGGCTCAAATCCTATTATACTGTATTGGGCGATCGCGACTTAGATAAACTTCCCAGAATCCTGGTATAATTACCTGAGTTGAGTTATTTTTTTTGTTTTCTGAATCATGGAACTACCAACTCTCAATGCTGTAGATAGGGTGACGCGAGAAGAAATAAACACCCTTGTTAATCTGGGTTGCTGCTATGTCAGAATACCAGAACCAGAAATTTTTCAACATTTTAAAATTATAAAAAGAGAGGCTTTAGCTTTTTTCAGGCAGGACGAAATCAAAAAACAAAAATGGTTTGCCCATGGTAAAGTTGAAGGTTATATCGACCGTTCAATTGATGACATACATTCGGTTCAACAGTTTTTATTTAGGTTGAAGAATCCCAGTGGCCCCTTTAAAGAGTGTCGCAATTCAGTTTTTAAAATTTCAAACTATTGTGAAGAGCGTATTATTATAGTTCTGTTAAAAGAGATATTTAGTTACTTTGGTGTTGAAGACTATTTCGAGGAAGTCGTGATTGATAGTGATCTCTCTTCATCATTCTCAATTGCCTATTATCCGGCTAAGGTAAATACAAAGAAGAAAAGCAATAGTGGAATGAAAGCTCATAAAGACTATGATTTGATGACTGTAATTTTGATGGACAAGCCAGGATTAGAAGTGTTTTGGGATGATCAATGGCATGACGTTAATCCCCAACCAGGGTATGGGGTGCTATTTCTGTCTGAAACCTTAGAAAAAATGCTAGGCGGAAGGATAAACTCAATTATACATCGAGTTCGCATACCAGATGAGGAACGTATTTCTATAGGTGTTTTTAAAGGACCAAATACTAATATTCCTATTCGAGATTACATTAATGATCAAATCCTGTTTGATTCACATGAGCAGTGTTTAGAACATCATCGCCAGTTATTCCGGGGGGAGTGACAAAAAGGCCTCTAATATCAAGTCTGGTTGAATACCCATAATTAAGGGGAGGGTGGGGAGGGGTTGAAGTGTGGGGAGATGGGGAGATGGGGAGATGGCTAGATGGGGAGATTTTTATTAAGGGTAATTATGCCGACATGATATAACTAAAAATGCTACCCACAATTTACCAAAATCATCTTAAAAGTGCGATGTTCCTTTGGAGCCGCTACGCGAACGCATTATCTTGATTGATTGGATTTCACCAAGCTCAACCCAACCTATATTTTATTCCCTGATATCTGGCAACAAATAGCATAAAATCAAGCAAGGGGCAACGAGCTATGATCGGCGAGTCATAGCCATTACCCCGTTGACCGTAAGTTCGGGTAGAATGCCTAAACTTGGCAGAATCTCTGCTCCTGAACAGATTATGGGTAAGTCATCTCCCTGCCAGACCCAAATCTGCTGACGAGCGAAATCGATTAACCAGGCTAATTGTGTTCCATTACTGAGGCAATGCAGAATCTTATTTTGCAAGTTTAAAGTACTTTGGTCAGGGGAACGAATTTCAATCAGCCAATCGGGTGATCCATCAAGGGATCCGTCCTGATGGTGAACCTCACGTTCAGGTATTAGCTGAAAAACTTAAATTTTGTCTAGCTAGCGTTTGCTGAAAAAGTCTACAAAGGCTGGGGGAGCTTACATTCCCTTTGATCTGGGCTATCCTCAAGAACGTTTAGCCTATATGTTGTCTGATTCTCAAGTGTCGGTGGTTTTGACGAGTAATACCAAATCTGGTTTAGCCAGACCACAAACAAGTCAATTAGAATCCATATATATCAAAATTGTATCAATAAGATATGTGTCCTATAGTAACCGGATTTGGTATAAGACCTCAGCCCTAGCCTTGCCTAGCTGCAACCGATGATAACTGGCTGGACTTATTGTCCACGCCCCGGTTTACAGTCTACAAAACTTAATGCTTCGGTATCGAGAAAGCTGGCAATTGCCATCTCAATAACTGCTTCAATTGGATACTCAATTTCAGCAGCACGCTCAACGAGAGCAGCCTGAATATGTTCGGGCAGGCGTTCCAAGATGACCTTTGCATCAGTGGAGGAGATTCGCCCCAAAAGTTCTACCTGCATAAGTTTACTGCTCCATTGGGATTTTGACATTATAGGGAGGTTCGGTAGCCCTCAAGATGATAGCTTCTAGCTCCAATAGTAGCGCAGGGTTTTGCCAGTAGGAAATTGTCTGCATAGCAATACGAACATCTTCGTCGCTATATTTGTCGAGCCATGCCCACAAAAAAGCTTTGTGTCCACCACTGAAGCGACCTCGCAAGCTCTTGGTCTTACCAATGTAAAGCAGTCCATCAGTTTTATGCCTGATGGCATAGATGCCAGGACGAGCAGGGATGTGGCTAAAATCACGGTTCAAGAGTTGGCATTGGTCAAAGGGAGTGAAGGCTATTGCGTCCAAGATTCTTCGTGCTTGGTCTTTTACTTCAGAGTTATTCTTTGGCATGGAAACATCGGAGCTATTTGCACAGATGCCATGCTCCCACAGATTATGTGATGGTTGCCAGCTTTTTGCGATCACACTGGTGCCTTAGGCAATCCCTCGCTACTAGCCGTAACTTGAGGTGGGCAAAAATCGGCAATCTATCAGTTCAATTGTTAAAGATATTTGTTTTGCCCAATCGACAAGATAATCCGATCACTAAGCGATGCTCCTTTGGAGCCGCTACGCGATTGACCTTTGGTCACGCTACGCGAACGCATTATCTTGTAGTTGGGTTGAGGCAACGAAACCCAACATCATCTCTGGCTTCTTTTACCTTGATTTATTGGATTTAACCAACCTCAACCCAACCTATATTTTATTCTGTGATCGCTGGTCAAAAATAGCAGAAAATTAAGCAATAGGCAACGATCTAATATAACGGACTAACCCTTTATAGATTAGCTTGCCTGAATGTCTTTCTCATCCGCTTAAAGTTCCACAGACCAAAGATTAACCAGAAGGCTAGTAATCCTGTTGTTAGCAGTAACACTACCGATGGGCCAAATTGCACAATCAGTGCTGGTGCAGCAGCAGTAAACAAGCCACCACCTACTATCGGTTCAAAGAACAACTGTTTGTAGGCGAAACTCTCAAAAGCACCGGTATGGTTATCTGGGTCTACCATCTGGATCAACAAAATACCGGTTGCTGTCACTCCCATGGATTGTCCCATGTCCCCGATGCCACGCTCAAACCAGTATCTGGGGAGTATACGGGGTGCGAGGAAAACAAATGCCCAGATGTTCCAGACGATGCCAGCGATCGCAAGAATTAAAAATGGCAGGAGGTTATTTCCCAGCACTTTTAGGGAAATCGACGCTAATGCGGTCACAATTACCACATCTAACGCTACCCCAGAGATGCGCTCCTGCAAGGGTCGAATAATTAGTGACCCTAGTCCTAGACGCACGGTTACGACTTGGACAATCAAACCACCAATTAGTGCCATGGGAAACAGAGGCACATACTGAATTACTTGAAAGCCACCGGCTCCCCAAGTCACTGACTCAATGAACTTGAGCACTGCCAGGATTAGCCAGCCGATTGCGATCGCAACTCCTACAAAAGCAAGGTTCAATGACAGGGGATCGATCAGTAAACCATCCATTAATCTCGCTCTGGCTAACCTAACTTCAGTAGGTTCTCCTTGAATTGTCTGTTGAATTGTATTTTGAATTTTATCCCGAAACTGTTGTAGGTCGCTGGTCGCAGGGCTGGCCTGGATGTAGCCCTTGCGCCTGCCCCAGCTTGCTAGCCAGGTACCTGCGATCACCCCTGAGAGAATACCGAGTGTAGCCAAGCCTAGAGCCAAGTCACCACCGTCGTTAAAACCCAATTTTCTAAAGGTATCGGTCATGCCAGCAGCGGTGCCGTGACCGCCTTCAAAGGCAATTTCGATTAATGCACCTGCGATGGGATCGACACCGAATATCGGACTCAAGACTAACAGAACTAGCAGCAGTCCAATCACATATTGTCCCCAGGCCAGGGTTTGACCGAATGCGACCTGAGGTGCCGCTTTGCGCCAAATTTTTATGGGACTGGGGATCGCTTCACCTAAAAATAAGGCGGCGAAGACAACATTGATAAAGACACCAGGAGACTGAGACCAAACTATTCCCATGGTTTTCGGAAACAGACCCCCAGCCAGTAATGAATCTGTACCTGATAGGGTAGATGCGATCGCACCCAATACTGCTGGTCCGAGTAACAATGCTACTCCCCCAGCAATAACAGATTCTGGTAGATAAAGGGATTGAAATAGCCGAACTTTTTGTTTAAGAAACCTGCCGATCAGGAGTAGAATCCCGATCATGATCAAAGCAAATAAAGCATTGATGAGCGTAAACATAGCACCTTCCCCTCAGTGGGATAGTTACACCACCGATGTCAACTGCCTCTGGTAACTAAAAATTTAAAATTTGACGGTAAAGCTTTGAGGGTAAAGCTTTAACAGTAAAGCATCGTCGGCGAGTTGAGTCTGTAGTGGTGAAGCTGAATAAAGGATTATTGTAACTCAGGCGAGAGAGAAAATTCCGTCTAGTCTCTAGTTTTTGGGTCAGGCTAATCGGACACATCGCATTTCTCACAATATTAATTGTGATAATTTTTGATCGGAATTTCCCTACTCCCTACTCCCTACTCCCTACTCCCTACTCCCTACTCCCTACTCCCTTTGCTATATCATAAATACTCAACCAGATTTGATCTAACCCATGACTTCTACTCAATACCGTAATCCTGCTCCCACTGTTGATATCATTATTGAACTAATCGACCGACCCCATCGACCGATTATTTTGATAGAACGGCAGAATCCCCCCCTAGGCTGGGCAATTCCCGGTGGCTTTGTAGATTACGGCGAGTCGGTAGAAACAGCAGCGGTGCGAGAAGCTAAGGAAGAAGTCAGCTTACACGTTGAACTAATTGAGCAATTCCAGGTGTATTCCGACCCTAATCGTGATGCCCGTAAGCATACCATTAGTATTGTCTTTTTAGCTACAGCAACGGGTGTTCCCAAAGCCGCTGATGATGCTAAAAATCTGGGCATTTTTCACCCTTGGGAAGTGCCATCTAATCTCTGCTTTGACCACAACAAAATTTTGCGGGATTATTGGAATTATCGTCATTATGGGATTAGACCTAGGCTATCTGCGGAAGTGATACAGTAACTCATCAACTACGGATACATTGAACTAACCTGAATGCAAACATCAGCCTGTAATCCTGATAATTAAGAACAGTTAAGGATTACCACTCATGAACATCAAGCCCTCTTTAATGGCAGCTGCTACTGTAACAATCGCTGCTTCTACATTGAACGCCATCTCTGCCGAAGCGGCTGTTCTTGACTTCGATATTTCTCCGTTTACCGGTGATCCAGCTACAGTCAACATTACTTTAGAGGAAGTTGGCAATGATGTTAAGTTTAACTTTGAAGTGACTGATACCTTGGCCGACATCACTGGGGTATTCTTCGATATTAACGACACTTTCAATTTGAACTCAAATGATTTGAGTGTTAGTGGCAATGATGTAACCGGGAGTTTGGTAACCAATACTAGCAATCTTGGCAATGGTGTCAATCTGAACGGTGGTGGTCCTAGCAACCCTGGCTCATTCGATTTTGGTTTAAAGATTGGCACCAATGGTATCGGAACTGATGATATTAAATCCACTAGCTTTATCCTATCTCACGCTACAGAAGCCTTAACGATCGATATGTTTGAGGAGCAAAAGTTTGGAGTGCGTCTGCAAAGTGTAGGGTCTAATCGTGAAGGCAGTAGTAAACTAACAGCAATATCCCCTATAAAAGTTATCCGCCCCTCTGACCCCAAACCAGTTAGTGTACCGGAACCCTCCACTCTACTGGGATTAGGCTTATTCGCTGTAGGTCTAGCTGGGACACGCCGCATTGTCTAAAACCTAAAAAGTTGATATCAATAAAGCGGCTTTTGTCTTGGATATTACTAATAGTAGAGTAGAAAATTCGTTTGTTATCAATCGGTAAGGATATGCGCTACGCGCATATCCTTATACCAATGGGGAAATAATAAAATTGGATTGTGATTCTATCGTCGTCACAAACAATGATTGTTCTTGATAAAGGATACTCAGGAATTTGATGCTTCAGTTTCTGTAATCGAAGAATTCGAGAGATTAACTAAGCGCAGGGTGTATCTACTTTTCTTTGGGACTGAAAAAGTAGAATAAAAAAAATAATACCTGCTGATAATATCACCTTAGGATCTAATATCTTAGAGTTTACAGATAGCTTCCAAAAATTTTAACAATTGAAGATAACTCTCAGATTACATCAAGTTTAGTAATGGCATCAGCTGATAAGTTGGTGAAGTTTCCTGGTGCAGATAAACAAATTGATAGCGTAAACCATTCGTCACTAGCCCCCATACGGATTTTTGTTGAAAATGTTAGTTACCCTTATTATATCAAAAGCATCTAAAATTTAAACTAAAGGATCGTAATTATATTTTAGTAAATATTGTAGTTATTATGCTACAATCAATCAAAAGAGTTAGCCATTGAAAAGTTAGCCAATGCTTTACCTCTTGGAATAAAGTTTGAAAGTAAAAGAAAAAGACTACAGCGCTTCTTGATGCAGCGCGCTGCATCAAGACAATGAATTGAGAGTTAATTTGGGACTGTATCTTGCCTGAGTTAATTGGCCTCAAAGCCTTATACAGCAAGCTTTTCATTGCTCATGTCACCCCCTCAGCAATGTCATACCAAATCCGGCTTACAGAGAACCCTTTCTTATTGATAAAAGACTGATATACATAAATATTAATTGATAATAAGGGACCTATCTCAACAGGATTTGGTATCAGTATTAATTTCAAGGCAAAATTAGCTTTTAATGTTTTTGGAAGAATGTATCTATTGCTGTGATAGCACGATCTACATCTGCATTGATGTCATAGAGCGATACATGACTTGCACCTGAAATCTCAACCAGCTCTTTCGGTTCGCTTGCAGCCTCATAAAATTTTACTGTCAATGAGCCAGTATCCTGTAATGCCTTCTCACCGTAGATACCGATGTAGGGTGTGTAAAGATAAGGTGCATAGGACTGAGCATCAGCTAGCATTGGTGTTTCCAGCATAAAAGTTGGCGACTTGTGAGAGTAGTTAGGATAGGTTTCAGCTCCAGCCCGTTTGGTCATGTAGTACTGATAGCCTTCATACTGAGCTGATTTTTTGTCGAGGGAGTCGAGATCCAAACTTTCCATACCAAGGCCATCGATGTATTCGACTTTACCCGTTTCATAAAACTTTTGCCGTCCCGCATTTGCTGTTGCGATGGTAGCGCAAACAGTTTCACGGTCCATCGTTTTGAAATAACTTGTTTGATTACTCATCATCCCAGAGACGGTTGCGATAGCTTTGAGCCTTTTATCCGTAGTTGCCACCAGGGCCATATAGCCACCACTGGCGCACATGCCAAGGCCAAAAAGGCGATCTCGATTAACAAAGGGTAAGGTGCCCAGAAAACTAATCCCATCGCGGATGCTTTCCATCTTAATGTTGGCGTTCTCATAGTTGCGAATTTCACCTTCACTGTCACCATAGCCAACGTGGTCGAAGGCTAAAGCAACATAGCCCCTCTCGGCCAGCTTGTGGCAATAGATCGCACCACTTTGTTCCTTGACCTGATTGAAGGGAGGCGAATAGATAACAGCTGGATAGCTGTTAGAGGGATCAAAGTCTCTAGGAACATATAGATTAGCAGCTAGAGTATATCCCTGGCTTTTAAAGGAAATCTCGTTTTTTCCGGGATTAAGGATCATATTAAACATGTTTTATTCCTATCTACATAGTTTGATTAGCAGAGTATTCAGCACGATTTTCAGGACTTCTCCACAGAGCATTTATGACCTTAGAATGTGCCCCAAGCGCTCTGCGTCTACTTGCAGATTAATCCCTTGGAATCTTCTAAAACAAGCCTATTCCTCTCATTTTTTTGCCTATTTATCTCAGAAAAGGATCAATATAGTCAAAATAAGTCATCCTAGATTCATGAATATGTGTAAGATTGTCCATCTTATTAATCGTCACGCAAGTTCCGAGGGCGTAAACGATACCCCTATTGAGGGATTACAACTGTTTCGAACGAGTCACCTTGTGGAACGATTGCCAGGGGTATACGAACCTGGCATTTGCGCCATTGTCCAGGGTAGGAAACGAGCATATTTGAACGGCACAACGCAAATCTATGATAAGAACCAATACTTGTGCTGTACGCTGCCTCTTCCTGTAGAGGCAGAGGTGATCGAGGCATCACCGGAAAAACCCCTACTTGGTCTTTGGTTGGGCATTGAGACTCCCACAATGTTTGAAACTGTTATTGACATGGCAGCTATAGACAGTTCCAGCACCTCCAGTACCGAAATAGTACCTGGGCTAACTGTGGCCAAATGGGATAACGAATTTACGAAGGCACTTCAGGGCATCCTGGAATTGCTAGATGATCCTGTTGCCCTCAATATACTCGGCAACGGTAGGCTTAAAGAACTGATGTTTGCCGTTCTTCGAGGCGAGGCTGGGTGCTCGGTTTACCAAGCATTTGGTGGAGGAATGCAGAAAATATCGCGGGCCTTGACCTTCCTGAGAGCCAATCTTCATGAAGCTATCTCGATTGACGAATTGGCCAAGGAAGCAGGCATGAGCCGCGCAGCGTTTCACCGCAAGTTCAAGGAAATCACGACTTATTCCCCTATTCAGTTTATTAAGCTTCATCGCCTCAATGATGCATCCAGGCTTATTGTGAGTGGCTCTACAGTTGCTGAGGCCGCATATCAAGTGGGTTACTCTAGCCCATCTCAGTTTAGTCGAGATTTCCGGCGGTATTTTGGCCAATCCCCTCGCCAGTGGCAGGGCTATTCCATTATAGAAAAAAAAGGTTTATAGTGAAGCAATAGCCCGAAAAAATGGCATAATTCCGATAATATACCCAAATCCTGAAGAAAAGCTTAATCGACGTTTCTCTTGCAAATACTTGATCACCCTTGATCCTCATGGTCTTCGTCATCCTCTATGGCTAGTGCTTCTAATTATCATTATGGGGATGATCAGTGGTTATTGAGGTTATCGACAATTGGGTAGATTTGTGGAACGCCACCGAGCCCGAATTAATTAGTAGACTTCAAATTCATGCATGCTCGTGTTCCTTCTTATTCAGCAATCAGAAGAGTCATGATTAATTTAGATTACGAAGAACTCCAAGTTGTGTTTAATCAATCGAGTAAACAGTCCGGTGCGCTTTCCTATCAGCTTTGAGGAGATGCACCCAATGGCCGCATGGCCGCTCAAGTAGCGTGCCCATAGCCCATAAGCTGAATGCTTACAGTCTTCGAGGTCAGAATTCAGTATTGCCAAGGGAGAGCCGGTGACTTGCTGAAAAGCCGGGATTGATGATCGTGATTTTTTTTTGCATTATAGAAGTAACTCCTACTTGGTTGGGAGGAAAGCCGCGCTGGTGATGATTAACGGCCATGCTCAGCGCGGTTATTAGTATCAGTCTTTACCTTCTTTAGTATAGATAAATTCTCGAAAAAATGCAAGGGCTAATTAAAAAAAATTACATTTATTTACAAATAATAGTTATAGCGACTTAAGTTACTAGTAGTTAACGTTTTTATAGCTACTATGGTTGAGTAATTATCATAGTTGATATCGGGGAAAAGGATTAGAAATTAATCATTTGTATTGACAGGCATAAGGTTTTGCAGCCTGCGGAACACTATTGTTTTATATAGCGCTTTTAAATTAGGTGAGGTACATGTTTTTAGGGAGCTTTGGAGCTGGAAGCAGTGAAATCAGAAGGTAAGCCTATGGGCACTTATCACAGGCTAGAAGCCTGTTCCACCCACGCTACGGGAACAGCTGTCAGCCGTCAGTGGTCAGTAGTCAGCCTTTGGCTGAAAGCTGAAAGCTGAAAGCTGAAAGCTGATCGCTGATCGCTGATCGCTGATCGCTGATAGCTGATAACTGATAGCTCATAGCTGATAGCTGATCGCTGATAGCTTACCTCAAAGCTAACCCATACCAGCAGAAACTGAATTTTTATCCAATTCTAAGACAGTTTTGATATTACAGGTTTTCTGATTCCAGATATATGCCCCTAAGCCAACAGCTACATTAGAAATACAGGCAGCGGCAAAGATACCATTCACCCCAAATAGCTGACTGCCTAGATAGGCCAATGGTATGTAAAGCACTACCATCCGAGTCACCATCATCACCACTGATGGTAAGGGTTTACCTAAGGCATTAAAGGTGGAACTGGCAACTAGAATCACGCCTGCTCCGGCATAGCTAATCGGGACAATAACTAGGTAAGTGGCGGTAATTGTGATTACTTCTGGGTTGCTGTTAAACAGGGAGGCTAACCAAGGAGCTGTGGCAGCAAGAATCACTGTTACTAGCACTCCCCAAAATAAGCAAAATAGGAAACTTAGACGCAAGGCTTGATGGACACGGAGGTATTTTTTCGCCCCCCAGTTTTGCCCTACAAACGGTCCAATGCTGGCAGAGATTGCAATTAGGACAATCTGGCTAAAGG
>NZ_JAAHHX010000479.1:0-1798 GCF_010672065.1 Moorena sp. SIO4A1 | reverse complement strand
TCAGGAGGGGGTGAACCGGACTATGGGTAGCCAAGGGGGTTGGCTTGGCTTGAACGGTTTTCCCCGTTGGGGTGGTTTGGTTGTTTTTGGTTTGGCTTGCCCGTTGATTACCCATATGGTTCACCTAGAAAGCAATTATTTTTTTATGTTTAGTTTCAATCTTTTTATTTAACTCAAGTTATACTAAGTTGCGGTCAAAGGTACAACTTTCTCTTCCGCCAATCTCTCCATCTCCCTATCTCCCTATCTCCCTATCTCCCTATCTCCCTATCTCCCTATCCAACTAATCTACTCTCTTTGAATGCAACTCGGTATTAGAAGCGATCGCTATTGAATTCCCAGATCTAAGGTTCACCACCAAACCAGCTGAGGTTCACAAGTATCCATATTTTTCCAGTGCTTTCACCACCTGAGCCACCACTAAAGGACTGAAGGGCTTTTCCTATGACATACCCCGGCTTAGCTGCCTTCATGGCGTGACCTAGCGTGGAAGATGTAGTTAAAAAATCACCAGCCTTGATCGAACCATTTTCCAGGGTAACTTTTGTTAAAACCCTTCCTGCGAGCGCGATGGGCTTAACATCATTGCGAGTCATATCTTCCGTATGACAACCTCCTATGATCAAACCAGCGCTCTTTGCATCTGAAACAACACCTGCAACTTTAGAGTCATAAGCCTTGTTACTTTTTCCCAGCAGCACCCGATCATCTTCTGGTTCAACAATTACAACAACATCGCCAGCTTCGAGACCATCCTCCGACTTCACAGGTGTCATTTCAGCCAGGTCAGAAGCACTGCCAAATCGTAGCGCACCACCAGCCCACAGAGCACCAACTGCTAAATCCTGATAAGTTGCCTGGGTATTAACACTGGTATCAGTTCTGCTCAGATACACCCATGTATTAGCACTGTTGTATCCAGGCCATCTTCCCAATCTCCAGCCACCCACAGTTTGGGAACTATCACCACTGCCAATCCATCCTCCTCTAACGTCCAGTTTAATGGTTGGGTCATTTGTCCCGATGCCAACGTTACCACCGTGTTTAATTACTAAGCGATAATCAGCAATACCAGATTCAACAAAATTTAGGGCATTATTAGGTGCAATATTAATATGCCACTGACCACGACCTGGTTGACCATCTTGCTTAGAAAGATAAAGGTGCCCACCAAAAGTTGATTGATTACCTTCAGTGATCCTTGCTCTGCCCAATACTTCTAGTTTTTCGCGAGGATTAATTGTACCAATTCCGACGTTGCCTTTTACAATCAAATTATTCCTGCTGGGATTGGCATAAAGATAATCGTCGGCAACTAAAATGCTTCCTGCTTTTAATCCTGAAGCACTTTGATGCTGACGAGAATTTATCAGACCCAGATACCTGTTTAAGTCTGATGTTCCTGTCCCTGTATATATTATAGGATTATCATTTACTTCTAGGGTGAGATATCCTCTAACATCCAGCTGTGTTGTGGGAGTAGTCGTGCCAATGCCAACGCTATCATTTACCGTTAGTGAACCAGTAGTCGCACTATCTGTCACACTAAGTTGATTGGTCGCGATCGCACCGTTAACAGTTAGGGTATTATCAATCGTTAACGGCGTGGTCACACTACCTGTTACACTGAGTTGATTAGTGGTGATGCCATTGCTAACAGTTAAATTCTCATCTATGCTCACTGAACCGGTGGTATGCAATCCAGAATTGACTTCCAAATTACCCGATACCTGTAGATTACTACCTACCGATAAGTGATTAGCGGCAAAATCTTGCTCTGGAGCACCATGGATATCTG
>NZ_JAAHHX010000478.1:0-1800 GCF_010672065.1 Moorena sp. SIO4A1 | reverse complement strand
CTCTAGTTGATGTCGCCATCCGGATTGGCTCAGCTCTTGGAGCGCTGGTTGTAACAATTGAAACCCTTTGCGTTTTTGACTAGTGGCATTTACTCCTCCAAATAAAATAAGTTGCTTATCCTGGGGTAAGTTAAGTAATTCTCGCGCTACCTGCTGATGGATGGGTCTGTACTGTTGAGTATCAATGCCATTGGGAATGAGCTCAATTCGCAGATCCTGGAAAAGGGAACTGGCACTGGCACATTTGGCTAACCATGAGCTGAGGGTGACAACTGTCAGGTCAAGATTTCGCCAAGCTTTGGCTTTGCGCTGCCATACCCAACGGGATAAATCCCAGTCTTTGCTGCTGTTAAGTTGAGGACAATTACCACAGGAGACTGTATAGCGATCGCAATCGTGATTGTAGTGACATCCTCCTGTGAATGGCCACATATCATGAAGAGTCCAAACAATTGGTCGCTTTAGTTTCCCAATGGTTTCAATTTGGACATAGCCAGCACAAATCCAATGGAGATTAATAATATCGGGCTTAAGTCGGGCAACTTTGGGAACAACTGCATCGGGAAACCACTGGCTAGAAAAGGTTTTATCTTCCCGTTGGGGGTAAAGCTTTTGAGGTAAAGCGCCAAAAGTCCATCTGCTCCTGGCTAGGCCCTGTGTCAACTTTTTTGTTGGTCCAATGACAGTTTGATCATGACTAAATTTTTCCTGCACTAAAATTTGGGAATCTAAATTAATGCTGTGGAAACCTTGATGTAATCGATAGGCAGCACGAGCAGCTCCACCAGATATATCGAAACTACTAACAATTAGAGTCTTCATGGTTTAATACCTTCCATGAACAGTGAATCGGGTTTACGCACTTTGCCCTCAAGCATATCTAGACCGTAGCTATTAAAATCTTGAATACGGCTTGAATCAGCACCACAAACGCGCACCTCTACAAATCCTGAGCGCTCCAGCAGTCGTCGTAAAGAAAACCGGTCATACATCCAATAATGAATTTCACCTGAATTCCGAAACAACCCGACTTCAAATGCTTGTCGTGCTTCATTCCCTGCGATCAGAGTCACTAGATATTTGGCAATACTAGTTCTGAGATTAAACTTCCTCAAGGTTTTGTAAAACCAATACCTATCTTTAGATGCTAGTCGCTCTATCCAGGATTTTTTTTCAGAGTTTTTATCCAAAAATATATCAGCATTGCTACCGATACGAGATCTGATAAATTCTTTATTAGTAAGATGAGTATCAGCTAGATAACTAGCCATTTCACCACCTTTAACGTGGCGCACTGTCTGGTCATAAAGTTCTAACATTATCCAGTCATAGTTAGCCTCTGCTTCCGTAACACCAGACTCAACCTGTTCTAGATTAGAGATATAATGTCTAGCTATTGATTCTAGATCAGGAACAACTGCTCTAATTATTCCCTGTGGCTTAAGAATGCGCCAACACTCAGCAATAAGTTGATCAGCATCATGCTGCTTGAGGTGTTCTATTACATGAGAACTATAACAAGCATCAAAATAAGCATCAGGATAGGGCAACTTTTTCCTGATATCATGATTATGAATATCGGATGATTGTGGTGCTAAATCAACATTAGTCCACGCCGGATGATTAGAATATGTAGAGCCGCAACCTATATTTATTAGTTTTAACATCAACCTAAGCTGGTTTTCATTTAAATTATGTCTGTGTCACAAAGCTGACGGCTGACAGCTGACGGCACCTCAAGTAGCGTGCGCGTAGCGCATATGCTTACGTTGATTAAAATTGATTTTTCCATCTATTAAT
>NZ_JAAHHX010000477.1:0-1802 GCF_010672065.1 Moorena sp. SIO4A1 | reverse complement strand
TTGGCGCACAGTTGTCCTAGGAGCAGCTATCTTGGGAGCGGTGCTGACTCCTTCGACAGATCCTCTCACTCAAAGTTTACTGGGGGGTGCTGTACTTGGTCTGTATTTTGGTGGGATTGGAATGGTGAAGTTGGTGGGTAAATAATATTAAGTCGGGTTAATCAACCCGCTATCAAAACTACTATTGCGCTTCTAAATCGAATCTTTCTAATACAAGTGTTAGGATTTATGGAATAGTAATATAATGACCAATGATCAATTAATAACTAACTATCTTTAGCATTATTGTCGCTAATTAATAATAGTCATAAGTTCTGGCAAAACCATGAATTATGACTATTTATCAAAAGATAATAAAGGCTCTTCGTCACAATTTGATGCTAATTTGAATTTCGCTTATGCTGAAATTTACTGGGCATTACTTTGACAGTTAAAAATCTCTTTATCAATTCAAAGCATGGCCCAGTAATGCGATAATAGATTTGGGCGGTTATTTAGCATAATACGATCTACGGAAGAGCCATTATAAATGTATGTAAAAACCTAGCCGACTACAGAGATTTACTAAACTTTACTATTAGTTAACTGTGTTACTTTAACAAAAATTCGCGAAATTCCCCAACCTCTACGTTCGCGTAGCGTGGCCTACGGCCAAGTAGGTTGGGGATGGATAGCTGGGATTTTGACTTTACGCCTTGACAAATTACTGAAAAATATATATAATAGTAATCAAGGTCGATAACAAGGTTGAGTCCAATGAAACATAAAGCCGTCAAAGTCAGAATCTATCCCACTCAAGAGCAGGTTCAAATCCTTGCCCAACACTTTGGGTGCGCTCGTTGGTGGTGGAACTATGGGCTAAATCAGTGTATAGAAACTTACAAGCAAACTGGCAAAGGATTGAAACAATCTGCACTCAACTCTATGCTGCCAAAACTCAAAAAAGAAAAAGAAACTGAATGGCTAAAAGATTGTTACTCTCAGGTTTTGCAATCTGTAAGTCTCAATCTTAGTCGTGCATATCAAAACTTTTTTGTTCGCGAAGCGTGGCCATAGGCCAAGGTAGAGCTAAATATCCTAGGTTCAAATCATATCATCATCGCCAATCAATTCAATATCCCCAAAACGTAAAACAAGTTGGTAATTATTTGAAATTCCCTGGAAAACTGGGCATTGTCAAAGCAGTAATCCATCGACCATTAGACGGGGAAATCAAAACGGTGACAGTCAGTAAAGACCCTTCTGGTAAGTATTACGCTTCTGTGTTAGTCGAGTATGAGGGTGACCATGTAAAGTCATCCACTGATGGGAAGGTGATCGGTATTGATTTGGGCATCAAAGATTTTGCGATCACCTATGATGGCGAAAAGACCTCTAAGTTCAGTAATCCCAAACATTTGGCTAAGTATGAAAAAAAACTAGCCAAAAAACAGCGTATTGCTGCCCGAAAGAAAAAAGGTAGTAATGGGCGCAAAAAGGCCGTAAAGATTGTAGCTAAGGTATACGAACAGATTAGAAATGTCCGCCAAGACTACCTGCATAAGCTATCTAGAAAGATAGTAGATCAGAATCAAGTAGTAGTAGTCGAAAACCTAAATGTCAAGGGCATGGTTCGTAACCATAAATTAGCTAAAGCAATATCTGATCTGGGTTGGGGAACCTTTGTAAACTTCCTGTCTTATAAGTGCGAAAAAGAGGGGAAAGTATTAGTCGAGATAAACCGATGGTTCCCTAGTTCTAAAACCTGCTCTAATTGTCATTACCAGATCAAGGAGTTGCCGCTTGATGTAAGAGTTTGGACT
>NZ_JAAHHX010000476.1:0-1807 GCF_010672065.1 Moorena sp. SIO4A1 | reverse complement strand
CCATCATGGACAGGTTAATTGCACCAGCAAGTTTGAAGACTGGGATATTCAGATGCCTTAAGGCCGGAGTTGACCTGGAATTTCCTGAGCAAGGAACCCCACAGGGAGGTGTAGTCAGCCCACTACTAGCCAATATTGCACTTGACGGAATAGAGGATATACACCCTAGCGTTCGTTATGCGGACGACATGGTCATATTCCTAAAACCAAAAGATAACGCCGAAAAAATCTTGAATAAAATCAAGAAATTTTTGGCAGAGCGCGGGATGGAAATCAGTGAAGAAAAGACCAAGATAACCAAAACGACAGATGGATTCGATTTTCTGGGATGGCACATGCGTGTCAAGCAAAACGGAAAGTTTCATTGCACTCCCTCAGTGGAGAATCATAAGAACATCCGTAAGAAAATAAAGACCATAGTCAACAGCTCGAATTATGGTGCGGAAACTAAAGCCAAAAAACTAGCCCCCATTGTACGTGGATGGAGGAATTACCACAAAAACTGTGACATGAGCAGCTCCCGAGATAGATTATGGTTCATGAATAACACGGCAAATCGAAAATTCCGCAAGGAAAAAAAGACGAACCGATATCAGGCCAATAAGCTATGCAAGAAAAGCTTCCCCGCAGTTGAGTATGAACAAAATAAACACGTAATGGTAAAAGGGACTAAATCCCCATATGACGGAGATTTAGTCTATTGGAGTCAGAGAAACTCTAAGCTCTACTTCGATGCTACAGCAGAGGCTTTAAAGAAGCAAAACCATTCCTGTGAATATTGCGGACTGAAATTCGTTAGTGAGGAAAAGGTACACCTTCACCACATTGATGGAAATCATGACAACTGGAAGATAAACAACCTAATGGCTGTTCACCAAAGCTGTCACCAATATATTCACGGGGGCAAGTCGAAAGACAAGGACACCTAGGAGCCGTATGAGGGGAAACCTTCACGTACGGATTTGAAGGAGAGGTGCCCCGGATAATACCGGGCATCGACTCTAATAGGACTCAGAGCCTCAATCTGGACTGATGTGGTGCAGGCTTTTGTGGTGATGTTTGTTTGCTTTGGCATGCTGGCAGTAGCCATTATCAACGGGGGTGGGGTCTCAGAAATTATGTCAGAACTCAATCAGATTGATCCTAAATTGATGAATCTCACGGCAGGATTTAGCTGGTTAACCTTAGTCGCCTACCTAGTAGGATTTTTCTTTTTTGGCTTGGGATTCAGTATCTCTCAGCCGCAAATACTGGTGAGATTGCTAGCTGGGCGGAGTCCCCAAGAGGTGAAAGAAGCGAAGTGGGTGTACTTTGGTTACGCATATTCGACCTGGATAGCAATGGTTTTGTTTGGGATTGCTTGCCGGGTCTTAATGCCTAACATTAGTGATCCCGAACAAGCCTTGCCCTTGTACGCCACACAACAGTTTAATCCCTTTTTAGTCGGTATTGTGTTGGCTGGTGTCTTTTCTGTGATTGCCTCTACAGCGGATTCCCAACTTCTGGTTTGTTCCAGTGCGATCGCTAGAGATATTTCCCCGGCGTTGCATCGGAGGATGTCCCGTAAATATGGCGTGAAATACGAGCAATTCATGACCTTAGTGGTGGGAATACTCGCTGTAATTGCGGCAATTTCTATTTCCTCCACAGTGTTTTCATTGGTTCTTTTTGCTAGTGGAGCTGTGGCCAGTTCCCTCGGTCCAGCCATGCTGATTATCTTATTGAAAAGGCGCACTCATTATTTAGCCTTGAACTCTATGATGTTGGCGGGATTGAGTACTGCTATCCTCTGGCGAGTTTTAGGATT
>NZ_JAAHHX010000475.1:0-1808 GCF_010672065.1 Moorena sp. SIO4A1 | reverse complement strand
ATGGACGCAACACGGACAATCTCCGGGCAATGCGAGAGATTTCCGTTTATCTGATGGCGGAGGAAACCGGAAATGAAGAGACTAGGCGTCTGTATAAAAAGAAAATTCAGCGCTATGTCTGGGCGCTATACAACATTGGTATGGGAGAGTGGGACTCAGAGACTTACCATGGTCACACCTTTGCGGCTTACCTAAATCTCTACGACTTTGCGAAGGAACCGGAGGTGAAGCAACTGGCCAAAGCGGCTCTAGATTGGATGTCAGCGGCGGCAGCAGTGAAATATTATCGAGGTGGTTTTGGCGGACCGACTAAGCGGGATTACGGCAAAAGTAATGTGGTCTACGGAGCCAGTGCTGCCCGTCTGTTCTGGCTTTATTTTGGCGATGTTACCTTAGTCAATCCTAAGCCAGAACGGGATGTGATTCACGTAATTACTAGCGCCTATCGACCTCCCCAGGCGGTGGTAAAGTTAGCTCGTAAGCAGTTTCAGAAGCCTGTGGAAATCCTGGCGAGTAAACCGGTCTATGAAAATTGGAAACCTGGAGGTGAGGACAAACCAGGATATTGGGAAACCACCTTCTTTGGTCATACCTATCAGTTGGGGAGTTTAGCGGGTGAATTCCCCGATGGTGATGTCGGACCATTCAAGCTAATGGCATACAATCAACAGCGGGGTGTGGATTATTTTGTTGCTAATACTGGTGGTAATTGGGTGAAGCCAGGAAAAAATCAGGGAGACCAAGTAGGGCAATACCGTAACCTAGTTTTGTGGTTAAGACCAGCAAAGGATAGACCATTCTTTTTCCAATTACCTAAGACGGCTCAAGCAGAAATAGAAGACGGTATTTGGTTCTTTAAACTGGAGAAAACCTGGTTAGCGATTCGCTCGATTAATTTGGATGCCTATACTGAGGTGGCTATACCCAACCAGAAATTTGCCCAGCTCTATAGTCAAGAAAAAACTCTGAAGGCAACAACCCTAGGCAATAGCTATGCTGGCTTTGCTCTAGAAGTAGGAGAAGAGGAATCTCATGGTAACTATGAGGATTTCAAACAGGCAGTTAAGAAAAAAAGTCAGTTAGATTTACAGGAAATTTCCATCGGTAAAGTGCAGTGGATTGGTAGCACTGGTGAGAGTCTTGAACTGACCCACAATCCTAAAAATGACTTGCCAAGTCTGACGCGAAATGGTAAAGACCATGACTGGTCAAAACACATTGACCTGTACAAAGCAGTTAATGGGAATGTACCGATTTCTCTAGGTTGGAAAACAGGTAATCTCCGGGTTGAAGCAGGGGATTTGGTGTTTCAACATTGATTGATAAGTGTTGATTTATCATCGCTAAATATTCCCTAAGAGGATGTCTGAAACCAATAGTCAGAAATGCAATGGTAATACAAGTCATTTTGTTAACGAATAAAGTTTATTACAAGCTTCATTATTATGGAGTTTATACTAACTGGAGTTGAGTCTAAACTCCAGTTGAAATCGGTCTAATTTGTTCAAGTCAACAAGTATTCTACAAATATTACACAGTTATACTACAATAATAGTAAGCTATTAGCTAACTAAAACTCCTAAAACTAATTAGAGGGTATTGGCAGGAAATCGTAACCGCTGGAAGTGTTCTGCTTGGGAAGAATTTTTACCAGTTGGACTGAGCCATTGCGATCGCCTGAACGCAAAAACCGAATTGAACCAGATACTCCAGGCGCTACAAAATCTGAGGCTGAGAGGGCTTCTTGAACACCAGCACGAGTAGGATTACGTTTCAGGGCTTCTATCAAAGCCTGGGTTCCATCGTAA
>NZ_JAAHHX010000474.1:0-1815 GCF_010672065.1 Moorena sp. SIO4A1 | reverse complement strand
TAAAGCTTTTTGTCCGTCTATTCCGGCAGTCTTTTTACCTTTGTTCTCCTGAGTGACCCGTCTAACCGCTATCATTTTGGCAGACCAGGACTTCATCAGAGTTTTTTGAAGCTTTCTTACCACGCGGACGTTACCACGTTGTGAGGCTCGGTATATTCGTTTTTGTAACTTAAAGACGGTCATTTCTAGCTTTCGCCAGTTGACCTTCTTCCATTCCGACTGTGGGGCGAACCCCCGAGTTTTAGACTTATTCATTACTACTTACAACCATACCTTTTCCGTTTGACGTGAGTCCGTCAGCATATCCTAGACATTACTCTAGGCATTGGCTTCTGACTCAATCTTGCCCTCATCAAACTTGCGGTTGACTACCTACTCAACCATCGACCATGTTGAGAGTATCTATGGGGGTTAATTCGTTCCTGATAACCATTCTTTTGGACATTTAGGGTGGTACTATTCGCCGGGAGTTTTATTTGGAAGTCTTCATAAAGTCCCCGAACTTTATGAACTTACTCCTTTGACTGTTCTGTCTGTAGCGTGTCAGCCTATTTCGCTACATTACGCTGACGACGATTCAGGTGTACCTTCCTCTCGTACCCATATGTCCTTTGCCTGCTTAGGTTCACCACCTTAGGTTAGTAGTGCTTCACTATTCGACCCTTGCATTAGTCAATGAGTTTGTCAAATTCATTCACCAGGGTAGGGCTGTCACTCGGACTTCACGAGGGATGGATTCTCACCATCATGGTTATCAAGTTGTCATGGTTGTGTAAACCAAGCAGCTAATCCCCCAAACCCTTATAAGGTAAAGTTTTATAGCTAACGAGTCGCACAGGGGTATGCATACTTAAGGGAATACAGGGCATTAATTGTATCGCGAACCTGTTTAGGAGTTCCGATCAACAAGAGCTTGGATTTCTTAGGTTTGCGACCTTGGTTGTCTGGGGTGGGAGGAATGTTTTCAGGAAAATCTAGGAGGGCTAATTCCCAGTAATTTCCGGTAGTTACCCGTAAAAGCTGTAAATGTATCCATCTTTTCGGTGTATTGCCGATATATCTTGAGGCTTACAGCTTTTGTAACCTTTCATTCCTAACGGGGTAAATCCAAAACTTCCTTTGCTTCTGGGAGTAACCTTGCCTACTCCTAATCTTTGATGCCTAACTATATCTCCGGTAACCCAACCTTTGATCGGTTTTAATGGGTTGTGTCTGATCGGGTAACCGCATTTATTGAGTGCCGCTTTTTGTCTGCCACCTTGGCCTTTACAGGTTACTAATAGTGGCTGAGAGATTTTTAACGTTAAGGTCTCAATATTTCCAACACAAGCAGCATCAACCCAATGCTGTTTAGGAAACCCTAATTTTGTCCGATTATACTTAGTTTGTGCTCCGGTTCCAGTGATCACAGGCTTAATGCCTTGTAGTACTTTTACTAGTCTGTTCCGGGTTGCATTGACCGCCGCCGCATCCTTTAATGGCTGTTTAGCTTTGGCTTTAATCTTTTGGAGTAGCTTCGGCTTCTTTTTCAAGAAATCCTCTACAGGTTTATTTCCTTTTCGTTGATTGCACTTTTCGCAAGCCAAACAAAGGTTGCTTACGCGATTGCTTCCACCCTTGGACTTAGGGTGAATGTGCTCGATTTGCAAGGGAACATTTTGCTTTCCACAATAGGCGCACTCTCTTCCCCACTTTTCAAGCAAATACTCTCTGACCTCGTAACCTGCTAGTTTCCCTTGTTGGTACTCAACGCCACTGATTTCAGGACTCTGCATTTTCTGGGTGTCAAACTTAACTCTTTCGACCCAGATCTCA
>NZ_JAAHHX010000473.1:0-1817 GCF_010672065.1 Moorena sp. SIO4A1 | reverse complement strand
CTGGGTGATATTTAGGGATTCTCGTCTTTTTTTAAGGTTGTCCCCTAAAGTAGTCATTACTGTCCTATTTAAAAGTTAACATAATTAAGTTTACTGAGTTATATGTTACCGCTAATCTCACTAGAGTAGGACTTACGCAGTTAAGTAGATTTCGCCCCCCTAGCCCCCCAATTTTGGGGGGTAATCATGTCAAAGTCCCCCAGAATTGGGGGACCCACGGGGGCAAATGCGTAAGCCCTATAGAGATTATTAGAAATCCAATCACTGAAAACTCCGCCACAAAGCGAGCCCAGATGAAAGTGACTAGCGCGCTTAATGCCTAGAAAGAAATCTTGCATTGGAGTTGACGATTGTATAGCGCCTATACTAAAAGCAGAGTACAGGTTGAAAAACCGTTCGCGTAGCGTGGCCTTTGGCCTTGGCGCAACCGGGTCAGAAGCCCCTCACAGGGGTAGGTTTTTTACATGACAGGTCAAACGGGGAGTGTGGGGCTCACAGGGGTAGGTTTTTTACATTGGAGATAGGTAATAGGTAATAGGTAATAGGTAATAGGTAATAGGTAATAGGTAAGTACCTGGACAAAAATAAACCTCACTTCTTGATGCAAAGCGCGAGTGGGGGAAACCCCCTGTTCCGAAGCTGCATCGCTGTATTAACTTCTGTAAAGTTGCCAAAAGCCCCTCTACTCCCAGCTCCGTTCGCGTAGCGTGGCCTACGGCCTCAGTCCCTGCTCCCTATTTCAACAGTTAATTTTACTTTTGTCCGACTACTTATTTCAACATTTACGTTTAACAGCCCAAGAATTTGCTGAACGTATCCGTGGATATTGGGGTGTTGAGAATAAAGTCCACTATGTTCGCACTGGTACTCAAGGTGAAGATAAATCCAGAATTCGCACTAACCCTCTGCCTAAGATTTTTACCGTAGCTCGCAATTTTACACTCAATTTATACCGTGACCAGATGTTTAACAACATGGCACAAGCTCAACGACTCTGTTCTTTTGGTCTAGACACGCTTAAGCAACTTTTTAGAATGAAATAGCCCTGGGTAATGGGTAATGGGTAATGGGTAATGGGTAATTGACCCAACTATACTTGATATCATTCCTAGCAATCGTAACAGAGCCTCTCTATGACTATTCCGGTTCCGCCAAGAACTCGCGCTCAAGAATCTCGGGCTGCTATCGAACGGATTTATGTGATCATGCGACATCTATTTATCCGAGGATACTACAAGCCTGGGGGTGCTTCTGGTGCAGCCTTGAGGCAAGCGTTGCTAACTTTGCAACCGGAAATTTATGGCTCCATTGCTGACCCACAGAAAGTGGAATTGAATGGTCTAGTTTATGTGATCGATCGCTTACCCTGCGGCATTGAAATGTGTCGTTTTGTGAAACTGGTGGCAGCAGAAGGGTATAGTCAATCAGGATTTGAGACAATTGTTCCGGCTAAACGTCGCCGTAATTGCTACCGCATTGATGAAGAAACGATGCTGATCGAAATTACCCGAGGGCGTAGCGAGATTTATGACATTCTTACCCATCTGACGTTTATTTATATCGAAGCTAATAAAATTAGAGACCATGCTCTGGAGGAAGGTCAACCAACACGAGAGTGGATAAAGCTCGAAGAAATGGTTACAGCTCAACAATCCCCGGATAATCCTAAGTCGTTGGTTTCAGAAGACCTGGAAGTCCAGCATCGAGCTTTTTCTTATTTAAGTACTCTTTTAGGACGCACCTTTGAAGAAACCAAACACGCTTACCATCGCCTGGCTCAGGGCAGCTCTGATAATAATGGTCTATTTGATATTATT
>NZ_JAAHHX010000472.1:0-1821 GCF_010672065.1 Moorena sp. SIO4A1 | reverse complement strand
ATGAAATGGTACTCGTGCGGGATATCAATTTCTTTAGCCTCTGTGAACACCACATGTTGCCATTTATGGGTAAGGCTCACGTCGCCTATATCCCTAACCAAAAAGTGGTAGGACTCAGTAAAATAGCCCGTGTGGTCGAGATGTATGCACGGCGACTGCAAGTTCAGGAACGGCTGACTCGCCAGATTGCCGAAGCCATTCAAGCTGTCTTGGATCCAAAGGGTGTGGCTGTGGTGATGGAAGCTACCCATATGTGCATGGTGATGCGCGGTGTGCAAAAACCAGGGTCTTGGACCGCTACCAGTGCGATGGTCGGGATTTTTCAAGAGGATCAAAAAACTCGTGAGGAATTCCTCAACCTAATTCGCCATCAGCCGAATTTCTTTTAGGGGTTTGACTTAAACGGTTAACTAATCCTACTCAAAAAGTCATTAGTCATTAGTAATTAGAACTCTGGGAAAATTAACGTTTAGCTCAGACCTGACCAACAGTAGAGCCATGATTTTCAGCAGAGTTCTATTAGTCCTTAGCTTCAACCGCGAGAAGCCTCACAACGAACATGGGATGAATCGCGGACAGAGTTTTTTTACCAAGCAGGGAACTCAAAATCGTTTATATCGCCTATATCGTCTATAATGAAAGTAGTAGGGTAAATCAAATTAAGAGCTAACCGCCACCTACGTGCTTAAAATAGAACTCATTATATTGTTCCGGTGGGTCGGGGCATCCCGGAGACGAAACCTTAGAAGAGCGATGCAGCGCGGTCTTGGGGAGCCAGTGCGGTCTTGGGGGTCTCCCCCATGAGCAACTGGCGTGGTTTCCCCCACTCGCGCTTTGCATCAAGACAGGGTCGCCTTAATCAATAAGTTTTAACCCTTTACCCATAGCCTGCTAACCATAAAGGCTCCACTCTTTAAGCGGTAACTTCTGACCGTATCGTTAATAAAGTAACCCGTGTATCCGTTCGCGCAGCGTCGGCGAAAGCCGATACCGTTGGGTGGAGTTGGTAAGAAGCCCACACTTTAATCTTTGATAAGCGTGTGGGAGTATGTAACTAACGGTAGTTACTGATGACAGATGAGTAATTACTAATGACTTACCTTAGCCACTAGTTAACAACATCCTCCCTAATAGTCTCCACATCAAACATTATGGAAAATTTTGCCTCAGGCATCATCTGCTTTAAAACCCGTAGATGTTCTTCAGCATTGCCGCGCCGTCGGAATCGGCCAACGGTGATATTACTGAGCTTGGGTTGCAGAAGGACAATGATCCAGGGATTGAGCTTTTCTTTATAATTCAACATAGGTTTTCCTTATAGGTTTTCCTTGAGACACTTGAATTTGGGGCCAAATTACTTTCCACTACCATCAGCGACCCATCTTTACACCTTGGAAAGCTCGTGAGATGGGGTAAACCATGTGCAGAGGCTTACTTGGGCAAACAGCCCCTCATGATCAGCGGGCAGGATTGATGACCGGAATTATTAGTACATATGTACTAATAAATGCGTGGGATTGAACGCAGCGTGACAGTTCTGCTTATTTTTTGTCTAATTCTTCTCACTTTTTGTCTAATCAGTTATAATAGACGAGCAAGTAATGGTGAATTAAAGTCTATTAAAGTTGATGACCAAAGCCGAAAATGCACCGGTTAACGACAGTAGACATCAAACCTCCTGTGGATAGAGCAATCAAAATCAGAAATTTGGCTGGGGCATCCCGTCATAACTAGAGCTTGCCTTATACCCGAACACGGAAGCGTTTCTGTAAGGAAATAGCGATGGCTGGGGTTGGCGAGAAGCCTACACATACTCGAAAC
>NZ_JAAHHX010000471.1:0-1823 GCF_010672065.1 Moorena sp. SIO4A1 | reverse complement strand
TAGTTGCTGGCGGTATGCTCTGGCTTCTTGCTGATGTCTCTGGGCTGGTGTTAACCTATCCTGGCTCTTAGTTCCCTGTTCAGTTTCAGGTAAACGGGGTTGACTAGGAAACCCTTTTGATGTAAGCCGCTCAGCTAGGACAGTTGGTTCCACCTCACCAGCTTGATACTCTACCACAGCTACCCCAGTTACCAGATTCACACAGGCTTTCGATACCCCAGGGTTACTGCTCAGTTGCCGTTCCACCACACCAACACAACCAGCACATTTCATGCCAGTTACATCTAATGTGATCGTTTCTACAGGCAAACCTGGTTGGTTTAAAGTAGTCTTGGCGGAAGTTGGGATAGATTTTGGCATAGATTTGGTGAACAGCTTCAGGAATATTGGCAATGCCTAGATGATTAAGAAGAACACATGCCTCTTATTTCTAGCTTAGGCTAACAGCTGCTCAACTAGCCTACAGGTTTTTGTTAATGGTTATCATTATTTTGGTGTTTATGTAAATGACGAAAGCAGGACACTTGGAAAAAAAAAGCTTCCCCAGCTTAGATAATTCAGATCGCACTAACTTAAGGGTTTCGACAAGTTTTGGACGTGTTAATAGTTGATAAAAAAAGCCCTAAATAGATTAACTGTGCCAGTAGCTTAGTCTTGAAATTGCGATTGACCTTGGCCTTTTGGCCAAAAGGCCAGGGAATTATGAAGGAGAATATCAAGGAAATATGAAGTAAATATGAAGTATTTCAAGAAACGAGCACTTATGATTTTACTCTCATGAAGGGAATTTCCTTGAAAATCTAGTAAGTCTGACTTGTAAGTCTCAACTTAGACAAACAAAATGACACAAAAATATACAGAAGCGGACACAGAAGCGTTTTACGATCACGAAGACAGCATGTATCGTAGCTTCTGGGATTCTGAAGGCAGTTTACATTGGGGCTATTTTGATAACTTAGCCGACGCTCGTGCTCAAGACTTTGTCCCAGCTTGCCATCGTTGGAATGAATATATGCTCGCCTGCAGTGGGCTGACTACTGAATCTCGGGTACTTGATATCGGTTGCGGCAACGGCAACACCGCTATCTGGCTAGCCCAGCAGACAGGATGTGAAGTTGTCGGCATTGACATCAGTGCAGTCCGCGTTGACAATGCCAAGGCATTAGCTCAGGAGTATCCCTCCCTACACCTGTCCTTTCAGAAAGCATCAGTATACTCAATCGAGTAGAGTTTAACATCTTTGAAACAGAACCAATGGTTGCTCTAGTGCTGAAAAAGCACTAATTGCTGATAGTTTAAGGGGAAATCATGGCTACACCATGCAAATACTATGACGTTCCATTAAAAAAGCTGAACTCAAAAAATGCTGAAGGATTAGGAACTGTATTCACGGATTTTGAAGATGTTGAAATAGAGTTGTGTAAATGGCCAAACCCAGGAAAACGACCTCTTATTGCTAGGGGGGGTTATGGTACATTTATTGAAGACGAATTCAAAGTATATTGGCGTGGTTCTACGGTGCTTTCCGCTGACCATAAAAATGCTCGCGGTGGTGCAGCTGGAAAGGCTGTAGTTGATCCTGAAACTAACTCTAACTATGTGCTAGTGCATTGGCTTAGCGCCCATCTAGATGCAGGAGAGGCTTTTATTCCTAAAAATGGTGAACCTAGTATCTTTCTATTAGCGCCTCCTGGGGACAATGTCAAAGCAGAAGATTTTGTAGCGCTTTACTCTGATGGTAGTTACGGCATATCAATTCATCCTGGAGTATGGCACACAGCTCCCTTACCACTGTCTGGAGAAGTAGTCTATAAAAATAAACA
>NZ_JAAHHX010000470.1:0-1824 GCF_010672065.1 Moorena sp. SIO4A1 | reverse complement strand
AACATGTAGAGTTTTGAGCAATCTTTATTAAAGTTTCACGAATTCACAGCTAAAACTATAGCCAAAACGATTAGTGTATTTTTTCCTTCCCCATCCTCTTTCCCTATGAGCGTCTTCTCAATCCTCAGTCTATCTCAAATCGGTTGGTATCGGTATTGAGGAGTTCAACCAAGGTAGGAGAGATTTTGTTATAGCAGATTTGGGTAGACTTGGTAAGTTATATCAGATGGCCATTATCTTAGAAGTCTAATGCCGTCAGAAACAAAATCACCACTAGCCCTAATTTTCTACCTAGCAAACTCAAATCCACGCGCTCAAGCTATTATCTCTATAACTTCGGTTTTGGTCTTTAGGAATTGTTAGGGTCTTGCTGACTCCTAGTCTTACCTGAATTCACTAACCAACCAAACCCCTGGCATAATACCACTAACCTTACTAAGGGAAAGTAAGCCATGGCAATGACTTATTTGACCTAACCTAAGATCGTTCGGTGCTCAAGTCCCGCCTAATATGGATTTTGATGAGTTCTGAAAACTACCTCAATCACCCCAATTTTGGTCTACTGTTTCGAGTTTGCATTGTTGAACCACAACAAGAGTTGTTCACTACGATCTATGCCCAGAGACTTTTCTTTTTGGTGAAAAGTACTACCAATGGCATTGCCTTTGAGCCAATCAGTCGTTCTGAGGCTCGGCTGTTGGTAGAAAATCGCCTGCGCTTACTTAGGCGCAGTGGTTCATCGGCTGATTATGAGCAGCTTAGAGTTATCTATCAGCAAACCTTCCAATAAGTTCCATAAGGAAACCTTCCCATGATTGGTTTAATTACAGAACCCATTACCAAGATTCGCCAACAAATCCCACCCAATTTACCGCTGAAAGCAGTTACTAAAACTAGGTCCCTAGAAGCTAGGGGAGGGGCTGATGCTGCGCCATCTGCGGGATTGCCTCCAAAAGTGGTTACGACCTGGGGCTTCTTTTGCTGGAAGCTAAATTTGAAGTACCCACAACCAAATCGAAGGTTGTTGAATGGGTTGGTCTTACCGCCAAAAGTAAGTCCCAACGACCATTGTGAGCGTCTGCTGAAATGAGATTATCGGATGAGGAAGTAATGGGGTAGTATATACCCAACCACATCCATCATCAATATTGCCCTCTTATATATAATGGCATAGCCTTCTGAAAGTTGCTTTTTTCGAGAACTACACCCCGATCAGAAGGCAGATCTATCTTTTATATTGATAACCTTGTGGTGTTCTCAAGGGTGAAAATTATTAAGTAAGCTCAGGGGTAAGTTAGACTGTTTAAGTTCTAGTCTAAGCATCTACTAAAGACTGCTGCCCTAGAGAAGGTCGATTATCGGCTTTGCAGAAGCTTACACTAAAGTTGTGATGGAGAGTTGACTATGAGCGGTATTTTTAATAAACTGCGCGATTTCGTCGGTCTGAATGAGCCAGTGGAATACGAATACGAATATGAAGACATTGAGGGGGATGCCTACCCAACTCCCTACCCACAAGAGCAACCGGTTCAACCGCCACCAGAGGAGGAACGTCCGACCAGACGCCGTTCTCGGGAGCGGACAACGGTCTCAGAAGCAGGGGTAGGGCCATCTCCCATCAATAATGTGATTGGCATGCCTGGAGCAGTCAATGGCCTTTCTGAGGTGGCAGTGATTGAACCTCGTTCGTTTGAAGAAATGCCCCAAGTGATTCAGGCACTGCGGGAACGGAAGTCGGTGGTTTTAAACCTGACCATCATGGATCCAGACCAAGCACAACGGGCGGTGGACTTTGTGGCTGGTGGGACTTACGCTATTGATGGA
>NZ_JAAHHX010000047.1:0-51055 GCF_010672065.1 Moorena sp. SIO4A1 | reverse complement strand
ATCCAACAAGAACGTCGAGGGAGTTTAGAGCGCATCCTTAAACTGCGATTTTCAGAGATTCCTGTCGAGATATCCGTCAGAATTCAAGCCTTAACTCTCGAACAATTAGAAGAGTTGATGGCCACAGCATTAACGGTTAACTCCCTAGATGAGTTTACTCAACATTTGCCCAATTAATTAAATAAGGCCACACCCCACCTCGACCGTGGGGTGGGCGTAACTCAAAAATTATTCTTGATTCGGTCAATTGTATTGTATGGCAAAACGTGCAGATATTGGTAGCAAACGCCTAATCAGTCTCGCTCCTAATGCTTGGGTGCAATGGGTAACCGGTAATCCCCAAGTGCGGGCATCTCAGTTACTCGATGCTGAGTTTCAATGGATTAGTCGCGAAAGCGATGTGATTGTGAAAGCAAAGAGTCCTCAACATCAAGAATTTCTGATTCTCAATGAATTACAACTACGCTATGACCAGAACATGCCTCAGCGAATGCGCAATTATGTCGCTTTAGCTGAGGAAAAATACAACCTATCCGCTTATCCGGTATTAATTAATATCTTGCCGCCCCCATCCACAGTAACCATTGAAAATTGCTACGACAAGGAATTCATGGGATTAAAAGCCCGTCAAGATTATCGGGTAATTAATCTCTGGGAAGTAGAGGCTGAATTAGTATTAGGACAACCTTTGCCTCCCTTATTTCCATTTGTCCCGATCTTATTTGGAGGTGGTAGTGAATCGAAATTGCGGTCAGCGGTGCAGGCGCTACGAGCGGATCAAACCTTAAATCAACTAGAACCGTTGTTAGCTTTTTTTGCTAGCTTTGTCCTAGAGATACCTTTAATTCAACAAATCATGAGGTGGGATATGACAGTATTACGAGAATCACCCTGGTATCAAGAGATTTTACAAGAGGGTCTTGCTCAAGGAATTCAACAAGGGATTGAACAAGGGATTGAACAAGGGATTGAACAAGGGATTGAACAAGGAATCAAACAAGAACGTCGAGGCAGTTTAGAGCGCATCCTTAAACTGCGATTTTCCGAGATTCCTGTCGAGATATCCGTCAGAATTCAAGCCTTAACTCTCGAACAATTAGAAGAGTTGATGGCCACAGCCTTAACGGTTAACTCCCTAGATGAGTTTACTCAACATTTGCCCAATTAATTAAATAAGGCCACACCCCACCTCGACCGTGGGGTGGGCGTAACTCAAAAATTAGTATTGATTCGATCAATTGTATTGTATGGCAAAACGTGCAGATATTGGTAGCAAACGCCTAATCAGTCTCGCTCCTAATGCTTGGGTGCAATGGGTAACCGGTAATCCCCAAGTGCGGGCATCTCAGTTACTTGATGCTGAGTTTCAATGGATTAGTCGCGAAAGTGATGTGATTCTAAAAGCGTCTAGTCCTGAACACTCGGAATTTCTGATTCTCAATGAATTACAACTACGGTATGACCAGAACATGCCTCAGAGAATGCGCAATTATGTCGCTTTAGCTGAGGAAAAATACAACCTATCCGCTTATCCGGTATTAATTAATATCTTGCCGCCCCCATCCACAGTCACCATTGAAAATTGCTACGACAAGGAATTCATGGGATTAAAAGCCCGTCAAGATTATCGGGTAATTAATCTCTGGGAAGTAGATGCTGAATTAGTATTAGAACAACCTTTGCCTCCCCTATTTCCATTTGTCCCAATCTTATTTGGAGGTGGTAGTGAATCGAAATTGCGGTCAGCGGTGCAGGCTTTACGAGCGGATCAAACCTTAAATCAACTAGAACCGCTCTTAGCGTTCTTTGCTAGTTTTGTATTAGCGATGCAGCGCGGTCTTGGGGGTTTCCCCCATGAGCGACTGCATCAAGAAGAAATACCCTTAATTCAACAAATCATGAGGTGGGATATGACAGTATTACGAGAATCACCCTGGTATCAAGAGATTTTACAAGAGGGTCTTGCTCAAGGGATTGAACAAGGGATTGAACAAGGGATTGAACAAGGGATTGAACAAGGAATCAAACAAGAACGTCGAGGCAGTTTAGAGCGCATCCTTAAACTGCGATTTTCCGAGATTCCTGTCGAGATATCCGTCAGAATTCAAGCCTTAACTCTCGAACAATTAGAAGAGTTGATGGCAACAGCATTAACGGTTAACTCCCTAGATGAGTTTAGTGAACATTTGCCAAATTAATTAAATAAGGCCACACCCCACCTCGACCGTGGGGTGGGTTTTCCTCTTGATTTTACAACTCCGATGGTCAGCGGTCAGTGGTCAGCTAACGTAACTCAGATTAAACTAATGCTTACCTGTTTTATTCAAAAGCTGATAGCTGTTCGCGAAGCGTGCGCGTAGCGCATAAGCTGATAGCTGTTCGCGAAGCGTGCGCGTAGCGCATAAGCTGATAGCTGTTCGCGAAGCGTGCGCGTAGCGCATAAGCTGATAGCTGATAGCTTACCTAAATTATAAATTTTTCCGTGATACTTATATCTCCCAATTTTAATCTGACACTGAATCGTTCCTCTGGTTGGCAACTGAAATCGATTTGGATCTTGTCGTTAGTTTTTCCAGCTTGAGCTTTCATACAAGACTTTCCCGATTCATCCAGTAAATTCACCTGCAAATCTGGTGGTAAATACATTGCATCCCCCGCAGGATATAGCCGCATAAAAATATCGATATCTTCAGTATCAGGAGGTTGGAAATTCACTTGCAGCAGCAAGACTACCCCTTGACCAGCTAAGTCCATTAGCTTGGCTCGCATCGTTGATCTGTCATTACCCCTTAAAGCCTGTATCCTCGGTTCTTGGTTGGAGCGCCGCTTGATACCTAACTCAGATCCTCTGAAGAAAGTAACGGTTTTGAAACTAGACCTGTACCTATACTCAGGTAGCAGTGAGGCTGGTGCTTGCCAATCTGCCTGAAATAGTTCCTCAAACCATTGGGTTACCCTCACCGATTTCTTAATCCAATCAATCTTGTCAATTAGTGTATCGAGAGATTCAAGCTGTTCTAGGGGTAAAGGGTCTAGGGATTTAGCGATCGCATGATACGGAGCAAATCCCAATAACTCTACCTGGTCTAATTGCTCACTGAACTGCACTGCCACATAGCCAATCCGGTCTTCGGTCACTTCTAGTGGCACGTTCAAGGCTGACTCACCTGGTAACACTGGACGACATTCCAATTTACCAATGTTGGGCAAAACCAGATCAGCTACATCAAACAATGCTCTTAAACCGGGATTCCAACAATCACTTTGAGCAAGATTACTGGGAATCTCGAGCCATTTAAGATAGTTGTTAACAGCATAAACTGCTAAAGTATTTAAATAGACGTGTTTTCCCTTCCGAGGGGTGGTTTGTTCAGCAGCAAACTGTGCTGCATAACTATGAGCGTATGGGCTAATAGAAACTTTAATATTAGTTGATTCTGTAATAGTCATGGTTGATATCCAAACGTTTTACCGATGTCTTGCAGCCTTGGCAGGCATTTTTTCTTCCAGTGAGAGTAGAGAGTTTGTTGGTTAGCGTTAAATTCTCTAGCAATGTCAGCAATTCTCTGGGGTGGTTCTTGTACTAGCAACCGCATTGCTAATAACTGACAATTACATTTGGGATATTTGCGGGGATGACAACCGATTAATTTCCGATCTGGATCGTTTTTAATTTCTTCGAGAATGGCTTTACTTAGACGCTGGCGTTCAGCTGTCTGGATTTCTTCAATGTAATCATCCAGTCTACTCAAGGAAGGTCTAGGGTCTGGCAACCGGTCTTCTAGAGTCCTTGAATCTCCCTCACTGTTACCGATCGGTTGATTAGTGCTAATCCCTGGATATCTACTATCTGAGATATATAAATCTCGGATGCGCCAGCGTAAATATCCGTTGATCCAGGTCACTAAGCTTTTTTCAAGGGAGGTTGAAGTTGGCTCAAACTGGTCTAGATTGCGAGTGACCCATTCCCAGGTTCGATTTAACGCCTCTAGAGAGTCTACGTGGGAAGATTTGTAAATGCCAGGTAGATTTTGAACAACGCTCAGGAGACGATTCAAGGCTTTCTGCCGCTCAGGACTTGGGTCTGGGTAGCGGGATACTTCTTCAATTAGGTTTCTTAGGATTTCATCCACAGGAGTCTTTTTCCCCAGCTGCCCTGCCTTTGGCTGCCATAGTTGAGCAACACCAATGCAGCGATCACAAACCAGGATACGAGAGTCTACATGGGTGAATTTTAACTGACTTTTAACTAACCAATTAAACTCCCAGTCGCTGGTATGACTGCTGATAAGCTGGATGCGCCCTGATACATTAACCACCATTGTTAATCCTCTCGATTGCTGACCCGCAGTTGTTGTACCAAGCCTAGATAACTCAGAGGCTGGCTTTGGGTCATTGACCAGTGGGGAAATGGGTAATGGTGGTTTAGGATCATGACTAGTTAGGATCATGACTAGTACTGTTTTGAACTCTCTATGTACTTATCAGCCCTAGCTGATCATTTTATGAATCCGATTTTTGGAATCCGAGCCGGTTGACTGAAAAAACTCTCCTGTGTGTTACTGCTATGTAAACAGCCCAAGAAGCCTTCTTGACTCAGGCTTCTCAAGCTTAGGCTGAGTTTGTGATAATATTGTGAATTTTTTATACTGTCAACTCTCTACTGTTAAGTCTCTAATAATATTTAGGATACTAGCTTTACAGACCATAAAGAATCAACTATACTCCGATTTAATAGTCTCGATTCAGAAGTCAAGATTCCTAATATAGCACTTATCATAGTCATGAGGTACAAAATTCTGGGTGTTAGGGAGCAGGGACTGAGGCCGTAGGCCACGCGGGGCGAGTTCGGAGCAGGGAGCAGGGAAGAGAGAAGAGGCAAGAGGCAAGAGGTAAAAAATCCTGTGTACCTCATAGCTATAATAAACGCTATATATAGCATTTATATCTCGGTTGTAAACACACTTATTGCCGAAAAATGCAAGAGGCAAAATGGGAAAGATATCATGATTTTTATTGGACATAAAAAAACATACAATTTTACATTTAAAATACCAACTATATTTTAGTAAACTCACAATTGGCTGCTATCTCTACACTTTTTACCAAATTTTAAAGTATTTAAAATCTTTGATTGCTGACCTTTAAAAATTGCTTAATTTACTATTCTATTCCCTATTATCCTTTTCCGATTCCCTATTTCCGTTTTCCCTACTCCCTCCTTTGCTCTGGTCACCAGGAAGTATGGTTATTCAACCGGATTTTAGATAATATAGCACTACGCATTAAGGTGTTTGACATTCCTAAACTCCGAAACTTAGTCATAGCTTACTTGCGGACTTGCGGACTTGCGCGTAGCGCTATACCTTTGGGTGGAAGAGCTGAGTTCACCCTGAACCAAACACTAGCGCTATATAAAAACCATGATTTTATCAGTAATTTTGCCCTTGCCATTAACACATTTTCTGTATAAGGTGCTATACTTTAATCTATGAAAACTGTTTTGGTGGTAGAAGATAGCGTAACAGAAAGACAGTACCTAACTCGCTGTTTGCAACAAGCGGGTTTGGGGGTTACTGGCGTGGCTAGCGTTGAGGAGGCTCGGGAAAAATTATCTCACCATACGCCAGATTTAGTGGTTTTAGATGTAATTTTGCCTGGTCAAAGTGGTTTTGAGTTTTGTCGAGCCCTGAAAGTTAATCCTCACACTAGCCAGATTCCTGTGGTGATTTGCTCCACCAAAGGTACTGAGGTGGACAAAATTTGGGGAAAGATGCTGGGGGCTGATGCCTACTTAGCTAAACCAGTGAATCCAGAAGAACTGCTGTGTACCCTAGAGGAGCTGATTCAATAGTTATTGTTTGTTGAGTGTTAACCGTTGAGTGTTAACCGTTGACCTAGGACAATTTTTGATTCCCCCTACCTCTAGACTCTTGCTTCACTTCCGGAGTCTTGCCTTTTTAAACTGGATCGGTCTTGCTGGGCGAGGTTGTATGATACTTGCGCACCTTTGCCACTACTTTCTGATTGTCGATGGGTTTGGTCAGGAAATCAGTCGCCCCAACGATTCTGGCTCGTACCCGGTCCACAATACCATCTTTAGCAGTCAGAATAATCACTGGTGTATTGGCAAACATTGACACCCGGCGGATCTGGGCGCACATTTCGTAGCCATTAACAATCGGCATCACCAAATCCAAGAATATTAAATCTGGCTTATGTTTGAGTAGCAACGGTAGAGCTTTGATAGAGTCTTGGATTCCTAAAAATCGATAACCTGCTGATTGAATCACGTCCTTCATAATTTTACAGGTTTGGGGGTGGTCATCAATACAGACTATTAATGGCTGATCAGACTTCTTGTGGGATTTTTGGGTTTGGGAGTTTTGGGTACTAATGTCTGCCTTGGCGGGGATATCTACAAAGAAAGGAGCTATCAAATCAGGCACTTCTACTAGTTCAATCAGTTGTTTCTGAATATAAGGATTTAGCGATCGCGTCAGCAGTAACAGATCTCGTTTGATCAGGGCTGCTATATCTCGAAGAGTGCGCTTACCGTTGATGAGGGTTACCAAATTTTTGTAGGTGGCCACTGAGGTTTGCTCTTGCAAAGCCGACTTTTGCAACAGCACCGGTGCTAAGTCAGGAGAAACATCCTCCAAACCCATTTCTGACCACTGCTGCCAGACCTGTTGAACTTGCTTGATAGTTGGTTCTACCTCTAACATCCACGTTTGTGGCAAAATCCCCTGGATAGAGGGACGTACTCCCAACTGGGCATTGAGCAAGAAATTGTCAGGCTTCTTGACCGTAGTTTCAATGGTGTTTGACGACACAGAATCATTACTGGGTTGAATTAGGGTTTTCTCCCGAGAAACTAAGGTTAGGCTCTGGAAGATATCAAACAATATTTCTGCTACAGTGCCTTTAATTACAACCACCGTCTGTTGGGGGTTAATCATTCGTTTCCGTGCTAACAGCACCATCAAGTGGTAGTCCCAACAGGACTCTGGCTCTATCTTTTTCAGGGCAATCCGATTAGGATTAACCTCAGGACAATGGTAGAGTATCTGCCGACACCAACGCCTAGTGGGATGAACACTGCCAGATGCCCATACCAAACGGCCATAGCTCAAGTAGAAGCTCCATTGCTGAGCAGTTGACACCTTCAGATCCAGTCGGCCAGTAAATTTTTCCTGACCGTAGCGTAATAGCTTAGCACTCAAGCTATTACAAGTAGATTCAACCCTGGTTTTCATTGGCCCATAAATTCACCCAATTTTAAAAACGTGAGCAATCACTCTAACCAAAATGAAAAATCATTACAAATCAAGCAATTAAATACCTTGGAATTGTATTTATCATAAATTTTTGATCATTTGGATAGTAACTTGGTGTGATGAGCAAAGAGCAGATTTCCAAGACCAGCAAAATTTTACAATTAGCTAAACAGGGAAACCCGAACGTCATCGCTGCCATACTGAATCACAAACTTCAGCACGAAGGTATTATAGCTAAAGTTAAACTTCACGATAGCTGTTTATTGGTTTTACTCGAAGCAGACCCCGCTCCAAAACCAGGAGCTGTGGTAAGATTTATCTACTACACCATCAGCAAGCTAAAACCAAACTCAATTGATACCGTCAAAATTTTGGGGCGTAGCCTAACCGAAAAACAACCAGCATGGCGCAAACAAATTAAAGTAGAAAGCATTCCGGTGGTGCTAGACTTGTCTACTTGGGTAGAGTCAGGCTCAACAGTGAGAACTAATCAAGCTCATTATCCTGTCTCCTGGCAGAACAATGAACATCATTTCCAGGGGAATCAAGCTCAATTACCTCTGGCTACCCCCGTTAAGGTCAGTGTTGATGGCCAACTTCCCCCCCAGGAGAAATTTTTGCGCTTCCAGGTAGGGTCTGGCAATGGGGCTTTGTTAGAGGTAAACTACATCCAAGCAATTCTGAATGTGTCGGTTGCTGAAATTTTGCCAATTCCCCATACTGCCGATAGTGTGATTGGGATTTACAACTGGCGTGGTGAAATGCTGTGGTTGTTAGATCTAAACTATCTCCTAGGATTTCCGGCTGTTTGGCAACCCAAAGACATCTCCAGGACAAAAATCATGGTGATTGTACTTCAACTCAACAGCAAACTTCTGGGACTGGTGGTTTCACAAGTGGAAGAAATAGAACAGCACCATTGGCAAAACTTACAACCCCCTGATCGATTATTGCCCCTCAGATTTGGGGAATTTGTCAAAGCCTATCTTCCCGAAGCCAGTAGTATTATCTTAGATGCCCAACGAATTGTTCAAGCAGCACTTGATATAAAGTATGAAGTATAATTAAAATTTACGACTCTAGGCAGATGTCAGAAGCACAATGGGATGATAACGATTCAGAACTGCTCTTAGAAAATCAAAATCTACTCAAGGAGAATACTCCACATTTTTTTAACTCTCCTCGCCCCAACCTAGAGGGATTTAACGCTAGCCTAGACAGGCTAAAAACTGATCTAGACCAACGCCGAAGGGTAGATAAACTAGAGCTGAAAAAAAGTTTGGAGCAATTTGAATCCTTTGGTCAGGAGGTTGAGCAGTTTACAGCAGGGGTAAATCTGGAAATTCAGCAATTGAAGCTTAGCTACGAAGAGGCACTCCAACAACAGTTCCAAGCCCAGCATGAAAAATTGTTAGAGGTTAGCAAATTAATGAATCAAGCTGGGAACTGGGAAACCTTACTGAACAATACAGTCAATGGGGTGCAACATCTCAGCCAAGCCGAGCGGGTGTTAATTTATCGCTTCAATTCTTCTCGCACCGGAATAGTTTTGGCAGAAGCAGTAGAACGGGGGTGGACTCCTGCGGTCGGGGAAAAGCTAGATGCTACTGCTTTTGGGGCTGACTTGTCCACAGACTATTTGCAGCAGTCAAGGGTAATTATCGATCAGGTCAGCAATGATTCGGTCACTCCCTACCAACTCCAGCTGCTGGAGAAATTTCAAGTTCAATCCAGTCTCAGCTTATGCTTGCCAGTATCGGGTAAAGCCTGGGGTTTGTTGGTCTTGCAGCGATGCCAGGTAAAGACAAACCAAGACAGGTCGGTTCCATCCTGGACTCCACAACAGATTAATTGCTTTCGGACTATTGCCACAGAACTATCCCTTCACCTAGCTACCGACGAGTTACGCACTCAGTTGCAACAGCAGCAGGCACGGGAGGCAACTGTGGCGAAAGTCATTAACAAAATTCGCCGTTCTCTGGATATCAAGACTATTTTCCAGACCACAACTCAAGAAGTGCGACAACTGCTCAAAACTGACCGAGCAGTTATCTATCGCTTTAATCCCGATTGGAGTGGTGAATTTGTAGCAGAGTCAGTGGCTGGAGGCTGGATTTCTCTGCTTCAGAGCCAGACTAATAGCCCACACCTAAGGGCTGATATCAGCGAATGCAGCATCCAAGAATTGGCCACTGAACCAATAATTAACCAGGTCGATACTTATCTTCAAGAAACCCAGGGGGGTGCCTATAGTAGGGGGGAAACCTACCGGGTGGTGGAAGATATCTACAATCAGGAGTTCACCCCTTGTTATCTGGAAGTTATAGAAAGTTATCAAGCCAGAGCTTATGTGATTGTAGCTATTTACCAGAATGAAAAACTCTGGGGATTATTGGCTACCTATCAAAACTCTGATATCAGGCAATGGCGGGAGTCAGAAGTTAGCTGGATGCTGGAGATTGCAGCTGAGTTAGAAGTAGCATTGCAACAAGCTCAGCTACTGGAGGCACAGCGGTTAAAGTCTGAGGAATTACGTCAAGGAGCAGAACGAGAACGAGTACTGAATAAGGTCACGGATAAAATTCAACAATCCCAAGACCTGCGCACTATTTTTAATGTTACCACCAACGAAGTTCGTCAACTCTTAGGGGTTGACCGTGTTACAATATATCGCTTCAATTCTGATTGGAGTGGCTCCTTTGTGGCTGAGTCTGTGGCTAGTGGCTGGACTTCCCTAATCCAGGAACAGACTAATAATCCCCTCATCAACAAAAATATTAGTGAATGTATCGTGAAAACGGTGGCTGGAAATACCCCTGAGCAGTTTAGCCAGCAAGCCCCAACCATCCGAGATACCTATCTGCAAAGCATCCAAGGCAATCTCTCTAGGGAAGAGAAACCCTTCTGGGTGGTTAGTGATATCTATAAAGGGGATTTTTCAAGTTGTTATATCGAGCAGCTAGAGCGATATCAGGCCAGAGCCTATACTATTGTGCCGATTTTCCAAGGGGATACACTGTGGGGTTTACTGGCTGCTTATCAAAATTCTGAAGCTAGGGATTGGCAAACGGAAGAGATTAATTGGATGCTTCAGATTGCCGCTCAGATGAGTGTACCGTTGCAGCGAGCTGAGTATTTGGAACAATTGCGATCGCAATCCCAACAATTAGCAGAATTAGCATCACGGGAAAAGGAGGCTAGGGAATTATTCCAACAACGTGCTATTGATTTGCTCACAGCTGTCCGACCTTCTCTAGACGGTGACTTGACCGTTAGAGCTCCGATTACCAATGATGAACTGGGAACTATTGCAGATGCCTACAATAACACCATTCAGAGTTTACGGCAAATTGTAATCCAGGTACTCTCAGCTTCTGTGAAAGTCGCTGAAACGGCTACAGAGAGTGAAGCAGCAATTACTAAACTTTCTGAAGAAGCCCAGCATCAGTGTCAGGAGTTGACCCAAGCGATGGATCAAATCCAGAGCATGGTTAACTCTACCCAAGCGGTAACTACTAGTGCCCAATCCATCGACCGAGCTGTGCAAGAGGCAAACCAAAAAGTAGCATCGGGGGAAACAGCTATGAACCGCACGGTGGAGGGAATTCTAGGAATTCGGGATAGTGTGGAGGAAGCCAGCCATCAAATTAGACAGTTAAGTCAATACTCTCAAAATGTTGACCGGGTCTTAAATTTGATTAGTGATTTTGCGACCCAAACCCAGCTACTCTCCCTCAATGCTGCTCTCGAAGCCACCAGGGCTGGGGAGTATGGTAAAGGTTTTGCGGTAGTAGCTGATGAGGTGCGCTCCTTAGCTCGACAGTCGGCCAAGGCAACTACGGAAATTTCTAATTTAGTTGCTGAAATCCGCACTCAGACCCGAGAAGTGATTAAAGTGACCGAAGTCGCGATCGCTCAGGTTAATACTGGCACAGAACTGGTAGAAGAAAGCAAGGGCAATCTAAATGCGATCGCATCAGCTACTGCTGAGATTAGCCAGTTAGTTGCAGACATTACCCAGGCAACCCTCGCCCAACTGGAACAATCACAATCCGTCACCCAAACCATGAAAGAAGTTGCCGCCATATCCACCAATACTTCTGAAGACTCTACCGAGCTTTGGGAGTCCTTCAAGGAATCCCTCACCACCATCAAAAACCTACAGGCAGCTGTTGAGCAGTTTACCGTGAACTAGTTATAGCGCTGTGGGTGGGGAGTGTGGAACCTGGGCGCGAGTAGTGTGGGGCCCGGGCGCGGGGAGGTTGGGGAGCAACTGGCGCTTTGAGATTGGTTTTAGGGATTATTATTCCCTTGAATTATATAGCGTTGATTATACTTATCAGGTACAGTCAAGTTTCTACTCCCTACTCCCTACTCCCTACTCCCTACTCCCTACTCCCTACTCCCTACTCCCTACTCCCTACTCCCTAAAAAAATGTCAACTATTGATCCAGAAACCTATCAATATTTTCTTGGGGAAGCCCAGGACTTGCTGCAAGTTATTGAACAAGACTTGCTGGCTTTGACACCGGACAAGCCAAAAAACCAACTTTATGACTTAATGCGAGCGACTCATACCCTGAAAGGCGCAGCTGCTAATGTCCAGCAAGACACCATAAAGAGTGTAGCACATTATCTCGAAGATGTCTTCCGGGCAATGTTAGCCCCTGAGGCAACCATTGATACAGAGCTAGAAACACTAATGTTTGAGGGATATCAGTGCCTCAGGATGGCACTGACCGCTGAAATGACCGGGGAGTTGAACAAGAATACTGAGATTATCAACCGAGCTGCAGGGGTGTTTGCTAAACTGCAAGCTAAATTAGGAAATTGTTTTGACTATCAAGCTTCTCTACCTACATCAGCAGAACTTGGGTTTGATATTGTCCAATCTATCTTTGAAGTAGGAGTTAAACAACGAATCGATCACCTAGCTTCGTTGTTACAGGTTGACAGGTTGGATGTTGAAAGTTCTCAAGGGTTACAGGTTGACAGGTTGGATGTTGAAAGTTCTGAAGGGTTACAGGTTGGCAGGTTGAATGTTGAAAGTTCTGAAGGGTTACAGGCTGGCAGGTTGGATGTTGAAAGTTCTGAAGGGTTACAGGTTGGCAGGTTGAATGTTGAAAGTTTTCCAGACAACCTTCACCCTTCCACCAACACTAACCTTCACCCTTCAACCAACACTAACCTTCAACCTTCAACCAACACTAACCTTCAACCTTCAACCAACACTAACCTTCAACCTTCAACCAACACTAACCTTCAACCTTCAACCAACACTAACCTTCAACCTGCTAACCTTCAACCTTCAACCCAAACTAACCTTCAACCTGCTAACCTTGAACCTCCAACCCCTGATCATGACAAGGCTACGTTGATAGAGATTGCTGAGACCTTGCGAGAACAAGGTGAAATATTTGTAGGGTTGGGGGAATCCTTGAACTTACCAGGGTTTAAAGCAATTGCCGAACATACCCTCAAAGCCCTTGACGCTAACCCTGAACAGGTGATGGAAATTGCCAAGATTGCTTTAACGAATTTCCAGGAAGCTCATACCGCTGTCTTAGCAGGCGATCGCACTCGTGGAGGAAACCCCAGCCTCGCCCTTCAACAATTAGCTGGGTCAGAAGAAGAGTTACAGGTTGTTCGCGAAGCGTGGCCAAAAGGCCAAGGTTGGAACGTTGAAGGTTGGAACGTTGAAGGTTGGAACGTTGAAGGTTGGAACGTTGAAGGTTCAAAACCTTGGCCAAAAGGCCACGCTACGCGAACAACCAACACTAACCTTGAACCTTCAACCAACAATAACCTTGAACCTTCAACCAACAATAACCTGGAACCTTCAACCAACAATAACCTGGAACCTTCAACCAACAATAACCTACAACCTTCAACCAACAATAACCTACAACCTTCAACCAACAATAACCTACAACCTTCAACCAACAATAACCTTCAACCTTCAACCCAAACTAACCTTCAACCTTCAACCCAAACTAACCTTCAACCTTCAACCCAAACTAACCTTCAACCTGCTAACCCTAAACCTTCACCACCTATCGATGAATTACTTGAGGAAACTTTTGGTAATATTTCTCTTGCACAAGAGCAAGCGAATCAAGTGTTTCCTGAAGAGGAATATCTTGAGCCAGATAGTATACTTCCAGATAGTATATTTCCAGATACTATCTTTCTGGATGAATCTTCAGAAACCGTAGCAACAGACAATCTTAACCAAGCTCAGACTGACCCTAAGCAAGAGTCGGAGTTAGCAGTTAACCCTGAATCAGCAAAAGAATTAAACCAAATATCAATATCTCCTCCCGATCGGGAGTCTGCAGAGGCTGGTGTGCCTTTATTAGCAGATGGCTCGATCAAGACATCGGCCACAGTGCGGGTTGATTTAGAAAGTCTGAAACACCTATCTCACCTAGTTGGGGAACTACTAATTAACCAAAACCAGTTAGGATGGCAGGATGAAAACTGTCAAGGGGTAGTTGAAAAACTTTCCAATTGGCTCAAGCAACATCGCCAAACCCTGACTCAACTGCGCACTCAGCTCAAGAAGCATTCCTCTAATCAGCAAATTTCCAAGCTGTGGGATTCCGCTTGGGAAGAAACCCTACAACTGACTCAAGCTACAGAAGACCTGAGCCTGTTAGCCACTACGGCTGCTGCTAGTGTGGAACGAGAACAGCGTTTATCAACTCAGCTCAGGGATACTCTTCAATCTGTTCGGACTATACCTCTGGAACATCTGCTTAAATCCTTTCCCTCCATGGTGCAGCAGTTGTCTAATGTCCATCACAAGTCAGCGAAATTAACCCTCAGTGTGACTAATGTCCTAGTTGATAAAACCATTGCTAATCATCTCTATGATGCTTTACTGCATCTAGTCCGCAATGGTTTCGACCATGGTATTGAATCCTCGGAGGTTCGCCAAGAAAGGGGTAAACCTGCTATCGGTAAGATTGAAATTCGTGCTTTCTATCAAGGAAATCGCACCATCATTGAAGTCACAGATGATGGTCAGGGACTGGACTTGGAAAAGATTTATCATCGTGCCGTGGAAACCAACCTGCTCAGTGTTGAGCACTTGGAAGCCCTGGGCGAATCACCGGAGCCAAATCAGCTATTAGACTTACTGTGTCAGCCAGGATTTTCCACTGTTTCTCAAATCAACGAGCTTTCTGGACGAGGTATTGGCCTAGATGTGGTGCGCTCCCAACTGCAACGGATTAACGGTCGGGTAAAGGTTCGCTTCCAGCCGGGTCTTGGCACGACCTTTTGCTTGCAGATCCAAGAAGCTCTCAGGAATGCCAGGGTGCTAGTGGTTCAAGCTAATGAGAGAGTGTATGGGTTTGTGGCTAATGACATTGAACAGATATTGTTGCCAGCATCTGAGCAAATCCAGATGGTGAGTGATCAAAAAATCCTGAATTGGCATCACAGGGGGAATGAGTATAGCACCCCTGTTTACCAACTCTTATCCTTACTGGAATACTCATCCCAACAGGGATCGACAGTACCAGCTTGGAATCCCTTGCTGACTAAACCTCAAGAGATTAATCCGATCCTATTGATGAATACTGGTGAAGGATGGGTGGGACTAGAAGTGGAACAAGTACTCGAAGAGCAAGAACTCGTGATCAAGCAGCTGTCTAATGCGATCGCATATCCTCCCTATGTTTATGGTTGCAGTATTTTGGCCGATGGTCGTTTGATTCTGGTAATTGACGGTACAGGGTTACTTAAGTATGTACAGCAGCTTCATCAATCTCAGCGATCATTGTTGAAGGTTGGGAGGTTGAAGGTTGAAGGTTCTGAAGAGTTGAAGGTTGGGAGGTTGAAGGTTGAAGGTTCTGAAGAGTTGAAGGTTAGCAGGTTGAAGGTTGAAGGTTCTGAAGAGTTGAAAGTTAGCAGGTTGAAGGTTGAAGGTTCTGAAGAGTTGAAAGTTAGCAGGTTGAAGGTTGAAGGTTCTGAAGAGTTGAAAGTTAGCAGGTTGAACGTTGTTCGCGTTCGCGCAGCGGAGGCCGAAGGCCACGCTACGCGAACGGCTTTGCCGAAAGCGTGGCCGAAAGGCCAAGGTTTTCCAGACAAGCTTCAACCTAATCATAGACAACCTGATAACCTACCCTACTCGAACGCCAAAGGCGAACAACCTGATAACCTTCAACCTAATAACCTTCAACCTGCCAACTTACCCTACTCGAACGCCAAAGGCGAACAACCGGGTAACCTTTATAAAACCTTTTTAGTTGTCGATGATTCCATTACTGAGCGACAAAATTTAAGCCTAATTCTGGAACGAAATGGTAACCAGGTGCTGCAAGCTAAAGATGGTTTAGAGGCGATAGAATTATTGCGCAAAAGTGATGGTGTTGATCTGATAATCTGCGATTTAGAAATGCCACGGTTAAACGGTATTGAGTTTTTGAGTCTTAGTCATCAAGACCCAGCTTTAACTGATATTCCTATTATTATGCTCACCTCCCGTAGTCAAGAAAAATACAAACAACTTGCTACCGAACTTGGAGCTATGGCTTATTTAACTAAACCGTATTTAGAGGAAGAGATTTTAGCAACAATTAATAAAGCCGTCAGCGGTCAGCAGTCAGCCGTCAGCCGTCAGTGATCAGTGGTCAGCCGTCAGTGGTCAGTGGTCAGCCGTCAGCGTTGCTGAATCAAAAAATGAATCGGAGTAGAGCGGGCATCCTGCCCGCCCGAAAATGAAACGGGCAAGATGCCCATTCCACGGCAAGATGCCCATTCCACGGCAAGATGCCCATTCCACGGCAAGATGCCCATTCCACGGCAAGATGCCCATTCCACGGCAAAATCACATTCCACTGCAAGATGCCCATTCCACGGCAAGATGCCCATTCCACGGCAAGATGCCCATTCCACGCAAGATGCCCATTCTACAGGTGCGACCCAAGGGCGCGAGGGATTGCTCGCGGCCTTGGAGGCACGCACCTACCCTTAAAATCATTCCATTATTAAGCAACGCCCAGCTGTCAGCTTTGTGGCACAGGCTTCGACGCTGTGACTTCACTCAGATTAAACCAATGTTTACCTGTTGTCTTGATGCAATAGCGAGTGGTTTGAAGTTACCGTAAGACAGGCTCGCCTTAATCAATAAGTTTTAACCATGCATCTGCATAGCCTACCAACCATAAAGGCTCAACGTAATCAGGTTTCGTCTCCGGGGGAAAACCCCAAGACCGTAATGGTGCGTTTTCCGTAGGCGAATTAAATTCGCCACGGGTCGCACCTCTGCATCGCTTATTCAAAAGCTGATAGCTGATAACTGATAACTGATAGCTGATAGCTTACAAAGCAGGGAGTAATAAAATGAAAAAAGTCCAAATTATTGTATTTAAAATCGCTAAGTATTGGTTAGCCTTACCAATGAAAGTGGTTTTGAAAGTTAGGGATTTTTCCAGCAACATTAGGGATAGTAGCCGGGATAACAGATTAATTCATCTAGACAATCGAACCTTTCCCCTGCTCCCTTTAAAACCAATACTAGTCAAACCTAGTAAAGCTAAGGTACCCCTAGGTCAAGGTTTAGGGTAAACCGCTGCTGTTAGACAATTCCCTATTGATTTATCCAATGTTGGGGAATTTTTGATCATCGTTCAAACTCCCGGGGGAGACGCCTGCGCCATACCGGTTTATCGGCTACCCACTATGATTGATTTGCCTTTATCAACAATTCGTAAATTGCCAGACTCTTACAGTCAAACCTATCTCCTTGGTATGGCTAATTATTTCGCGGTGTGGCAATCCGAAGCAGACAAATTAACCATTTTTTTGCTAGATTTAGAACGAGCATGGAGTGTGGTAATAGGTTATAGTTCAGGGAGTCGGGAGTCGGGAGTCGGGAGTCGGGAGTCGGGAGTTATAATAGGTCAATCTTGATCTAAAATATCAGACGTGAAAGGACAATTATGGGGTAAACTAACAGATGGATAATTCCTGGTAACCTTCTTCAGTGGATATCTGTAGCAATCGGAAAAGACTGATTCAAGATAAGGCTTGAGGCTAGGAGATTCAGACAACAGAATATTAATCTGTTCTCTCTGCTCTTCGATGGTATTTTCCCAGCTTCGATAATCATCTTCTGAATCCACATACTGCCTTTTAAGCAAGTGTTCCATCAAAACTTTAAGTCTGCTCTGAAGCTCTCGTCTATCGGTTCGCGTAGCGTCGGCGAAAGCCGAATCGTCCCAAGGATGTTATCTCCTCAATTAAATTCTCTATGTCCAACTCATCAAAGTTTCTTGTTTTGAGTTGCTGGCAAGTTGTCTCAGTCCACATAACGAAGTCCTGATCATACAAGTCACTATTACTCATTGCTTGCTCCTGCTTTTTGTTTTTTTTTATTGATTATATCATCTCACGTTTTTTTGTAAAGTTGTTGATAAAATTAACTATAATATTGATATTATTATAGAATAAATTAAAAGAAAAGCCTGAATATTCATAATAGCTTGTATAGCGGTTTTCAATTTGGTGAGGTACAAAGTTTATGGTTTTAGGGAACAGGGAACAGGGAACAGGGAACAGGGAACAGGGAATAGGGAAGAAAGAAGAGGGAACAGGGCAAAAATTATGTGTACCTCATTAGGCTAAAAACCGCTGTATCTTACATATATTCCGCAATGGGTAGTGCTATAATTCAGAAACAGCCATAAAAATCTCCCCATCTCCCCATCTCCCCATCTCCCCATCTCCCTATCTCCCCACTCTTTCCCTTTTCCCTTTTTCCCAGCCATGGATACAACTCAAACCCCTTTAACATTATTGCGCCTGTGGACGGTTGAGGAATACCACCGGATGGCTAAGGTGGGAATTTTGCAGCCGGATGAACCAGTTGAATTAATTGCAGGACAGATAATTAGACAAATGAGTCCCCAGGGAACTCCCCATGCTACTGCGATTCGGCTCACTCGCCGATTGTTGGATAATCGTTTAAGAGAGCAAGGGTTAGTTCAAACACAATTACCAATTCAGTTAAGTAATCACTCCGAACCCGAACCAGATCTAGCCGTAGTTATGCCAGATGAACTGCGATACCTAGACCATCATCCGACACCATCATAAATTTATTTAATTATTGAAGTTGCTGATACTACCTTGAAGAGGGATTGTGAACTGAAAGCTAACCATTATGCAGAGGCAAAAATTGCTGATTATTGGGTGATTGATTTAAGTAATCGTCAATTGCATGTTTTTCGAAAATCGACTGTTCAAGGGTATCAAAGTCACGTAATTCTGGCAGATAATCATACAATTTCACCGTTACAGTTTCCAGATTGTTTATTCAATGTATCTGAAATGTTGCCACCAGGGATTCCGGAGTTTGTTGAGGGTTGATACTCTCCAAAATTATCTTATCCTATTCCCCGTTTTTATTTTCCTGTGCTTTATGGGTCTGTATCAAACAAGATATATATAACGTTTATATAGCGTTGATAAATAGGTCATGAACAATCTTGATAATTTTTAATAACACAAAAAAATACTCCAAACTATTTCCTACTGCTCCCTGCTCCCTGCTGCCTGCTCCCTTTTCCAATAACTCCTATGTTCACAAATCAAATACAAACGCTATAATTAGCCCCAAAGATGTTAAACTAAGGGTGATATGCTGGCGATACCAAAGAAAATCAGATGGTATTCCAACTAAAGTTAATGGTCGCCATAGGTGATAAAATATGGATTTTGGAATGAAACTGCTGGAACTACACTTTTATCCCATTAAAGGCAAGCAAGACTATTTCAAAGTTAGTGGGTCGGGTTCCTTAGGAGAAGTCCATTACGAACCTGGTCTGCCTTTTCTCGACAGTAAGACTCCCGATGTCCAGGACAGACGTTTCACGGTAGTTAAGATATTAGAGTCAACTCACTTCAAAGAGGATAACTTTTCGGAAGATGAGCAGGCTTGGATGGTACGTGAGCAACTGCTACTACCGGAGCGCAATGCTTTTGAGCCTGACTACTTGGCTACTATTGGGCGTAGGCTCTATGAAATATTAGGTAAAGACATTCAGCAGGTAATAGAGGCAGCAGTAGCAGAGGCTAAACGCGATCGCATTTTCTTACATATTCGGTTGCGGTTTCCAGCAGAAGACCCCAAACCTGTGCGCATTACTGATTATCCTTGGGAATTACTCCATAACCAGTATGGGTTTCTAGCCCACCAAGGGGTGACCTTCTCGCGCTATATTGCCTATCGTAGTCCTCGTCCTAATTTACCTGGAGTTGAACGGCTCAATGTCCTGTTGATTTCCTCTGGGGCAGGGGATGAGAGAATCGGACTGAAATCGTTACCTGCTGTTGAAGCAGATGCGATCGCAAACGGATTGCAACGGGCTCAGGAACAAGGGAAAATTCAACTGGAAATTCTAGAATCTGCTACATTAAAAGCACTCCGCAGGCGATTGTCAAAGCGCCAAACCTCAGCAGTTCCTCAGGTTCTGCATTTTGATGGACATGGCTTTTTTGGCAAGCGCTGTAATGAAATAGGGTGCAAGAAAGTTTATAACCAGGGTGTAACTCAGTGTGAATGCGGTGCCCCATTGGCAAAAAAACCTCAAGGTTATTTGGTGTTTGAAGACTCAGATGCCAAAGCTGATTATGTCAGTGCCAAGGAACTGGGAGAACTCTTAGGTAATTTGCAGCTTCGAGAGCAACCCCATTCAGCATCGGGAATTGCTTTAGTTGTTTTGAGTGCTTGCAAAAGTGCCATGTCTGGTAAGAGTGAGTCTGTCTTCAATGGGGTGGCACAGAGTTTGATTGGTGCAGGTATTCCTGCTGTAGTAGCCATGACCTATTCCATCAGGGTGGATGCCGCTAGTGCGTTTGCGGAAGAGTTTTATCGTTCAGTGGGGGAACAAGAGTCATTAGCGATCGCATTGGGTCGGGGACAAAGTGCTATGGGTATTGAAGGGAATCAGTGGTATCGTCCGGTGCTGTATCTGCGTTGGGAGGATAATGAGGGAGGACAGTTGTTTAAATCCGTTGAACCTGATGTTTTGCCTCAAACTATGCCTACTCAGCCTCCCAGTCAATCCTCACGTCAACTAACTCGTCTTCAGGAAGACCTTGAAGATTTAGAAGAAGAATACGAAGCGTGTAGAATACAATACCGTGGAGTTATAGATGATGCTGAGCGCATTCGACTGAAAAGGAAACTTAATAATTTGTCTGAGCAAATAGCTGAGATACAAGAGCAGCTTGAACAACTTTGATTGAATAGGAGTTAATTGGAATAGTTGTTCTGCAAAATTATTATTTGATACTTTAAATTAATCCATAGATGTTTTCTGATTCTAATCGACGACGAGAGCTTATACAAGAGATTGCAGACTTAATGGAGGAAGAAGAAGCTTGCAGAAGACAATACCGTGCAGCCATAGATGAAGCTGAGCGCGTTCGCCTGAAAAGAAAACTTAATAATTTGTATCAGCAAATAACAGATAAAGACAATCAACTAAAGCAAAAGGACTCCATTCAAAATGCTAATCGCCGCTTTTTAGCTTTAGAAGACAAACTTTCCAAACTTGACTTTAAAGAGCAAATTAAACTTATAAAAAATATTTTTGATGAATTTGAAGAGAATGGACTAGCATTATTTTTTATCAATGAAAGTTTAAATATGGCAGGAGATTTATTATGTTTAGAAATTCAAAATTTATTAAAAGATGAGACAACCGACTTACAGCATTATGAGATAGCATTTTCGGTTGACAGAAGATTAGATGAAGTAGGGTTTTTACAAGGATTAGGAGGATACTTAGGAATTAATGAAATCAAAGGTAAAGATGAATATTTAAAAATCATTGAAAAATTTTCAGAGCTTATCAAAAATGGAAGTATTATTTTTATTGAATTAAAAAAAATTGATTTACTAGATAATCAAGCAAATTTCTTGGAATGGTTAGTCAATTTTTTTTGGAAATCATTAATTGAAAAAGTCCCTTTGATTTGCAAAAACCAAGATATCGAACAAGTAAAATTTATAATTGTTGTTGTTTCAGATGATAATATATCGGATGAATGTTCAAACTTGTCATTTTTTTGTAACGAAAGATGCTTTGATAAAACTAAATTTTTGGCAATTCCTTTGAAGGAGTGGACTGAGAAAGAAATAAGGCTTTGGTTAACCAAATACTCAAGATTATCTAAAAATATAATTTCTCCCATGGCTAAGAGTGTGTATAAGTCAAGCCGTGGTGGCACCCCTAAACTGATCTGTGATGCGCTAAGGAATAAGCTAAGTTAATTTTTTCATGGAGTAGCTTATGAAGTTACCGACTAAACTGACCTTTGAAAATCATCTTACTCGCAGACCTAAAAATGCTCATAAAGATTCCCCACAAAATCCAGAGCCTTATGTGGTATCTCCAGAATTAAAAAAAGCGGTAAATTTAGCAATTTATCTCAGGCGACCGTTACTATTAGAAGGGGATGCGGGGTGTGGTAAAACTCGTTTGGCTTCAGCGGTTGCCTATGAATTAGGACTGCCCCTTTATCGCTGGGATGTGCGTTCAACAACCAAAGCCGAAGATGGACTCTATGAATATGATGCTATTCTCCGATTACATGATGTACACACTCAAAAAGTAGCACCAGAGCCCACCGTTGCTCATGGACAACCGGAGCCAGAAGACTTGGATCAGGAAGACTTAGACCAGGAAGACTCGGAAGCAGTTAATCGCAATCCCGCTAATGCTAAACACTATCGTCAATTTGGTGCCTTAGGGAAAGCCTTTAGGTTGAAGGATTGTCCAGCTGTGGTATTAATTGATGAGATAGATAAGGCAGATTTAGATTTTCCCAATGACTTACTGACCGTATTAGATGAGCCTTGGGAATTTAAAATAAAAGAAACTGGAGAAACCATTACAGCAACACACAAACCCATTGTGTTCATTACTAGTAATAAGGAAAAAGGTAACCTGCCTGCACCATTTCTCCGTCGTTGCCTGTATCATTACTTAGACTTTCCTAACGACCCCAAGCAGTTACAGGAAATTGTTGATAAACACTACCAGGTTTGTGAGGAAGCACCACCCCCTGCGGATTTAGTCGATACTGCGATCGCCCGTTTCCTGAAGGTCTGGAACGAAGGGGGTCTCTTCAAGAAACCAGGAACTAGTGAATTTCTCGATTGGCTCAAAGCCCTTCATACCTTTGAGTCAAAGCCTTACAATCCAAAACAACTAGAAAAAAACAAGCTGCTCCCCTATCCAGAGTTACTGTTTAAGCTGCAACAAGACTGGAAAAAATATGCTAAAGCCTCATGAACTCCTTTAACCCCCAAGATTGGGTAACTCGTGCTTTCATTAGCCTGCGCCAAAACAGATTTCAGCTTGGCGTAGGGGAACTTTTCGCAGCACGGCAAGCGGTAAAAGGGGGATTTGGAGAGGATGAAACGGCACTGGCAGAGACATTAAAGCTTTTATGGTGTCACTCTCGCTCAGAACAAAGTCAGTTTGACTCCATCTGGGACTCCATCAGGGAGTCCTTGGGGGTTATTTCTCCCTCCAAACAGTCTGAAAGTAGTGTTTCAGAAAAACCCAAGCCTAAACCTGATCAGGAGCAGCTCAAGGTATCCCAGAAATTATTGCAGTCACCACCCCAGGAGGTTGTTACCGAGAGCAAACCAAAACCGGACTGGTCATCCTTACCGGTGCGGGCACCCTCTACCTTTGTAGAAAACGAAGATACTTCTAGCTTACAGACATACTATCCCATTTCCCGCCGTTCAATGGTCTATAACTGGAGGTATTTGCGCCGACCGATTGCCGATGGGTCAATGGATCAACTGGATGAAGCGGCAACCGTTAAGCAAGCAACTCGGCAAGGGTTTTATCTGGCTCCAGTCTACCGCAGACGTGAACAAAACCATGCCCATCTCCTACTAGTCTTGGATCAGAATGGTTCAATGACTCCGTTTCATCGCTTCACCAGTGAGTTGGTAGAAACGGCACAGTATGAAAGCACTCTGCAACCAGAAAAGGTCAATGTGTTCTATTTCCATAACGTACCTGCTGCTAGTGTCTACAAAGACCTCTACTTGACAGAACCCATCCCCCTGCAAACCCTATTCACAATCTGTGACCAGGAAACCAGCGTATTAATAGTCAGTGATGCTGGAGCAGCAAGGGGGTATCGTAAGTTAGAGAGGATTCGGGCAACTACCAGCTTTCTGTTTAAGCTAAAGCGGCACACCACCCTCTTGGCTTGGTTAAATCCAATGCCAGAAGACCGTTGGCTGGGTAGTTCCGCAGAAATTATTGCTAATTTGGTGCCAATGTACCAGATGGATAATGATGGATTAAGTAATGCCATCGACATTGTACGTGGACAACCCCTACAACACCTCCATTCCCCTTGATCATGACAACTGTGGCTGAGGAAGAACAATGGCACCAACAAGCAGCACAGCAAGCCGTCGAGCGGTTTGTAAAACGTTTTGATGAGTCCTATCGGGTCCTGGCCTATCATGCTGCTTTGCCTCTGGTGCTAACACCGGAGCTAGTGAACTACTTGCGCAATCAGTTTTTGCGCAATGAAAACGTTCCGTGGGTGGCAGAGGTTGATTTGTTACTGTCGGATTTGTGTTCTCAGGTGGGCTATGAGCTTTACGCCATGGATACTCATATCCGAGGCTATCTGCTAGAGCAAATGAAACAAGACCCCCGCTTTGGTAAGCCGCGAATGCAGCAAGTGGCTCAGGTTTTAATCAACTATGTCAAGTATCTGAGTCACCTTCATCCCGGTAGAAAGCAAAAGGAATTAGAGGCACAGCGTTGGGCAGCAATGGTGTATTTAGGGGATGAACAGTGCAAACAGGCAGCACGAGAGATTGCCCAGGGGCTCATAGAAACCAGTAGTGGAACCGATTCTGAAAATCTTACTGAATCAGGTATGCGGGCAGAATTAGCACGATTAACACGCATTACCGCAGAGCTATCCCCTCAGTTACAACAGGAACCAACCTTGGTGGAGTACGCCAGACTGATCCAGCGAGTCCTAAGACAGCCAGATACAGTTACTCCAGCTGAACTTAATCCCTATCAATTAGATGATTTGGAGTTGAGAGTCCCAGATTGGTTATTACCAGAAACACTGACAAATACGGTGTCAGTTTCTGGGCAGACAGTGACTGAGGTTGAAGGTTTACCACCCCTGCAAACCTTTCAATGTAAGGTGCTAACCATTGGGCTTAGAACAGGGAAAGAGATATCCTCAGAGATTGACTTAGAACCTTTTGACTTTGAAGTGGCAACGATACAGGTAAAAGACCCCATTCAAACCGCTGAAGAAGCAGTTTTTGGTTCAACAGGACCCTCGTTTACAGACCTGCAACGAAGCATCTTGAGAGGAGCATTAGACAATCAGACTTACCAAGAAATCGCCCATTCACTAGGCTACAGCTCAAAATATTTACAATCTGTTGGCTCTAAGTTATGGAAACTGCTTACAGAAGCCCTGGGTCAAAAAGTTACCAAAACTAATCTTAAGTCTGTATTAAATGCGGGATTAACGATCCACCGTCATCAGCACCAAGCTTATGGTTTTACCCAAGACTTAGGGAATGGAGTTGAGCTAGAGATGGTTGCTATCCCTGAAGGGAGCTTTATCATGGGTTCCCCAGAAACCGAAGAGGGGCATACTAATGATGAAAGTCCCCAGCATCGAGTCACTGTTACATCCTTCTTCATGGGCAAATACCCAGTGACCCAAGCCCAATGGCAAGCCGTCGCCGCCCTACCCCAAGTCAACAGAGAACTTGAACCCGATCCATCCCATTTTAAAGGGAAAAACCGACCTGTAGAGCAAGTCTCCTGGTATGATGCGGTAGAGTTTTGTGAGCGGCTGTCCCAGTATACGAAACGGCCTTATCGCTTGCCCAGTGAAGCCGAGTGGGAGTATGCTTGTCGAGCAGGTACAACTACTCCGTTTCATTTTGGCGAGACCATTACAACCGACCTAGCTAACTATGATGGCAACTATACTTATGGCTCTGGTTCTAAAGGCAAATATGTTCAGGAAACCACCCCAGTGGGGAGTTTTGGGGTAGCCAATGACTTTGGACTCTACGATATGCATGGGAATGTGTGGGAGTGGTGTGCAGACCATTGGCACTCAAACTATGAAGATGCACCAACAGATGGTAGTGTCTGGGAAGATTACAATGATAATGATAATCGCAATAATAAAAGGCGGCTGTTGCGGGGTGGTTCCTGGTACGACAACCCTGGGTACTGCCGTTCTGGGTCTCGCCTCAACTATCTTCCGGCTCTCAGGCACCTCTTCGACTATATTGGTTTTCGTGTGGTGTGTGGGTGTGCGTGGACTCTGTAACCCTTTACCCTTTTACCCTTTTGCCCTTTCCCCTGTTTTCCCTTTTCCCTCTTCCCCTTTCCCCGCCGTAGAACTGGCATCTTGCCAGTAGCCGGAATAGTCCCGCGTAGAACTGGCATCTTGCCAGTAGCCGGAATAGTCCCGCGTAGAACTGGCATCTTGCCAGTAGCCGGGGAATAGTTCCTGTGTAGAACTGGCATCTTGCCAGTGGCTGGGGAATAAGCCCTGTGTAGAACTGGCATCTTGCCAGTGGCTCCAGAATAGCCTTTATGAATGTGTCAATATCAATCAAATTAAATATTGGTCACTGGTAATATGCCATCATATTGGTCACTGGCAAGATGTAATAATCCTGGTCACTGGCAAGATGCCAGTTCTACTCTTATCACCACTGGCAAGATGCCAGTTCTACTTGTACAACCACTGGCAAGATGCCAGTTCTACTTCTATCACCACTGGCAAGATGCCAGTTCTACTTTGATCACCACTGGCAAGATGCCAGTTCTACTTTGATCACCACTGGCAAGATGCCAGTTCTACTTTGATCACCACTGGCAAGATGCCAGTTCTACTTTGATCACTGTGGAACAGCCTTTCAGCCTGTCTCAACGCACTAAAATAAAAAAATATACCCCATTAATGTCTTTAAAAATGTAACTAATGACTACCCCTAACTCTCCATCCTATGGGGCACAGGCTTCGAGGCGGTCTCAAACCAAGATTAATGATTATGACTGGCAGGATGCCAGTTCTACCAAGATTAATAATTATGACTGGCAGGATGCCAGTTCTACCAAGATTAATAATTATGACTGGCCAGATGCCAGTTCCGATTATCACAGGCCAGATGCCAGTTCTACGAATTATAGCAGTTTCAGAAAGTTCAAAAATCTTAAAATTAGCCAAAGGACTCTTCCTCACTGGGAATCAGCAGGAGCAATTTACTTTGTAACTTTTAATACGTTTAAAAAGCTAGAGTTGACCCCAGAAGCCAGACAAGTAGTTTTAGATTCCTGTTTATTCTTCAATAACCAAAGGTACAAAACGTATGCTGTTGTGATTATGCCAGATCATGTGCATTGGTTAATACAGCCTTTGCTAAAATCCGATCAGGAATATTGGAGCTTAGGTAGTATCATCCACAGCATTAAAAGCTATAGTTCTAAGCAAGTTCCTAAAGTAATGAATCATATCGGTATTGTTTGGCAATATGAGCGATATGATCGCATTATGCGAGATGAAATAGAATTTTTAGAAACCTGGCACTATATCCGACAAAATCCTGTAAAGGCTAATTTATCTGAGATGGCTGAAACATATCCTTTCTTCTGGCAAATGGATAGCGTAGAGAAATCTTCTGTAAAATAATCAATGGTAGAACTGGCATCTTGCCAGTGTTCAATGGTAGGTAGAACTGGCATCTTGCCAGTGGTCAATGGTAGGTAGAACTGGCATCTTGCCAGTGGTCAATGGTAGGTAGAACTGGCTAGAAGCCTGTTGCGGGAATAGCCTTCGAGCCTATGTCAATCTCAATCAAACAATAATCCTGGTCACGCGGCTTGATGCCAGTTCTACAATGGTTTTGTCTTAGATAACTTAATCACACCCAACCCAGCTGTCACGCGGCTTGATGCCAGTTCTACCATCTGATCATCTGAGTCACGCGGCTTGATGCCAGTTCTACCTACCATTGGCCACTGGCAAGATGCCAGTTCTACGAGATCAGCGCCAGTTCTACCATTTAATCATCTGGATCACTGGCTTGATGCCAGTTCTACACAAGATGCCAGTTCTACAGGATCAGTGCCATTTCTACATCAGTCAAACCCAACCATAGTGATGCCACCAACAAGTCAAGAAGAACAGCAATCAAACCTTATTATCAATCAGCATTGGCGAGAAATTCAGTACTTTCCTGAAGACTTGGGAAATGGTATCACCTTGGACATGGTTGCCATCCCTGATGGCACTTTCATGATGGGTTCCCCAGAAACAGAAGAGGGGCATAGTAATGATGAAAGTCCCCAGCATAAAGTTACGGTTCAATCCTTCTTTATGGGCAAATACCCAGTTACCCAAGCCCAATGGCAAGCCGTCGCCGCCCTACCCCAAGTCAAAACAGAACTTGAAAGCGATCCATCCGAATTTAAAGGGGAATACCTACCTGTAGAGCAAGTCTCGTGGTATGATGCAGTGGAGTTTTGTGAGCGGCTGTCCCAGTATACGAAACGCCCTTATCGCTTGCCCAGCGAAGCCGAGTGGGAGTACGCCTGTAGAGCCGGAACAACCACCCCGTTTCATTTTGGAGAGACGATTACGACAGACTATGCTAATTACGATGGAACAGATGATCAACAGGATCGTTGGAAAGGGTCTTATGGTAATGGGCCATCAGGGATTTATCGGCAAGAAACAACCCCAGTGGGGAGTTTTGGGGTAGGCAATGACTTTGGACTCTACGATATGCATGGGAATGTGTGGGAGTGGTGTGCAGACCATTGGCATGATAACTATATAGGTGCGCCGACGGATGGTAGTGTGTGGCTAGACGATAACCATAACGATAATCAAACTCAAGGCATAAAAAGGCTGTTGCGGGGTGGTTCCTGGGGCAACTACCCTGTTAACTGCCGTTCTGGGTCTCGCGGCTTCTATCTTCCGGCTCTCTGGCGCAACCTCGGCAATGTTGGTTTTCGTGTGGTGTGTGGGTGTGCGTGGACTCTGTAACCCTTTACCCTTTTGCCCTTTTGCCCTTTACCCTTTTGCCCTTTACCCTCTCCCTCCTGTAGAACTGGCATCAAGCAGCGTGACCGGAATTTCAAATGGGTAGAACTGGCATCAAGCAGCGTGACCAGCAATTTCAAATGGGTAGAACTGGCATCAAGCAGCGTGACCAACATTTCTGTGTTCCCCCTGTAAAACTGGCATCTTGCCAGTGACAACTACCCAGAACCCTGCCTATAGTTAAGCTGTTGCTTAAATAATAATACAACATTAATGTCTAACAACAATAACAGCCCCATTGGATTATCTGAATTTATCCAACAGGTTAAACACGATCTGCTCTCCGTAGCACCAGGTCAGGAAAAAGATGCTCCCTTGTTGTGTGTTGAGTCTGTGGAACTGGAACTACAAGTTAGTGTCAAGCGAACTGCAAAAGCAGGTGCCAAGGGAAATATCAAAATTAACGTACTAGGAACTGGAGGCGAAGTAGGAGGCGAACTGGGTGGCGACTTAGGACGGGATGAGATTCATAAAGTCAAAGTCAAATTATCTCCCCTCTTCGATAAAGAGCGTCTGCTGGAATTTTACCAGACCCTTCATAGAGACAAGGTGCCAACGACGGTCAATAATTCTTTAAGGGCACTGCTTAAAGGCAATGAAGAAAGCAATCTGAATGATGACCTGGGTGACTAACAGCATTCCCGATTCCCGATTCCCGATTCCCGATTCCCGACTCCCGACTCCCTATTCCCTCCCCACACATAACCTCTTCGCCACATGGAAACCAACCAGATAAGCTGTCATCTGAGTGCTAATCCGGGGCAAAGGCACAGAAGAAAGGTCAGCCACATAGACATTAGCTGACCCGTATACTTTCCCAGTATCTATTGCATTGTCAAGTCCTTTATCAATCGCCTTGCCGAATAGGCATCCCCCCGACAAGTGCTGCTCGGACAGTAAAAACCTACGACTGTAAACATCAACATACTCCTCAATCTGGTTCTCCTGGTAAGGCATCTTAGTTACCAGTCGCAAAAACCACTTAACTAACCAATGTGGCTGTTCTCCCAAACCGTTCAACAGTGCCATGTGCTTGGCAATCTCACTGTTAGCTACCACTTTATCCTGATTGAAATGGGATTGTTCCTCTTCTCCAAAGAAATCTAATTCAATCCGAGAGTCGTCCCTTGAATAGCAACCCTCTTTAGCAGCATTAAACTTAATCGCTGCAGTAATCAAGCTTGGGTCATCATGCCATCGTTTCCTTTGAAGTAAGTTATAAAGTCCCCATAACAGGTTAATGATGAAATTGACTGCCTGAAGAAACACCCTAATCACGTTCTTGATGATATTAAACAACCAAGGTAACCTGATCACGAACCTCTTGATTGAGTTTGGTAATAGGAACGCCAGATAAAGGTGGGCAATCATAAACCACAGCCTCTCAAAATTACCGGAAAAGAAATCGAAGCAGCAAACCGTTTCCTGTCCCGGTTGTTCTGGTTCTGGTTGCCATACTGTTGTCCCAAACACAGGGATGTACACATCCCGAGGGGTAACATCAATGCTCTTGTCCACGACATAGAGACCCAGGGGCATGACAATATGGTCATTAACATGCTGCCCGATCTGATCGTTTCCCAATTCCTCGCGGTGAGACCAGAGCAGCCGTGGCGTGGCACCCCCTGCGCACATAATCACCTTTCCACCATCCCTATCCAGAGACAAGTGCTCCGTCATCCCCGTGTCCAGGTACTTAACATGCACCCCCACGCACCGTGGTTTTTGCCCTTGATCCTTAGAAAACTCAAGTCTCTCAACCCTACACCTAGTCTTGATCTCCACGCCCTGGCCAAACCAATCGACAATGGATACTCCGCTGTGGGTTCGCTGCCCAAATGAGTTGAACTGGGTTGGAAAAAGGTGCAACAGGCCGGTATCGGTGACCTCCAAATTAGGAATATTGTCAATAGCGTCTGTGCTCACCACAAAACCAACCTTCTCAGCCGCCTGCAGTACTTGTTTAGTCACAGGTGACGGATCGGTTACCGGGTTTGGTCTAGCAAACTTCTGATTCAACTCTGCCTTCAGGCTGTCCCAATAGGCTGCCGTTTGACCAATATGTGTCGCCAGCCACTCCGAGGACTCATGCATCATGGTATAGTTAATCGAGCCGCCACCACCCATAGTGCAAGCCCGCCCCGATATAATCGGAATTCCCTTGGGGGTCAGGGCATTGTGCAACTTGAATACCTTTTCCTCTGCGTAGGACTTAGTCCAGTTGTTCTGGTGGGTAATGTCGCTAGTAGTGAAGAAATCATCCCCCTCCTCCAGCACTAACACCCGCTCCCGGATAGACCTGTCATTACCAGCTTCTAGGTAATAGCTCAGAAACCCACAGGCTCCATTACCAGAGCCAACCACGATCGTATCGTACATCATCGCAATGGTTTTTTAAGCAAATTATTTTATTGTATCTCTTTCTCGGGAGTCGGGAATCGGGAGTCGGGAGTCGGGAGTCGGGAGTCGGGAGTCGGGAGCAGGGGAAGTGTGGGGAAATGGGGAGATAGCCAGATGAAATTGATGTTTAATCGTGTGAGTGCTAAGAATTGGTATAACCTTAAACCTTAAACCTTAAACCTTAAACCTTAAACCTTCAACCTTCAACCTTCAACCACCCAACCTTCAACGGCCATGGCATCATAGCGACGCTCAAACTCAGCTTGAGTCAGCCTGTCACCGTTTTCCAGAGGAGGAATTGTTGGATTGAGTGCGTACGCATTTCGAGTCATAGTTTTTATAGCAGTTCTCAATTGGGTTAGGTACTGCGTCGGGGGATGTTAGGGAACAGGGAACAGGGAATAGGGAAAGAGAGGGGGGAGTGTGGGAAGTCTGGGAAGTGTAGCAAGTGTGGGGAGATGGGCAGATGAGGAGATGGGGAGATAGCTAGATGAAATTGATCTGTAGTCGTAATTTCCAGCAATTGATAACTATGATATAGCCTTTTCCATACTTATGAGGTGCATTCTACATAGTTACCCCGACTCCCGAGTCGGGAGTCGGGAGTAGCACTGCATCGCTATTCCTTATTCCCTAACATCCACAACTTGTTTACCTCATAAGGTAAACAAGATTTTTTCCCTCTTGCCTCTTGCCTTCCCCTCCTGGGAGGGGTTAGGGGTGGGTTCCTCTTGCCTTCCCCTCCTGGGAGGGGTTAGGGGTGGGTTCCTCTTGCCTGCTCCCTACTCCCTACTCCCTACTCCCTGCTCCCTTATCAGTAAAAAGGATTGATCAAGACTTCTGAACCGCTGCCATTAACCGCTGATTGTTAATCTCAGAAAAGAGTTCTTCGTAACGGTTGAGAGCTTGATCGAAGGAATAATATTGAAGAGCATGTTGTCTACTTCTGTTGCCCAGTAATGTAACTCTTGCCGGATCCTTATACAACTCTAGGATTGTTGCTGCTAGAGTTTCTGGATCCTCTGGGGGAACAACGATGCCACCGCCGCTTTTTTTGATAGCTCTGGCAGCGGTACCATTAGCAGGAACAGAAGCTAGGATGGGGCGACCACTAGCTAGCAGTACTTGGATTTTGGAGGGCATATTGAAAGAAATTACATTGTGCTTTTGTATGACCAAGCCCACATCCGCTGCTCCTAGCATTTCCGGTAGTTTTTCCCGAGGTTGAAATGGTATCAGCTTAACATTATTGGCTTCCCAAGTCTTACAGCACTGCTTTAGTCGCCCTAAGGCTTTCTGTTCTCCGACGATCACAATCACAATATCTCGAACGTGACGCACCCTAGATGCTGCCTTAATCAGAGTTTCTAAACCTTGAGTGAGGGCAATATTACCGGAGTAGAGTATAACGAACTTACCATTAAGGTGATGGGCAGTGCGAAAGGAGTTGTTTTCTTTTGGTAAGGGACGGATGAAATTAACATCAACCCAATTGGGAATCTTGACAATTTTAGAGCTTGGCACACCCTTGCTGCGCAGGTTATTGGCAAAGCCATCAGCAATAACACTGATTTTGGTGACTGTGCGGTAAGCAAACCTTTCTACAACCTCTAATGCACGGATTAGAGCTTGGTTGCTCAGTAAGCCTACTTTAATAGCAGCTTCTGGCAAAATGTCTTGGAGATTTAGAATTACTGGCGTTCGGTGTATCCACCCCAAAACCGCCGCTGGTAGGGAAACTAGCAGTGGTGGACTAGTTAAAATAATGATATCAGGGCGAGGAGAACTCAGAGCCTTGAGGAAGCTGCTAGCAACAAAGCTGGCCTCTAGCAATAATCGGTCGATCAAATTGGGTTTCGGGCGAATCCGCACATAACAGCGATCTACAATCACACCGTTGATGTGTTCGGTAAGATACAATTTCCCTCGATATCCCTCATAAATTTGACGTTGAGGATAGTTGGGCATGGCAGTAATGACCCGAACATCATGGCCTCTTTTGACCAACCCTTCTGCTAGTTCAGTCATCAATGGGGCAATCCCAATTGGCTCTGGATGATAGTTGTAAGAATATATTAGGATTCGCATAATCTGTAGTAGATGTTGCCAGCCGGGTGTAGACTCACCAAATTTGTGTATTGATGATTTATTGGCTTTAGCACTGAGAACTCACGACCATTGTCAAGTCAGGTTGGTGGTGCAAAATGCCCAATCAGGGATTTTAACCCTATAACTATTTATTCGGCTTCAATTCCATATTTTACGCCTGAATGACAGTTTTTGTAACAAAATTTAACATAAACTCCCTTGACCAAAATATCATTATTGTGCATTACTAAAGCGTCTTGAAGAGCTACAGCAAGAATCTTTATGCCAATTCTGATTATGGCTGCAACTAATAAATCCTCCCTTTTGGTAATTAGTAATTGGTAATTAGTAATTGGTAATTAGTAATTGGTAATTAGCGTCTGATTACCGAGCTATAACTAGTTTTTGAAATTAACTGATAATTGGATTTACCAATACTTCTATTAATATCGAAAAAATCACTGTTTTTTCATGGGTGCAATCCCGCTAATTTCAAGAAATAATTTTTTTTATTTCAGAATTTTTACGGATGGCAAAGGAAGTAATATCAAGTCAGGTTGAATACCCATAATTAGAGGGAGGGTGGGGAGATGGGGAGATGGGAGATGGGGAGATGGGGAAATGGGGAGATGGGGAGATGGGGAGATGGGGAGATGGGGAGATGGGGAGATGGGGAGATGGGGAGATTTTTATTAAGGGTAATTATCCCGACATGATATAAATATGTTCATTAAAATTCATTATGCAATCGACAAAGTAGATTTACAAAAAATAAGTAATCTCCTTTCCAAGCTGCGTCGAATTGTATAGCGTTGTTCATAGCTATGAGGTACACATAATTTTTTAACTATTCCGAGATCCGCTGTTCCCTGCTCCCTACTCCCTATTCCCTACTCCCTATTCCCTACTCCCTATTCCCTACTCCCTATTCCCTATTCCCTATTCCCCATTTTGCAGAGTATTGACTACAATTTTCTAGGATGGCTTTGGCAGGTGTTTCAGCTTTGGACTTCGTCTACAAAGCAGCGAGTACACCTTGGCAGAATGTTGTGACCAGTTGCTCAACACCAGAAGGAGGTAGTGGTTTTAGGCCGAGAGTGGGATATTGTTACCAAAAATTCTGGGTTTAAAGCCCCGTCCTTCTAGGACGGCTTTTAGTTGACACTTATCTAGCGCCAGGGTATAATTAAAACATGAGTACAGGCTGAAAAACCGTAGGCTGAGCCGGGAGAGAGACCCGTAACTTATCGACCTAGAAGAAGTAATGCTCGGAGGGTAGGGAAAGTCCTCCTTAAAAACCCAATCATCAATTAACCGTTGGTGTGTGAACCCAGCAAAAATCACGCTTTAAGATAACACGGTACGGTGGGGCACACCGGAACCCGACGAAAAGGAAGAGAAACGGACTTTTTAAGGCACTTCCTATTAAGTAGTCAAACGCCTAAGGAGAATTGCCCGCTGGGTCTGTTGTGAGCTGACTAGAAACTTGGTCTTGACGGGTTTTTGGTTTAGATATTGTCTAATTTTTGGCGGAGTCAAAGATTGGAACACAACGGTTTAAGGTGACTCGTTGATCTAGGAATCCCCGCGCCTTTCGGGCTTTGCCCGACGCTACGCGAACAGGCCGGGGAGTGTCAATGGTCACGTATTTGACGAAGCCATGGGGCACTTGGGAAATCTTTGTTAGGTGCGCTTTCCCCATTAAGAATTAAATTCGCCACGGGTCGCACCTGTAGATAGCTCTGGTAAGGTTTCCCCTAGATAGTCTCGCTAAGTAAGCAGCATACATCATTCAAGGAGAAAACGATGACCATGTCTCGTGTAAAGACAATTTTAGCGACCATGTTACTCAGCATATTATTGCTGGTAACATCCTGCGCTCAAAAAGCCCCCTCTCGTTTTGACCAGGCACAACAGGCCAGCAGCCAGGCTAGAAGTGGTCAGGCTGTTGCCAAGAATGCCACTCAAGGGTCTCAATTCAACAAGTTTTTCCCACCATCAGGGGGCGGTTATCAACGAGTCTATACCCAGGAGAAAAAAGGCTTTGCTCAAGCCAAGTTGAAGAAAAATGGCACTGAGGTGGCAGTGCTCTCAATTTCTGATACCAGCAGCACTCCTACCACTGCTGCCAAATATCAGCAAAGTGGTCAAACCATTGCTGGTTATCCAGCCCGGGAAATTGGTTCAACTCAAACCGCTATTTTGGTCGGTAAGCGCTACCAGGTAAAGATCCAATCCCGAAATCCGTCGTTTACTGCTAGCGATCGCAAAGCCTGGTTAGCAAAATTTAACCTGAGTGGTCTTTCCCGACTTAAGTAAATAAAATGCTACAAGGAAAAAGGTGAATGGGGAATAACCATCCTCAATCACAAGAATCACAAGAATTACAAGTAAGTAGGTCATTAGTCATCAGTCATTAGTTATCAGTAACTACCATCAGTAGCTACGATCAGACTCGGTGTTGGTCACTCAGGACTAATAACCAAGGACTAATAACCAAAGACTAATGACTCGAAGGTATCAGATTGTAAAGGAGTCTGAGTGTGAGCAAACCAATTTATGAAATCGTTGATGATCTGCCAACGAAGAATATGACCATCTCGGCGCTGAAGTCTCTAGACTTTGTTGTGCCTGGAGAGTGGGAAAATTTAGTGGGATTTGAAAATACCATTCGTGGGATCACTGGTGAAGAAGACGAAGAGGTAATTCAGGAAATTGGCGATCGCGCCGTCTATCTGTTCAATGACCGCTCCCAGGGCTACCAACGAGCGCTGTGGATTTACCAAACAATTGATAGCACTGGTACGGCGTTGGGGGCAGCAGCTTTAGCGAACAAGGTTGGTGAAAAAATTCCCTTGTTGGGTTTCTTGAACAGCTTGACTCCGAAAGCTGACAAAGCCCAAACCATTGATCTGTCGATCAAAGTGGTAGGGGAATTGATCGGCTTTTGCCAAATTAATGGTCTGCCTGGAGATAGCATTGGTGACTTTGTGGCTGCCTTAGGTGACTATGGTGGCGCATCTATAATGCGTATGGCAGCGCTGGTTTGTTTTGATGGCCTGATTCCCCTTGGTCCTGACTTTATCATGGGAGTACAGTCAACTCTAGAGCGTCTAACTCCCAACGAGTTGGAAGACAGTGGGAGTTTCAAAGGGATCCAGGATGCGATTCCTGGGGATGATTCCCAGAGCAAGCTCAGCTTTATTGGTGAAAGCTTTGAATCGGTGAAAGGATGGATGAGTGATTTCGTTACTGACCGAGGTGTGACCCCAGAACAAATCGCTAATAACTTGCAAAGTTTTATTGAGTTTTCTGATGACAAGTTAGACTATCTGGCCGCTTTTCTGGATATGTCTACTAACTATTACGAACACACTGGCATTCAAAGTCTGGCGCGTAGCTTAATTGAACGCGCCGCAGCGGAAATCTAGCACCATTTACGCATTAGTAGACAATTACGTTGGTCAGACAGACGTTGGTAGGAAACTTCGTCTGTCAGCTGATTCATAAACATCAACCCTCTACCTCCTTCTTTTTCTAAAGGGTCATACTCCTCTTGGTAGAGGGATTCCAGCTTGGATTGGAAATCAAAAGGCTGTCCATAGTCCCAAAGCCGCATTTCTAATCCATCAGTAAATAACTTTAGCTCCAGCTCTATTACTGTAGTTTTAGGTAAATGTCGATGAGCATGGCGTACTACATTAGTAAAGCCTTCCACCAAAGCAATTTGACACTGCTGCCAAAATTGCTGAGGCAGTAGGTCAGAAGTGAATTCCTCAAACCACTGTAATACATCTTTGACTTCACTCAAGTCTGTTTGGACCATTAGACGAGATTCTCGAAGCGGTTTGCCATTGCACATTAACCGACTGAGTTTCCAGGTTTTATTAATAAGCACCACTATTTTGTAAGATAAAAACAACAATGACTCTTCTGCAACACGGAGGTTACGATGATCATGTCGATGCAGATCGGTCTAGTGGGAACCACTATATTAGCCTAAATTGATCGAATTTGATGGTACTTTTAAAAATTCTGGTGTTTACACGGTCTATGGCATTACACTTGGCGGCAGTTGTCGGGAACTTCGGACAAGGTAACTTCGGATCAGCGGACAAGAATTGAGAAAGACAGCATCAGAAAAATACTTTGGCAAGAGGTCTATTGTGATAGTTTCTTAAAAAATAGTTTTCGATTCTAAGGTAAGCTAGGCTGGCATCTGATCAATTGCCATCACCTTCGCCACTAGGGGCGAAGGTGATTGGTCCAAACTCATCTAACCATAAAACTACATTCCATCTTTACGAACCACCACCAGGATAGTTTTGAAGATCAGTCTGATATCATGGGCTAAGCTCCAGTGATGTTGGTATTTTAAGTCCATTTCAATGATATCCTCAAAACTACGGATTTTTGAGCGTCCATTCACCTGCCACTCACCAGTGATACCCGGTTTTACGTTTAAACGTTGCCACTCCGGCACTTCATAGATTTCTACTTCATTGAGTGTTGGTGGTCTTGTACCTACTAAACTCATCTCCCCTTTCAGAACATTCCAGAACTGAGGCAGTTCATCCAAGCTGGTTTTCCGTAAAAAATGGCCCACTCTGGTGATTCTGGGGTCATTCTCATTCTTAAAAACTTTGCCATCAGCTTGATTGTTAACTTTCTCTTTTAGCTGTTCAGCGTTAGCACACATGGAGCGAAATTTCCAGATCCGAAACCGCTTTCCCATCCAACCACAACGGATTTGACCAAAAAAAATCGGACCAGGGCTATCTAGCTTAATCGCAAGGGCAATGGGAATAAACAAAATAGCAGTAATTCCCAAACCCAAGATTGCACCCACAATATCGATTAATCGCTTCACCGGAGATCTAACGGAGGGATGGGTTGTTGGTAAGTGATTTACTGATTTGTTGGTGCTTAGTGTGGTAATATTCTCTGATGGTTCTATAGCTAACCTTTGGTCTAGTCCTGTTATGACCAATACAGACATGACTTGGGGAGTGACATTTTTAAGCAACGTTTTAACCCCTTGCTCTAGGGCACTTTTGTGATTACTCACTAATGCACCGATACCACTGCTATCGATAAAATTAGTCTGGTGAAAATCAAATATGATTGTTTCAGGCAGAGGTATTTTTTGGAGAAGCTGCTGGAATAGTTGCTTAAACTCCACAGCTTCTAGTACACTGACACGAGTGGGTAATTCCACCACGGGAGTATCTTGTGAGAACACTACCTGGAAATTGTTGCTATTGACTGAATCAACCATCATAGAAAAAAAACCGCTAGATTCTAACCTATAGTATTGACCATTATTTTGTCCTAGAACCCTACGATTCTGCAAAAATTTAGTCATATATCATGAAATCTTTTAAAATGTGAATATGCTCTGTGGGAATCAAGCAACTGCCCGCCTGATCGAAGTTTTTTCTGCGATTCAAGGAGAAGGGCTAAATGTTGGCACTCGTCAGATCTTTATCCGGTTTGCCCTATGTGATCTAAGATGTCATTTCTGTGACAGTTTCCATACCTGGGCTGTCCCTCCTCAATGCCAGGTGGAACATACTCCCGGTAAGCGTGATTTTGAAACTTATCCAAATCCAGTCCCCTTGCGATCGCTACTGAAATGGGTTGACAGACAAAATAAACATCGATTGCACGATAGCATTAGCTTGACTGGGGGTGAACCTTTACTTCATACTCCTTTTCTGGTGGAATTTCTGCCTGAGCTACGACAGTTAACTGGATTGCCCATTTACCTAGAAACTGGCGGTCATCGTCCTCAAGAGATGGCAATGGTTTTGCCCTATTTGGACTCAGTGGGTATGGATATCAAGTTGCCCAGTGTGAGTGGAGAGAACAGATGGGCTGCTCACAAGGAATTTCTCAAGCTGTGCCACAATTCATCAGTGGAGGTATTTATCAAGTTAATTATTGATTGCCACACTGACCCCACGGAGTTGGAACAATCTGCCGATTTGGTAGCAGCGGTTAGCCCGGAAATTCCAGTATTTCTGCAACCAGTGACTCCGGTGGAGGGGTCTGGGCAACCAATAGTTGCTCCTACTCCGGAGCAGGTTCTGGCTTGGCAGGCTTTAATGAAGCTTTTTCTTAAGCAGGTACGGGTGCTCCCTCAGACCCATAAAATGATCGGTCAGCTTTAGGGGTTTGTTGAAGGTTATTTGGTTAAAGGTTATTTGGTTAAAGGTTATTTGGTTAAAGGTTATTTGGTTGAAGGTTATTTGGTTGAAAATTCTTTGGTTGAAGGTTATTTGGTTGAAGGTTATTTGGTTGAAGGTTGTTCGCCTTTGGGGTTCCCTTTGGGTAGGTTGTTTGTCAGAATGCAGAATGTAGAATGAAGAATGCAGAATGTAGAATTCTAAATTCTTAATTCTTAATTCTTAATTCTAAAATGTTGTTCGCCTTTGGCGTTCCCTTTGGGTAGGTTATTTGGGTTGAAGGTTATTTGGTTGAAGGTGAACAAACAACAGTTAACAATCAACAGTTAACCATCAACCATCAACCATCAACCATCAACCAACAGTTAAGTCTTGCCTAGACATCACACTACATTGTTGTGCCTTCTCGCTTGGCTTGGGCTTGGGCTTTGGCTTTAGCAGCACTGCGTTTGAGAGCAGAGAGCCGGTCTTCGTATCTGCGCCGTAGACGACGACTAGGGGTAATTTCAATTAAGGTTTTCAAGGCACTGCCTAGACTCTTGTAGGCATTGGGTAGGGTATAGCCGAAGCGAGTGGCAAGTGCGATCGCTTTTTCGTCAGCTTCGATGGCATATTTGAGGTTTTTCTCCCCATTGTTTTTTTGATACAGTCGCCAACCTGAGACTCCGCATAGGGCTAAGGCCAACAGCAGCAGTAAGCCATCTTGTACCCACAGTTCCCCGACAGCACCCCCTAAACCAATGGCTAGGGCTGCCATTTCCCAGCCTTCTTTAGGAATTGTGTCATTTTGAATCCGGGCAACTTCATGCCAAAACAGGAGGTTACGCTGGTCAAGGGCGAGCTGCTCCCATTTAGTTAGGTCAATTTGAATTTCCACCTCGTCTGAACCCAGTTCTTCACAACGAACCAAGGGGGGATTGACTTCTGTGGACCCTTCCACCATCACCCAGCTTTGTAGCTCTGGTGGTAGTAACGTTTTTAGTCGTCGGAGTTCACTCATTTCTGCTCTAGCAGAAGAGGCTGCATAGGATGTCATTCATATCCTCCTAGAAAAAACTTTTTCAAATTGAGATGTGTTTGACCGGACACTATCTACCGATTCGATTTACCCAAGTTTAAGATGTTGTGTACTCGACGAGAGTGAACTTCGAGGAACCCAATCATCAGTAGTACGTCAAACTAATCCCGTCAGCCGTCAGCCGTCAGCCGTCAGGTTATTTTATTCAAAAGTACCGATCTAGTAGCGTGGCACAGGCTTCTAGCCTGTGACCCATTAGCTGATAGCTGATAGCTGATAGCTGATAGCTGATAGCTGATAGCTGATAGCTGATAGCTGATAGCTGATAGCTTACCTAATCCCTAAGGGTACTACTGGGCACTAAGCGCGATCGCATGGTCTTGCGTTTCTGTATTTAAATTTATAGTAGCGTTTCAGGGCTAGCAGCTCAAAAACCCGATTAACCCATCATAAATTCTCCCCATTAGCCGATCACCCTATCTTCAGATTCCTATAAAATTTTAGCTACCCTGTATCAGTCAATTTCCGGAATATATTGCAGCTGATCTGGAATAATTTTCAGCAAATCCTCTAATCATCCTGATATTCGGATATGACCAAGCCTTCCCAAAATCCTCCCCCTGAACCAAAGGGAAATCAAAGCCGGAGTGCTGTAGCCACTGTACTGCAATGGGGAAAACGCCCCTCTACTATTACCTTTGCCATGATCTCCCTGACCATTGGTCTGGTGGGATATTTTGGGGTCAGGATGTGGCTATACCAAAACTTACCTGGCTGGATTGAAACTGAACTGAGTAAGGTTATCCAGCGAGATGTACGGGTTGGACAACTGAAAGCCCTATACCTGACTAGCCTAGAGTTGGGAGCATCCTCTATCCCAGCTACCACCACTGACCCTGACCATGTGGCTATCAAAAAGATCAAAGTAGGTTTTAATCCCTTGCCTTTGCTTCTAAAACGCCCTTTGCCTGTCACCATTAACTTGGTACATGTGGATGTGTATGCCCAACAAGAGGCGAATGGGGAATGGATTAATTTAAAAGACTTGAATTTCGATAATTCCTTCTCTCCTCCGATTGATTTTGATGCTAAGGTGCGGGTTTGGAATGGTAAAATTGCCCTCTTACCCTATGGTCAGACTAATCCATTCAAAGTCAGACTTGATGCTACTGCTGGGTTATCCGACAACAATAAGCGTCTCAGGTATAACATCACAACGGCTATTGCTGAGGGTAAGACCAAACTGAAGGGAAACACATTGCTGACAACTGGGCAAACTCAAGCTAGGGTCAACGTCCAAAACTTGGCATTGGCGGAGCTGATGCCATTAATCAAAGCGGTTATTCCCAATATCCCAGCTAATCTCCAATCTGGTGAATTAGATGCCAAACTCAATATTTCCCTGCCTTCGGTGAAGGAAATCCCTGATGTTAAGGGTAAGGCGGAATTTAAAGGGATTCAGGTGCAAGTCAACCCGTTGAAGGAACCGGTGAAGGCTAGCGCTAGACTGCGCTTCCAGGGAGACCTGGTGCGCTTGGAAAAAACTCAGGGGAGTTATGGCGCACTTGAGGCGTTGGTATCTGGTGAAGTTGGTTGGAAAAAAGGGTTTGACCTGAATGTTGAGGTCACGCCCTTTAGCTTGGCGAAACTGCTGAAAACTGTTCCGGTGAAATCCCCAGTGCCAGTAGATGGGGAAATGGCAGCAGACTTATCGATTACCGGTCCGATTGACATGCCAGAGGTCACTGGCAAACTAAGGAATACTAAAGTGACCACTATCGACAAGGTTAAGTTGGCTCAGATTCAGGCTGACTTCGCTGGGAATTTTTCCCAAGTGGTCTTGACGGATTTCTTAGTAAGACCTGAGGCCGGTGGGAAAATTACTGGGCGTGGTCAAGTAAGACTGGCTAGTGACCAGCAAGGGGAAACTAAACCTCAGGGAATGCCCCTAGCGTTCGATTTTATCGCTGCCCTTCCGGTGGATGCGATTGCATCTCCCTATAAGCTGCCATCTCAGATTACCCTGGGCAAGCTTAACGCCCAAGCTACCATTAGAGGAAACACTCAAAACCCCCAAGGGAGTCTAATTTGGGAAGCACCAGCCCTATCCACTTCATCTTCAAAGGATATCGGGGTTTCTGGTGCTGGAGAACTCCTGTTGCTCAATCAGAATATTTTGCTGCGTAACACCCAGGTCAAGGTCGGTAAAGGGACAATCACTGCTACGGGTACAGGAAACCTTAAAACCAGTAAGTGGGAAGCTACTGTAGTGGCTAACGCTGTGCCTCTAGACCCCTTCTTACCCCTGTCGGGACAGTTGACCCAAGGAAAAATCAACCTCTCTGGTAGTCTCAAATCCTTTTCTCCTAAATCTATTGAGGCAACCGGAGATATGCAGGTGGGGGTAGAAGGGGGTAAGGTTAAGGCTACAGGTCAGGTAAATCGAGGCATGGTGGAATTGGAGGCCAGAGCCTCTAAAATTCAACTGAATAAGGTAGTGCCCAAGTTGGGTTTACCGATTGGTTTAGATTCTGGCAAAATCAACCTTTCTGGTTCCCTGGAGTCTCTGCTCTCCTCTAGCTCAACTCCCAACCTCAATAGCCTGATGAATACTATCGATGGCAATTTTAATGGGTTGCTCGGGGTGGGTGGGGGTAAGGTGAATGCGACAGGTCAGTTAAATTCAGGGAATCTGGATGTTAATGCATTAGCTGGTCAAATTAAGCTCAATCCCTTAGTTCCCAAGTTGACCATACCAGTAGCGTTACAGTCAGGTCAACTTAATCTTTCCGTAACCCTGGCATCTCTGCTAGCCTCTGTCTTGAATCAGGACTTCAACAGCCTCAATACTATTAAGGCCAATTTTCAGGGAAACTTAGGGGTGGCTGATGGTCAAGTTAATGCCAAAGGCCAGTTAAATTCAGGAAATCTAGATGTCAATGCATTAGCTGGTCAAATTAAGCTCAATCCCTTAGTTCCTAATTTGACCATACCAGTAGCGCTACAGTCAGGTCAGCTTAATCTTTCCGGAAGCCTGGCATCTCTGCTCGCTTCTGGCTTGAATCAGGACTTCAACAGCCTCAATACTATTAAGGCCAATTTTCAGGGAAACTTAGGGGTGGCTGATGGTCAAGTTAAGGCGAAAGGCCAGTTAAATTCAGGAAATCTAGATGTTAATGCATTAGCTGGTCAAATTAACTTGAGTAATAGTATTCCTAATCTAACTCTACCGATAGCTCTCAAGTCAGGTAACGCTAAGCTTTCTAGTTCTTTAGAGTCTCTACTGGCTTTCGGCTCATCATTTAACCTCGACCTACTCAAGCCAATTCAGGCTAGCTTTGATGGAAACCTAGGTGTAGGTGGTGGTGACGTTAATGCTATCGGTCAGTTAAGCTCTGGGGTGCTGACTGCGGATGCGATCGCAAACAGCCTGGATGTAGGGGAAATCGCATCCCAAATGGCGTTGGCTAACTTTCCAAGCTCTATCGACACCCAAATCGGGGGGAAAGTTAAGTTAAAGAGCCGACTTAACACCCTAGACCCCCCAACTCTACTGAATCAGACTGACCTACAAGCAGACCTTAACGGAGTAATAGCCCAAGGCAAACTTAACCTAAATAGCACCCTCAGCAACGGTCTATGGCAAGCTGCCATCAATACTACTAATCTTGATTCCTCCTTACTGGTTAGTCAGTTATTACCGCAGCTGGGTAACCAAAAACTAGAGCTAGGACCGCTGAACAGTCAACTGAATTTATCCGGAAACCTCAATCCCTTGCTCAATCCTGGTGCTATTGCTACCATCAAAGCAAATACTTTATCGCTACAGTTGCCAAAACACTCATTTAATGCTAAAGGAGTAATCCTACTGTCCCATCTCACCAAAACTAATCCTAGTCAGATGCCATGGGAGATGGGCACTGATCTAAACCTAGAGGTTGATTCTGATCTCAGTAGATTACCCTATAACCTGCTATTGAGTCGGTTACCTTTGGAGCAAATTTCCCCAGGGTATCAAATTCAGGTCAACGGTCAAGCTGACTTGAACGGTCGCATCCAAGGAAAAAATTTACTCTCAGCCCCCTTTCTACCCGGAAATGTCAATCTGACCGGGAATCTACAGCTATCGAATTTGAAGGTTAACGACTTAACCTTTGAGCCAGTGTTAGCTGGGCCAGTAACCGTTGCGCCAGGACAAGAATTAGCCATAGATTTACGAGGAAAGAAAGATGCGATCGCAACTCGCCTCCAACCCTGTACTAGAGAAGACTGTCTTGCTCCCTACCTGCCCGCATCCTTTACACTCCAACAGGGAAAAGGGTCAAAATTCCCGATTCTGATCACAGGAGTACGCCGGGGAGATAACTTAAGGGCTCAGATCAAGAATTTATCCCTAGCTATCCTTAATCTCACTCCTGGTTTAAGCTACGGTATTCCCGGTAGATTAGAAGGTGACGTAACAGGGCAAGCAAACCTGAATCTTTTCACCCTAGAAACTTCTGGTCGTAATACTATCGACATTAAGCAACTTGCTGTAGGAGAAATCAACGCTAAACAAGTTAGTGCTAACTTCTCCTATCAAGATGACATTGCCCAGATCGCATCAGCTGCTTTAATCTTGGGTAACAGTCGATATTTATTCAAAAATGGTCGATTTAATCTCAAGTCTCAAGAAATAAACGGCAAGCTTACTATTCCAGAAGCCTATATTGAAGACATCCTGACTATTGTCAAACGTGTTGATATTATCGACATCGTCCAAAGATTCCAAACTACTAATTCCTCTACTACTAATTCCTCTAGTGATAACATTGGTAACAATAAATCTGGCAAAGCTGACCAATTACGACCATTCCCTACTATACCAGCAGGCTCCCTAGCTACTCTCCTACAACGGTTTGCTAAAATTAATGCCCAAGACGACGCTGTCGCTAACCAATTCGATCCTAATACACTCCTCACTAATTTTGATATTCGAGGTAAGTATACTGGGGAAATTGCTGTTGCTGGTATCTTGACTAATCCTAAAGTCAATTTTAATGTCGAGGGCAACAACTGGCAGTGGTATGCTAATTCCCCCAATCAAGTTATTGTGATCAACCAATTGGTTGCTAAAGGAAGTTACGACCAAGGTCTAATTACTGTGCAGCCAGCCCGAATGGAATTGGGCGAAACAGTCTTAGCATTTCAAGGAAAGCTTGCCCAAGAAACCAACTCAGGAGACTTCCTCCTCCAGAATTTATCTCTAGAGACAGTTAGCAACTTAGCAAGCAATTTTGTTACTATTCCCTTTGAGATTGCAGGTAACTTAAATGCCAAAGGCGAGCTGGGGGGTAGTCTCACCAATCCCGAAGTTACCAATGGCCAAGTCGCTGTTGTAGATGGCACTGTCAATGATACCTCTCTAGATGATATTGAGGTGACTTTCGACTATGTTGATTCTCGTCTTGACTTTGATACCAATAAACCAGATTATTTACAACTGTCTGGTAACGTCCCCTTTCCCCCCAAACCCAATAGCGATCGCATCGATATCAACCTCAAGCTGGCCACTCCAGCTATGGCACTCCTGAGTGTAGTGACTCAAGAACAAGTGGAATGGGTGAATGGAGAGGATAGAAGCGCTGATATAGAACTGGATGTTAGTGGACGTTTGCAGTTAGCAGATAGTATCAAAATTAAAGACTTATCAGGAACATCTGAGGTTAATATCCAGAATGGCACTATCAAAACTAAGCTCCTAGAAGATGACTTCACCCTCAATGTTGTAGGCAAGGTTAAGTTAGATCAGCAACGCTTGGAAGTAGTAAACTATCCAGATAAAGAAGGTCAAAAAACTCTCGAAGGTGACCTAGCAGGGATTGGATTCTCCCTGTCTGGAAAATTGCCGATAGTGTCAAATAGGATAGCGTCGAATACAACAAATTACTCCAATCCCCTAACCCTGAAAATTCCTAAAGATAACCTAAAGTTAGCAGGGCTATATGAAGGGGGAGTAGCCGGTAATGTCGTGATTACTGGTTCAGCATTGCGTCCAGTTATTGGAGGAAACATTAACTTAGACAATGGGCAAGCTTTTATCCCCAAAATACAGGAAACCAAAACCAAAACAAGTGACGAAAAAACTGTTAAGAATAGGTCTAATCAGACTCCCTCATTAGTACGTAGTAGAATCAATAATCTGTTTGTGCCTAGGTTAAATAACTTTCAGGTAAATTTGGTAAATGAGTTAAGAGTCCAACAGTTTCCCCTATATGATTTTCGACTAGCTGGTGATTTAACCCTCAACGGTCCTATCAATGGCAATCTCCAAAACTTAAAAGGATTGGGAACAATTAAGCTAGGACGTGGGGAAGTTGATGTATTAGAAACCGAATTTGTTGCAGACAGGCGGTACAATAACACCATTGTATTTGTACCAGAACAGGGATTACTCAATCCCAATTTAGATCTTAAGTTTAACACCATAGCGTTTGAGCCTTCTGGTGCCTTACGTCAAAGACGGATTGATAACGAAATCCTTGAAAATGTCTTGCGTTCTTCTCGACCCGACCAAGTGAAGATAACCCTCGCCATCAAAGGTCAAACTAGTCAAATCCTTGCCCTAGGAGGAGAGAAAGATTATTGTGCTGATCAACAAATTGTTACTAGTGGACAAGATAGTGGACTAGATAAACTTGGTTCAAAAACAACCATCTTGTCTCGGCAACAATTCCAACAGCTTGCTGAATGTGTTTATGGCGAAGCTATAGCTAATAGTGAAGACAAAGCGTTTCTATTTTCTCCCATTGTAACCTTAACCAGTACTCCTCCCCGGAGTGAAAGTGGAATTATCGCTCTGCTCGGTAACAGTTTTGTTACCCAATTTGAAACTATCGCTAACAGCAACGAACGAGAAATAGCTGAGTTAGTGATTACTCAGTATGTTCTTCGACCAATTATCAAAGATATTTTATTTACTGTTGAAGAAAAAGTCAGTAATGTCGGGAGATCCATCGGTTTAGCTGATTTACAGGTTTACCCAACCTTCGATGCCGTTTATGATTTGGGCGAAACTTCCTCAGTTGAATTGAGTTACGACTACGTGTTTAATGAGGTACAAGTTAGATATAAATTGCAATTTTGATTAGCTAAGGGAGTAGGGAGTAGGGAGTAGGGAGTAGGGAGTAGGGAGTAGGGAGTAGGGAGTAGGGAGTAGGGAGTAGGGAGTAGGGAGTAGGGAGTAGGGAGTCGAAAGATATCTTAACCTTTCCTTCGACTACTATAACAATCAATTTCAGTTCTGAAATAGTCAGCTATTATCACTGTTTCCTGTTCCCTATTCCCTATTCCCTGTTCCCTGTTCCCTTTCCTATAACTATTTTTTCAAAATACTACAGATAAGTTCCCCTGGACCATTGTGTTGAAATAGTACAACAGTTCTGTCTTTCTTAACTCTAATACGATTGCGACAATTATATATTTCTATAGGAGTAGCAACGCCATTGACACTAACTGATGCTCGATATTCCCATAGATACTTAGCACTCCGCTTGATGCTAAGGATACAAATCCGGTTGTTATTCTTAGTGCGGCAGTAGGAGAAAGCAACAGCGGGAGGAGCAAAGGCAAAGGATAATGTTAGCAACAGCAATAAAGTAGTGATGTATTTTCTCATTTTTGAAAGTTGTTATCGGAGGGAGTAGGGAGTAGGGAACAGGGAACAGGGAGTAGGGAATCGGGAACAGGGAACAGGGAACAGGGAATAGGGAATAGGGGAAGTGTGGGGAGATGGGGAGATGGGGAGATGGGGAGTAGGGAGTAGGGGAGATGGGGAGAATTTTATTAAGTAGATGTAGGGTGGGCAGTGCAACAGACAGATTGATGTGCTTGCCATCGGGTTGCTAGGCACTGCCCACCAAGGATTAATCACAATAGAACACTTGTTGATCACCTCAAGAGGTCTTGTGTTGATCAGCTGAGCCTGTTAATAACCTACAACATCATAACCTTAAACCTACCCTACTCGAACGCCAAAGGCGAACAACCATCTAACCTTCAAGCAAATAACCTTCAACTTACTAACCTTCAAGCAAATAACCTTCAACTTACTAACCTTCAACTTACTAACCTTCAACTTACTAACCTTCAACTTACTAACCTTCAACTTACTAACCCCAAAAAAAGTAGCCGCAGAACTATGTTCCACGGCTAGGAATTGTTACTTATGTCTCAACTTTGTAAACCCATCCGGATGTGATCCGATGTGATTGGCCTTTGGCCAGGGAGGGAAACCCCCCCAAAATTTAAGCCCTTAACCCAGCATTAAATACTTTGTCATTACCGTGATGAATTGGCCAGGAATGTCAGTCGGTTGAAGGGGCTCCACTCGTAAATTTGGGCGTAACCCCGTGCATAAAGGGTATACATGGTGTTGTTTATTGCCTGGCGGGAGCCTTTCAAAATGTGCTTAATCTGGTATTTTTTTTGGAATGTTAATGATGAGAATTACTAGGATTAATCTCATCAAGATTGTTTTATGGTTTAGGGCGTAAGTTGTAGGACATAGTTAACAATTAGTTGTTATTTTATAAAAATAAACATAACTATTATAATTTCAATTGTCAAGAAGTTTTAGATGTTTTTTCGGATAAGGTATTGAAAGAAAATGTACGGTTATGTAATAAAAAAACAAAAAACAGGTAAAAGGTAACAGTAAAAATAGGAAAGATTAGTTAGCGATCGCGTAGCGTGACCTATGGTCAATCGCGTTTTTTTGGAGTATTTTTATCGATAGCAACGGAAATATTAAATCGATAAAGTAATAAATTGTGATAATTTTTGCTCCCGACTCCCGACTCCCGATTCCCGATTCCCGATTCCCGACTCCCTTTATTTTTTTGTTAGACTAAATCGAAATAGGGTTTCAAGCATCTACTAGTTAATGCTATATAATTAACTGGAGGCTAATCCTTGAGTAATTTAACGGGCTTGATTGAAATCTCAAGCTATCAGGACTTATTGCCCAGTGCCGATGTGGTGTTTGTTCACGGGCTGGGAGGGGATGCTTTAAGCACGTGGCATTTGGGAAAACTCAAAAATGATGCACATGATCATGAGACTGTTATATGAAACCTGTTCTACATCAAGGAAAACTGATAACCTGGAAAGACGATAGAGGCTTTGGTTTCATCAAACCCAATGATGGTGGTAAAGACGTTTTCTTACATATCAGTGCTTTGAAAGGAGCAAGTCGTCGCCCAAAGGTTGGAGATAGGATTTTATACGAGCAAGTTGCTGAACCCGATGGCAAAATACGCGCTGCCAGAGCCTCCATTCAAGGTGTTGCACCTCGACCTTTGCCAACTAAAAGAAAACCGAGGAAAAGAAGTTTACTCGAAACCGTTCTTGGTCTCGTAATTTTAGCTGCTATGGCACTGTTTACAATCGAGTTCAGTCCTAGTCGTTCTCCCTCACCAATCACATCGAGTCCCTCACCAATCACATCGAGTACGAAGCCAAGATGTATGATAAAAGGCAATATTTCCGTCACAACAGGCAAAAAGTTGTATCATCTTCCAGCCATGGAAGATTATGAATCGACAGTTATCGATCCATCCAAGGGAGAAAGGTGGTTTTGCACGGAGTCAGAAGCGATCGCAAATGGTTGGCGTAAAGCACCAAGGTAACCACAGCCGCCCAACACTCCGTAAAATAGAGATACATTAAGGAAGCGATGGATATGGCTCCAGTTTCTAATAGAAACACAGCTATAGTAATACGCACAGAATGGGGATTAACCATTGCCGGAACACGCATCACCCTCTACGATGTGATGGATTATGTCACGGCTCAGTATCCACCCAAGTTTATTGGCGATGTTCTTAACCTAAGTAAGGAACAAGTAAGCGCTGCGCTGTCATACATTGAAGACAATCGTAGCCAAGTCGAAGCAGAGTATGAAACTATTTTGCAGGAGGAACAGGAAAACCGACAGTATTGGGAAGAGCGGAATCGAGAACACTTTGCTCGCATTGCAACAATGCCCCCTAAACCCGGTCGAGAAGCGTTGTGGGCAAAACTCCAGGAACAGAAAGCAAGACACGCAGAGAAAGCATGATTTTCTTGATTAGACTTCGCGGCAGTTGTCGGGAACAGGGAACAGCGGATCTGGGAACAGTGGACAAGAATTGACGTAAATACTATCAGAAAAATACTTTTGCAAGAGGTCTAATCAATAGCAGTAGAGTGGGCATCCTGCCCGCTGCGCGAATCAATAGCAGTAGAGTGGGCAGGATGCCCGCCCGGAAATGAAACAGGCAAGATGCCCATGCCACCAACATGCCCATTCCACCCTATGGTCCGTAGTCAGCATTGCGCCTTACCAGAATTTCATGGAAAATCTAGCTGTAACATCTCCAGAGCAACTGATCAAATAGAATCAAAGAAATGACCATCAGGAAAATTAATAAATTTATTTGTGCTATTTTAGCAGCAGCTTTATGCTTCAGTTTAATCGCCTGTGGAGCACAGACCCCAAATGGGAGTCAATCCACAGCAGGTAAAGGAGTAAAGGTCCGTTCTGCATCCTCCGTTTCCACCTATGCCTTATTTGTTTCCGAAATCATCAATATTGGATTGGAAAAAGTTGGTTATAAACCTGCAGCAATAAAACAACTTAGTATTCCCCTGGCACACATTTCTGTCAGCAATGGAGACGTGGATTTCTACAGTGTTCATTGGGAAAAACTACACACCAAATTCTTTTTAGAAAACGGTGGTGACCAAAAATTAGAAAAGGTGGGGGTAATTATTGCTGATGGTTTGCAAAGCTATCAGATAGATAAAAAAACTGCTGAACAATACAAAATCAATAATTTGGAACAACTAAAAGACCCCAAGATTGCCAAACTTTTTGACTCTGATGGAGATGGCAA
>NZ_JAAHHX010000469.1:0-1827 GCF_010672065.1 Moorena sp. SIO4A1 | reverse complement strand
TCTCCGATTCCTGAGATGGTCGGGCGGGCAGGATGCCCACTCTACTGATATTGATTGCTTGATTGAGCAACCCCAGTGGTTTTTGTTCGCCAGGGGCTACACCGATGGTGGCAAGTGGCTACCAACCAGCTTTGTCAGCTAATCTGATCTGTCTCAACCACTGCCCACCCTACATGAAATCTCCCCATCTCCCCATCTCCCCACACCCCCCGCGCCCCCGCCCCGCGCCCCCGCCCCATCTTCCCATCTCCCCATCTCCCCAAAGCCCCGCCCCCTGGTGATTTTCACTACCATTGCAGAAAACTTGTAAAGTTTTGTAAATAGCTGCGTAACTTCTCTGAATGAGCCAGACATCTTAATAGAACAACTTGGAACAACAAGTTGAATCTTATCCCCCTTTTATAAAAGGGATGCAACAAAAGATTGTCGGGGAATTGGTAATCGATGCTCGGTAAGATTACCGCTATTATCAATTGCCAATTACCAATTACCAAAAGGTAGTAAAACCTTGTTGCAGGCTGACAGGATAATTGATATCCAAACCAAACCAAAGCTTACTGTATTCACACTGAAAAAAATAACGGAGTTAGGCAAATGACCCAATCTATTACTTTTACTCAAGACGAGATTCAAAATTGGTTAATTGATCAGTTAGCTGAGCGTCTGGAAATGGAACCGGCTGATATTGATATTAATGAACCTTTTGATAACTATGATTTAGATTCTAGCCAGGCTTTGATTTTGCTAGGAAGATTAGAAAAGTGGCTTGGGCGTGAATTTAATCCAGTATTAATTTTTAACTATCCAAGTGTTGATCAACTTGCTCAGCGCTTAGTTCAAGATTCCTAGCTTGAACAATAAATATGAGCATCCCAATTTGTAAAAATTCTCATAATAAAATGCTGTTAAGTATAGGATTGCCGTTGATTTAGAGCCTAGATTTACAGCAATGGGATGCTCCCCAATAACTTTAGTCTTGACTATTATTAAACGCCACACATAAATTGACTAATCAATAAGACTCAATTTCAAGACTATAACGTTGTAATTAAAAGGATTTTTAAGATGGAACCAATAGCAATAATTGGCATTGGATGTCGTTTTCCTGGTGCCGAAAATCCAGAGGCTTTTTGGAAATTATTATGTGATGGAGTCGATGCCATTAGTGAAATCCCCAAAACCCGTTGGGATCTCCGTGACCTCTATGATTCTGACCCAGATACTCCTGGCAAAATGAACTCTCGCTACGGGGGCTTTTTACCCCAAGTAGACCAGTTTGACCCCCACTTCTTTGGCATTTCCCCCCGAGAAGCCACTGCCATGGACCCCCAACAACGGCTATTGCTAGAGGTAGCTTGGGAAGCTCTGGAAGATGCAGGACAGGTGCGAGACCACTTGGCTGGCTCCCGAACTGGAGTATTTGTGGGAATTTCCAACCATGATTACAGCTACACTCATCCAGATTATTCCACTCAGCCCCAAGGATACGATCTAACCGGTAATGCCTTGAATATTGCTGCTGGTCGTCTTTCCTATTTATTCAATTTTATAGGGCCTGCGATCGCAATCGACACCGCCTGCTCTTCCTCAATGGTTGCAGTTCACCTGGCCTGTCAGAGTCTTTGGAATGGAGAGTCTACCTTAGCCTTGGCTGGGGGTGTGAATATTATCGTTTCACCCATTGGTCACATTGCCCTAAGTAAGCTAAAAGCCCTTTCTCCCGATGGTCGCTGCAAAGCCTTTGATGCCACAGCCAATGGCTACGTTCGTAGTGAAGGAGCAGGTTGCATTGTCCTCAAGCCCCTATCCAAGGCATTAGCTGATAAT